>JARKQH010000242.1 GCA_029974925.1 Verrucomicrobiota bacterium
TTCCAATTTCCTGGCCCTTTGTCCCTCCCCCTCCCTTGCCGGTTCAGCGGTCCCAGCCAGGACCTCGGCTGCCCTTGAATCCCGCCTCGCAAGCGCTCTTTTTGTTGCCCCGGTTCCGTGCTTGCCGCCCGCTGAATTCCGCCCCATCCTTTGTCCGACCTATGGCATTGATTACCTGCCCGGATTGCGGCAAGCCCGTTTCCGACTCGGCGCGGGCGTGTCCCACCTGCGGCTATCCGGTTGCGGAAAAACTTGCTTCCGGCCAGCCTCCCGAGCCCGCCAGCCCACCCTCCGCTTCCGGCTCGCAACTGTTGCTCGAGGTGCGCCCCTCGTGGTGGCGCTATTCTTGGCATTTGTTCTTTTTCTGGCTGATCGTTCCACCGATCCTGGCCTGGTTCAGCCGGCTCTCAACCGTGCTGCGAGTTTACCCTGACCGAATCGCTCTCGAGCGCGGCCTTCTCTCCAAGTGTTACCAGGATTACAACCCTCGCGACATTCGTTCGATTGATATTGACCAGAGTTTCCTTGCGCGCCTCGTCGGCATTGGCGACCTGACGCTTTCAACTGCCGCGACGGTGGAAGGCGCGGAGCGGATCAATGGCGTTCCCGATCCACACAAGGTGCGGGACCTGATTCTGGCCCAAAGAGGCAATCGTTAGGCGCGAGGGCAAACCCCGCCGGAGCGGCCCGTTCCTCCCGACGCGCGCGGCGGGTTATTGATACTTGACCCAGAGGTAATCCAGCCCGACCGGCCCCGGTTCCACGCATTCGATGACCATCGCGGCGGTTCCGGCCTTCAGTCCCACGGGTTTGAAGTTCACGTTAAGCACCCGCGGCGTGTGCGCCGACCGCAACGCAACCGTTTCCGCGCCGTTACCCAACTCCAAACGTTTGCCGTCCAGCAACACGCGCACCGCGGCGCCCTCGGGGCGATGCACCGCCACCAGGTGAAGGGCGGCGCGGCCGTCTTTTTCCACCGGCAACGTGAGGGTCAGCCGTTCGCCGCGGGCCGCCGGCCACTCCAGGACCTCGAGCTGCGTAGCCAGCGGAAAGGGCGCCGTGTGGACCGTGCCGGCGGTGGCCTGGGGTTGCAATTGGGCCGGAAGGAAGAATCGCGCGCCCGCAGCGCCGCCCGCGGCCTCGAGCTTGCGCTTGGGCAGGGCGGGAATCTTCAGGTCTGCGGGCGTCAGCCCGCGATGGTCGTCCACCGCGCCCGGCCGCGCATAGTGATAGGCAATCCGCCCGTAGCTTAAACCGGGAGTCCGCCGATGTGACCAGAGCTCGAGGAAGCCCGCAAAGCTCCGCTCGAAGGGGATGGCGTCCAGCACTTGAAAGCGGTGGTTCGAGACATAGCCCGCGGTATCCGGACCGGAATCGAGCGGCTGACCGCAATAGGGATGGTCGAAAAGGTCACACCGGCTCCAGGAATAATTGAAATAATCCTCCGACCCCGTCCCAAAAGTCGAAGGCGACAGCTCGCCATCCACCAGAAACTTCTCGTCCCCCTCGCCCCACCAGTTGCCGCCGGCGGTGGGCACCCCGGACGGATTCATGATCATGGCGGCGCAGCCGGCAAACACCCCCTGGCCTATGGCGACAAGGTAAGGCAAATCCATCGCCGCCGCCCCCGCCAGGAGGTCGTGGTCCGCCCGCCACTTGGCGCGAAAGTAAAGGGAGCGCGCGTCCCAATTCCAGGGCGATAGCCGAATCGCGCCTTCGACGGCTACCGGGGCGTCGGTCCAGTTCACCAACTCGACTCGCACGGACTTCTCCCACGGCATGACCCACCGGCAAATCATCGTGCCATCCGGTTCAACATCAAAGGGCAGGCTCGAATACGGATTGACGCCCGGGCCGGACCCGAAAAAGTCTCCGAGCGGGGCTTCGACTTGCGGGCGTTGCGCGCCGTCAAAGGCGATTCGCAGCAGGCAACCGCGCAGCGCCTGGTCGCGGTGATCAGCCCGGACTTTCAACTTCAGCTCCCGGCTGGCGGCCGGCCCTTTGCCCTCGACAGTCCAGACCCAGTTGGTCCCCGGCGAAAGAGTCGCGATGATGGGCAACACTTCACCTGTCTGGGCGGGTCCGGGCTGAGTCAGGCTCCGGACCGCTGCTCGCGCGTCAGCCTCGAATTCCTTGAGGTCCCTGGCGGGATCAAAACTTTGGACCCGGGTGCCCTCCGGATATCGGCGAACCTGAAGGTGATAAAAGTGCAGTTGGTCGAGCGTGCCTTCCCAAGTGACCCGCAGTCCGCGCGCAAACGGGATCGGCAGGTAATCGGCATCCTGCTGGGTGAAGGCATCGTCCGCCTCCAGACTCAAGCCCGCGGCGGCCACGTAGTGCTCGGATCGTCGCGCCAGGAAATCGTAGGCTGCTTTTTCCCAGATCAGGCCGGTCTGGTCCCCGGCGGCAGCCTCTCCGGCGGGGTCCACGTAAACGCGCAGCACGCCTCCCATCCCCGCCGACCATCCGCGCACAATCGCCCCCGGCCCGCTGACTTCCGCCACCAGGTAGAGCCCAGGCCGGGTGTTGTCCGGCTCACGCAACACTTTCAAAAAGCCCGGGATTGGCTCGCGTCCGAATCCATCAGCATTCGAGAACCAGCCGGGCGCTTCGGGGGTGGTCGAGCGCCGGTCGTAGCTTGAAAACTGGACCGTCCGATAAACCGGGTCGGGCCAGCGAGCCAGCCGCTCCAAATCGGCCATTTCGCGAAGCAAGGTCCCGGTGGTGATGGGGGACCCGGCGGCGGCGGCGTTGAAGCCGAGCAATCCGGCCAGAAGCGACAAGACCAGCTTGAAGTGGGAGCGCATGCCTTCTCCATAACGCACCTCCCGGGTGGGCACCAGCAAAACCGGCGGGGAAGACCGGCTTTTCCCGCCCGTCGTTCAGGGGGAATCCCGCCAGGGTTTGCCGGCTTTGTAAGATTTCAAAAGCACCTGCAGAATGCCGGCGAAGCGGCGGTCATTGGCCGCTCTTGCCAGCTCGAACCCCTTTTGGGCAGTCGCAATCGCCTCCTCAAAACACCCGGCCTCGGCATAAGCGGCGGAGAGGGTGCCCAAGGGGACGAGGTCCTGATAGTTGGTGAGGCGGCAGGCTTGCTCGGCCAGTTGCACCGCTTCGACCCCGTTGCGCACGCCGTCGTCGGGGCTCGTTGCCAGCAGCCAGGCCAGATTGTTACACGCTTCGGAAGCATTCGGCTCGAGTTTGATCGCCTGGCGGAGCCGGGCCACCGCCTCGCGCGTCTGCCCGGCCTGCCGCAGCACCATCGCCAGTTCCATCAGCGTTCCCGCTTCCGGACGCAGCCGGGCGGCTTCGTCCAGGTGCCGCGCGGCCTCGGTGAGCTGTTTTTGCGCGGCCAGCGCGGCGCCAAGCTGGCGGTGAGTTTCGGCATTGCCGGGGTCGAGCTCGAGGGCTTTGCGCAGCGGGGGTTCCGCCTCGGCAAACCGGTTCTGGGCGGCGAAAGCCTTGCCGAGATTGGCGTGGGCCTGGGCGTTGCGCGGATGCAATTGAATCGCGGCGGAAAAATGCTCGATGGCTTTTCCGAATTGCTGCCGTTCGGCTTCGAGGCACCCCAGGTTGTTGTGCGCCGTCCACGACGCCGGGTTTTTGGCCAGCGTGTCCCGCCAGACGGCTTCCTCGTCGGCCACGATGCGCGCGCGTTGCCAGGTCAGGAATCCCAACCCCAACACCAACGGTGCAGCGACCCAGGGCAGCCCCCGGCCGCCCGTCGCCCGCGCCAACCCCGCCGCCGCCAACCCAATCACCCCGAGGATCGGCAGATACTGAAAGTGGTCGGAGACCCGCGAAATGGCCAGGTAATGCATGTCAAGCAGCCCCAGCACCGGCAGCAGGTTCAGCGCAAAGAAACCCAGGCCGAACAACGCGTGGCGGCCCCAACCCGCTGGCCGCGGCATGCCCTCGGCGCCCCGCCCATGGCGAAACACCCAGCACACGGCCGCAATCAGAACGGCTCCCGCCAGCGGCAGCCAGACCACCGGATCGGCCGGTTCGATCGTCCAGCGCGGATAAATCAGGTTGAGCCGCGCCGGCATCAACGCCTTGCCCAGGTAAAACCACAGCGCCAGCCCGGCTCCGGCCAGCCGCGCCCAAAAGCTCTCGGTTTGCGCCGCCGGGCCGACAATGAAATGATGGGCCTGGAACCAAATCGTCAACAGGCCGAACCCCAGCGACAGCGCGAAGAACGGGAGTGTCCGCGCCACGTCCCGGAGGTTCACCCGGCCCCGCCGCCACCAGGTCCACAGCAGCAGAACCACCGGCAACATGACCGTCGAGGTTTTGGCCAGCAGGGCCGTCACGAACGCCAGCAGCGACAGGGCGTAGGCCCCGGACTTCCTGGCGGAACGCTCGGCGGCCTCGTATTCGAGCCAGGCGCGAAACGCCAGCAGATAAAACAACAGCGAGAGCGTGTTCTTTATCTCGGAAATCCACGCCACGGTTCCCGCACACACTGGATGAACAGCGAACAGCGCGCCGGCCAGCCACGCTCCCGGCGCCTCCAGGCGCCGCAACACCCGCCACACCAGCAGCGCGTTCAGCGCGTGCAGCGCCACGTTGACGGCGTGGTAGCCCGCGGGATGGTTTCCCCACGCCAGCCACTGAAGCCAAAGCACGACCGTTGAAAGCGGAAAATCCGTCCGGAACCAAATCGAGCCCAGCGTGAACTCGCCGGTCACCAGCGGGTTTTGCTGGACCAGCAGCAGATCGTCCCAGATAAACCCGCCCCGCAAGGCCGGCACGTAGGCCCCCACCGCCAGCAACGGCAGCGCCGCCACCGCCAGCCAGCGCCGCCACCTGCCACCCCGCCCGTTCCATCGGTCCGCCGGGGCATTTCGAGCCGTGCCAGTGTCCACGCGCCGAGACTAGCGGTTCCCCGGCCCTGACGTAAAGGCGTTGACATGGACCTTGCCGGCCCTTATGAGACGGGGCAACCGGAACTGGTTTTTATGAATAACTTGTCATCCATCCCCCGCTGTTTTTGCTCCCGCCCTGCTTTGGCCGCCGCGCTGGCGCTGGCCGGACTGCTGTCGGCCGCCGCCGCGTCCTCCCGCAACGAAGCCCGGGTCGAGGCCCTGCTGGCGCAGATGACGCTGGACGAAAAAATCGGCCAAATGACCCAGGTGGACCTGGGCGCGCTGAAGGACAAGAGCCATGTGCAACAGTATTGCCTGGGCTCGATGCTCAGCGGCGGCGGGTCCGACCCCGCGGACAATTCCCCCGCAACCTGGAAGAAGACCTGCGATGAGTTGCAGGCCTGGGCGCTCAAAACCCGCCTGCAAATCCCGATTCTGTACGGCATAGATGCCGTGCACGGCCATAACAATGTGGACGGCGCCGTCGTGTTCCCCCACAACATCGGACTCGGCGCCACCCGCAATCCAAACCTCGTGCGCGACGCCGCCCGCGTGACGGCGCGCGAGATTGCCGGCACGGGCATGCACTGGGCGTTTGGCCCGTGCGTGGCCGTGGCCCAGAACATTCGCTGGGGGCGCACCTACGAAAGCTTCGGCGCGGACCCGGACCTTGTCGGGCGGCTTGGCGCCGCGGCCGTGCAGGGCCTCCAAGCCCGGCTCCCGGGCGGGTTCCGCGTTCTGGCCTGCGCCAAACATTATGTCGGCGACGGGGGCACGCAGAACGGCGTGGACCAGGGCAACGTGGTGTGCGACGAAACCACCTTGCGCCGCATCCACCTGGCCCCCTACCAGGACGCGATCAAAGCCGGCGCCGGCTCCATCATGGTCTCCTACAATAGCTGGCACGGCGAAAAGCTGCATGGGCATAAATACCTCCTCACCGACGTGCTCAAGGGCGAGCTGGGCTTCCGCGGCTTCCTGGTCAGCGACTGGGCCGCGATTGACCAACTGCCGGGCGATTACAAAAGCGACATCGAAACTTCCATCAACGCCGGCCTGGACATGGTCATGATCCCCAACGGCCCGGGCCAGCCCAACAATTACCTCGAGTTCATCTCGCTGCTCAAAGCCCTGGTGGCCGAAGGCAAAGTCCCCCAGGCCCGCGTGGATGACGCCGTGCGGCGGATTCTCCGCGCAAAATTCGAGATGGGCCTGTTCGAGCACCCCTATGCCGCGCCCAAGTTGTTCGACAAGGTCGGGTCCGCCGCCCACCGCAAGGTCGCCCGAAAATGCGTGCGGGAATCCCTCGTCCTCCTCAAAAACGAAGGCCGCGTTCTCCCCCTCCCCAAAACCCTCCGCCACCTCGCCGTGGTGGGCAAGGCGGCCGACGACCTCGGCATCCAGTGCGGCGGGTGGACGATTGACTGGCAGGGCAAAACCGGCCCGGTGACCCGCGGCGGCACCACCATCCTCGAAGGCATCCGCCAGACCGTCGGCGCCTGCACGACCATCACCTTCTCCCCCGACGCCCGCAACCTCGGCGCCGCCGACGCCGTCATCGTCGTCATCGGCGAGCTCCCCTATGCCGAAATGAAAGGCGACCGCGAAGACCTCCGCCTCAGCGAAGCCGACGAGGCGCTGGTTGCCGCGGCGGCCGCCTCCGGCCGGCCGGTGATTACCATTTTGCTTTCCGGCCGCCCCCTGGTCCTGGGACGCGCGCTGGACCTGAGCCGCGGCTTCCTCGCCGCCTGGCTGCCCGGCACCGAAGGCCGGGGCGTCGCCGACGTGCTGTTTGGCGATTATAAGCCGAAAGGAAAACTCCCCCGCGCCTGGCCGCGCTCCAATGACCAGGCCGGCCTTCCGCTGCGCCCTACCGCCAC
>JARKQH010000105.1 GCA_029974925.1 Verrucomicrobiota bacterium
TCGTTGATGGAAAAGCCGATGATGGTCAGGAGGGCGGCAACCGTGGTGGCGTTCAGCTCGCGCCCGGTCATGAAGTACCA
Source organism: Verrucomicrobiota bacterium (assembly GCA_029974925.1). GTDB lineage: Bacteria > Verrucomicrobiota > Verrucomicrobiia > Limisphaerales > UBA8199 > JARKQH01. Next base: position 81 of record JARKQH010000105.1, read on the forward strand.
GCCCAGCGTCATCAGAATGTCGTGCACCAGGGCGACGACGGCCCCGACGGCGAAGGAGAACTCATACCGGAAAGCGACATAGACCAGAATGCCGAACATGGCCAGGAGGGTGGCGTAGATGGCCGCGTTGCGAATTTCGGCGCCGACCGTCGGACCCACGCGGTCCACCCCGGCTTCTTCAAATTCCGCCTTGGGGAAATCCTGTTTAAGCTGGGCAATGACCTTGCTGGCAATGTCCACCGTTTCTCCAGCCTTTTCCTCGCCGGTGGAACGGGTGGTGACCCGGAGGTTTTCCTTCCCGGTCGAGATGTCACGCTGATAGGCGATGAGGACGTCGCCGCCGGCGGCCTTTGCGGCCGAAGCCCGGAGCTGGTCCACTCCGACCTTTTCCTTGAAGTTCAGCGTGATGGTGTTGCCGCCGATAAACTCGACCCCCAGGACATCCCGGCCCCGATACAGGCCGTAAGCATTTCCGACCAGGATCAAGCCCCAGGACGCCACAAAGGCGGGCATCGCCCATTTCAAGAAGTCTATTTTGGTTCCATGGACCATCTGGAGCATTTTCATGCCCTTGAGAAGGTTCCGGGCCAGCAACCAGTCAAAAATCAAGCGCGTGACCACCAACGCAGTGAACATGCTGACGGACACACCGATGGTCAGCGTCACGCCAAAACCTTTGACCGGACCGGTGCCCATAAAGATGAGGATGACCGAGGCGATCAAGGTCGTTAAGTTGGTGTCAAAGATCGTGCCGAACGCCTTGTCATACCCCGCCGACAGGGCGCCACGCATGGATTTGCCCGCCGCAAGCTCCTCGCGGATGCGTTCAAAGATGAGGACGTTGGCATCCACGGCCATGCCAATGGTGAGCACGATGCCGGCGATGCCGGGCAGGGTGAGGGTCGTGCCGATGGAGCACATCACCCCCAGGAGAATGATGATGTTCAGCATCAGGGCAACGTTGGCAACCAGCCCCGCAAAGAGGTAATAGACCAGCATGAAGAGGGAGACGGCGATGACCCCGATGATCGCGGCCTTCACGCCGCTGGTGATGGAGTCGCGGCCCAACGTGGGGTCCACTTCCCGCGACTCGATGATTTTGAGCGGGGCGCGCAGGGGATTTTGGAGGACGTTGGCCAGCTCGAAGGCCTCCCGCTGGTCAAACTGGCCGGTAATACTGCCGCTGCCGGTCTCGATGGGCGTCTGAATGACCGGCGCAGAGTAAAGTTCGCCGTCGAGGATGATGGCCAAGCGCTGCTTGACGTTCTGGCGGGTGATTTCGGCGAACCGCACCGCCCCGTCACTATCGAGGGTGAAATGAATCTCGGGCTCGCCCAGGTTGCCGCGAACGACCATGGCGCTCTTGATGCCGCTGCCGGTCATTTCGGCCTTCTTTTTCACCATGACTTCCTCGGTGCCTTCGCGGCCCTGGCGGTCGCGAGTCTTCCGTTTGAGGACCTCGTACCCGGGTTCGATGATGCCCTGCCGGATGAGCTGGTCACTCTCGGGATGGACCAACCGGAACTCGAGGAAGGCGGCTTTTTGGATGGTGCGCATGGCGCTTTCCTTCTCCGCTTGGGACAGGCCCGGCAATTGAATCAGGATGCGGTCGGCCCCTTGGGGTTGGATCACGGGCTCGGCGACACCGAACTTGTCCACGCGTTTGCGGAGCACCTCGACGGCGTTGGCCAGCGCGGTGCTGGCGTCGCCGGCATCTTCGAGCCGGCTGGTGTCCATCTGCACCAGGAACGAGGTGCCGCCGCGAAGGTCCAACCCCAGGCGGATGCGCCCGGCCGCCTCCCGCTGCAACCGGTTCAACACGTAGGTGGTGGGATTCAGCTCGTTTTTGGCATTGAAGAAGGGGAAGTAACGGGTGATGTCGTTGGTGCCGATGGCCTCGATCAAGTTGCCGTATTCGCGGTCGGGCAATTCCTTCTGCAGCGCGGCCACCCGCTCCAGGATGTTGGTGTAGGCGGCGTCCCGGGCCACAGCCCGCTCCCGGAAGTGCTGCACCAAACTGCGGCCGGTGGGGGGATAAAGCTCATACAGCGCCCAAACCACCACGAGAACGACGAATAGAAATTTCCAGAAACTGTTTCGGTTCATGTCACCTCACTCCATCAATCTGCTGCTTGCATGCCTCACTCAGGCTGGGGCTACTCGCCGCCCTCGGCGCCCCGCTCGGTGATCTCCGCGACCGCGGATTTCGTGATCTCGAACTTGGCATCCGCCGAGCGAATCATGACGGTCTTGTCCTTCACGTTGATCACTTCGCCCACAATGCCGCTGCTGGTTACAATGCGGTCTCCGCGCTTGATGGTCTTGAGCAATTGGGCGTGCTCTTTGGCCTTCTTTTGCTGGGGACGAATCAGGACGAAGTAGAACATGACGATCATGATGACCAGCATGCCCAGCGTCCCAAACATCTGCCCGCGGGGGTCGGGCTGCGTCCCGGCCGGGCTCGGCGGCGGACTCAAGGCCAGGAAGATTTTTGAACTAGATAAATCCATATCAGCAAATGAGCCGGTAAGGTTAGGGATGCGGGACGATTTGGCAAGCTAAACCTGTGGGAAACGGCGGAAATCATAGATTCGGCGCGGTGGTCCGCATTCCGAGGCGAGGACATGCGGTGCTCGTCCCCCTCCTGCCAGACCGGGAAGGCCCTGGCTTTGAGCGATGCGGGGGCGGCAGCGGGCGCGCCCCCTGACGAGGAGAGGCCGGGCCTAGCTCCGAGCCGCGGGCCTGCCTTTGACAGTGTCGAGGATGCCGGCCACGATGTTCGCCGGCACCGGTTCAAATCGGAACGGCTCCATCGAGTAGGCCGCCCGTCCCTTGGAAAGGGAGCGGATGGCGGTGGCATAACCAAACATCTCGGCCAGGGGCACCTCGGCGGTCAGGACAGTGGAGGAATCCTTGGCCTCGATGCTGGTGATTTTGCCGCGCCGGCGATTGAGGTCTCCGAGCAGGTCGCCCTGATACTCGTCGGGCGTGGTGACTTCAACCTTCATGATCGGTTCCAGCAGGATCACGTTGGCCTTCTTGGCCGCTTCCTTGAGCGCGAAGATGCCGGCCATCTTGAACGCCAGCTCGCTGGAGTCCACTTCATGGAAGGTTCCATCCACGATGGCGACCTTGAGGTCCACCATGGGGTAACCGGCGAGAACGCCGCCGGCCACGGCCTCTTCGATGCCATCAATGACCGCCGGGATGTATTCCTTGGGAATGGCGCCGCCCACGATCTTGTTTTCGATTTCGATTCCCTTCCCCCGCTCATTCGGAGCCAGCGTAATGACCGCATGGCCATACTGGCCGCGTCCGCCGGACTGGCGGATGAATTTGCCCTCCCCTTCCGCCGCTTTGGTGACGGTTTCGCGGTAGGCGATCTGCGGAGCTCCCGCATTGGCGGCCACTTTGAATTCCCGGAAGAGGCGGTCGCGAATGATTTCCAGATGCAACTCGCCCATGCCGGCGATGATCAACTGGCCGGTTTCCTCGTTGGTAAAACAGCGGAAGGTGGGATCCTCCTCCGCCAGGCGCTGCAACCCCTCGCTCATTTTTTCCCGGTCCGCCTTGGTTTTCGGCTCGACGGCCATGGAAATGACCGGCTCGGGGAAGGTGGGCGGCTCCAGGAGGATGTTGAAGTCCTCGTCACAGAGGGTGTCGCCCGTGGTGATGTTCTTCAACCCGACCAGGGCGGCAATGTCGCCCGCATAAGTGGTTTCGACGTCAATCCGCTTGTCGGCCTGGATCATCATCACCCGGCTGACGCGCTCGCGCTTGCGGGTGCGCGGGTTGTAGATGACATCGCCCTTGTTGAGCTGTCCGCTGTAAACTCGGAAGAAGACCAGCTTGCCCACGTAGGGATCGGTCCACAGCTTGAACGCCAGCGAGCAGAACTTGCCATTATCGTTCGACGGCACCTCGATCCTCTGGTCGGTATCCGGGTCAATGCCGGTGGCGGGGGGGATGTCCAAGGGAGAGGGAAGGTAGTCCACCACCGCGTCCACCAGCGGCTGCACCCCGCGCTTCTTGAACGCCGAGCCGCACAGGACCGGCACCAATTCAATTCTGCAGGTCAGGCGGCGGATTGCCGCCTTCAGCGCCTCGGGGGTGATCGGCTTGTTCTCAATCACCAATTCGGCGAGCGCATCATCTTTGTTCGAAACCGCGTCAATCAGTTCCGCCAGGGCCGCGGCAGCCGATTCCTTCAGTTCGGCGGGCACTTCGACAATGTCGAACTTCAGGCCATTTTCGTCCTCGGGATCATAAATGATGGCCTTCTGATTGACGACGTCAATAACGCCCCGGAAGTGGTCTTCCTTGCCGATGGGCAGGAAGACGGGGTAGGCGTAGGCCCCGAGCTTGCGGCGCATGTCATTGAGCGCGTTTTCGAAGTTGGCCCCCGTGCGATCCATCTTGTTAACAAAGGCGATCCGGGGCACGCGATATTTCGTGGCTTGACGCCAAACCGTTTCGGACTGCGGCTGGACGCCGGCCACGCCGCAGAAGACCGCCACGGCGCCGTCCAGCACCCGCATGGAACGCTCCACCTCGGCGGTAAAGTCCACGTGACCCGGCGTGTCAATGATGTTGATGCGGTGGGGCACCCCCTGGAACGCTTTGTAGGTGCCGTCGTCCTTCTGAGTCCAGTAGCAAGTGGTGGCGGCGGACGTGATGGTGATGCCGCGCTCGCGCTCCTGTTCCATCCAGTCGGTGACGGTGTTGCCGTCGTCCACGTCCCCCATGCGGTGGATCAATCCGGTGTAAAACAGGATGCGCTCGGTGGTGGTGGTTTTGCCCGCGTCAATATGGGCCGCGATGCCAATGTTGCGGGTGCGCTCCATCGGGTAGGGGCGATGGGGGGAGTTCACGCTCGAGACCGGCGCGCCTTTGGATTTTTCGGAGGTTGCTTCCATCTAATCGGATCTATAAAAAAGGGTGGTATTTTGCAGAATGAAAGCGCCCCGGGTTATGGCAACCAGCGGGGCGCTTGTTCGAAAAGGATGCTACCAGCGGAAGTGGGCGAAGGCTTTGTTGGCCTGAGCCATCTTATGGACTTCGTCGCGTTTGCGAATGGCGTTTCCCTGGCCCTGGTAGGCGTCGAGAATCTCTGCCGCGAGCGCTTCCTTCATTGGAATGCCTTTGCGCGCGTCAGCGAAGTCCACCAGCCAGCGCAACGCCAGGGAGAACTGGCGGTCGGCGGGGACTTCCAAAGGAACCTGGTAGGTGGCGCCGCCCACCCGGCGGGCTTTGACTTCGAGCCGCGGCTTGGCGTTGTCCACCGCGCGTTGCAGCACTTCCAACGGGTTGACGGTTGGATTCTTGGCGGCAATCTGATCGAACGCGCCATAGACGATCCGCTGCGCCACGCTCTTCTTGCCCCGTTCCATGACGGTGTTCACCAGGCGGGAAACCAACGTGCTCCCGTATTTGGTATCTTTGATAACCGGCCGTTTAACGGCTTGACGACGTCGAGACATGTGTCGGTGCTTCCAGTTTAAAGTGATTTCTGACCTCAGGCGGCCGCAGCCGGAGCGGCGGCAGCCGGCTTCGCGCCTGCCTTGGGACGCTTCACGCCATACTTCGAGCGGCTGACCCGCCGTTTCTCCACTCCCGCGGCGTCCAGCGTGCCGCGCACGATGTGATAGCGCACGCCGGGGAGGTCCTTGACGCGGCCCCCGCGCACCAAAACAATCGAGTGCTCCTGCAGATTATGGCCCTCGTCGGGAATGTAGGCAATCACCTCGTGCCCGTTGGTCAGGCGGACCTTGGCCACCTTCCGCATCGCCGAGTTGGGCTTTTTGGGCGTGCGCGTCATCACCTGAATGCATACCCCTCGCCGGAACGGCGAGTTATCCAAGGCAGGCGACTTGGACTTGTGCTTCAATTTGTTGCGGCCCTTGCGGACCAGTTGGTTAATTGTCGGCATTTAGCTCAAAATTCTCTTGTTCGCTTGGCCTCTTCGGGCAAACGGAGTGCGGAATATAGCAAACGCCGCCTCGCATGCAACACCTTATTTGAGGGATTTTTTCGCCGCCTAGCGGCCGCAATTCGCCGTTGACCCCAGCCCCCGGGGGTTGCTACGGTTCGGCACCCGCGCAACCGCGGCGAAAACGATATGCGACACACTATTTCTGTCCTGGTGGAAAACAAGTTCGGCGTGCTGACGCGCGTTGCCGGTCTGTTCAGCGGCCGCGGCTACAACATTGACAGCCTGAACGTGGCGCCGACGAACGACCCCACTGCTTCCCGCATGACCATTGTCACGCGCGGCGACGACGCGACGGTGGACCAGATCGTCAAACAGTTGAGCAAGCTGGCCAACGTGATGCAGGTTCAGGACTTCCGCGAAGGCGAATACGTGGACCGCGAACTGGCGCTCATCAAGGTGGCCGTCAACTCGAAGACGCGGGCCGAGGTCATGCAGATCACCGACATTTTTCGGGCCAAAATCGTGGATGTGCAGCCCAAAAGCCTGACCATCGAGGCGACGGGCGACGAAACCAAGCTCGAGAAGCTGCTCGAATTGATGAACGCGTTCGGCATTCTTGACCTGCGCCGGACCGGCAAGCTCGCCATGCCCCGCAACTGAGGCGGCCCGAGCGGCGCCCGGCCAGAAACCGACTGGCGTGAGAACGGGGGCAGCGAGCCCGACAGGCGGCGGGACCGAGGATGCCTTCCATGCCGCGCGGGGTCACCGGTCAAGCCCGTGCCGGGCGGCGCGAGGTCTTGAAGGGCCTTTTAAGCTACTGGCTGCGGAGCCGGAAAAAGACGGCGGAGGAGGAGGGCGCGACGGTGACCTGGCGCTCGTCACCCACCACCGTGACCGGATTTCCAACCGGAGTCCAGTTGGTGCTGCCGAGAGTGAGGTTCTGCAGCAAAGTGAAATTGGTGGCGGAGGACGGCCAGGCCAGCAGCAGGTTGCCATTGCTCAACCGGGCGATGCGAAGGGTGGGCGGCTGCGGCAGGCTGGCATAAGCGACAAGCTGGCCGGTCACCGTACCGGTGAGGACAACGTCCTCCAAAGGGATGGCCACCGGCGTGTTGATGTTGTAGGTCAGCTTGCGATTCAGGCCGCCCAAGTTTTCAATCGTGCCACCCGAAGTGTTCGTGGCCACCACCGGGTCGAGTTGGCCTCCCAGCACATCGGGCACCGGCTGCCCGAACCCCAACGGGAGTTCCAGTCCATCCACGTCGCCCAAAGCCGAGGCAATGCCGAAACTGGTCTGGCCGCCGGCGAAGCTGTTTGCAGTCAGGGGCACGGCCTCGCTGGCGACGTCGAGGCGGACCTGCCGCAAGGCCAGAAAGGCGACATCGAAGGTCAAGACGAGATAACTTCCCCGAACCCGGGCGCCCAGGGCCGCCGGAGCGGTGCCGGTGTTGGTGTAGCTGAGCGTCCCGGGGTCCCACTGGGCGGGATTGGGACGCAGGCTGGTTTGTTCCAAGGCATAGAGGTTGTGCGAACCGCCCATGAACCGAATCCAAGAGCCGTCGGCATAATCGGTCACCACCGTGCCGTCCACAAACGCGCGCCGGCCGCCGGCATCGGTCCATTGGCTGTCGCTGCTGGCGTCCCGCAGCCGGACGGTGATGTTGCCGATATTCGTGACGTTGACCTGTTGATCCGGGACGGTCAGCCGCACGTAACTGGCGGCGGGGTCAATATCCCAAACCAGAGTGAGAGCCGGGGCGCTGCCAGAAAAAAGAAAAGCGCCAGCAACGATGATGGCGCCTCGGGCGAGGGAGGAGCTTGAATGGTTGATCATAAACGCGTTCGGGTTTCAATTGATGCTACTTGACTTCCGGTCCTCGTGTCAATTTGAAAAACAGTGACCGTTTGCCGTCGCCGTGTCGGCGCGTAGTGCGCCAAAAGTAACTGTTACCCGTACCTGGGGGCGAGAGAGTTCTCGTTGCGCCAGAAGTCCTGTTACCCGTCTTGGGCAGCAAAATCAAGGTTGGAGTTAACCTGGAGCTGCTTGGGCCCTCCCCCAATGGGG
>JARKQH010000264.1 GCA_029974925.1 Verrucomicrobiota bacterium
ATGAACCGGCGCATGAATGCCGTTGACGGGCGGCGTGGCCTGGTCGCATGATGGCCCCCGGCGGCAGGGTTGTGCCGGTCGTTTTCGTTTTTCGAACTGTACTGACTGAATTTGAATATGAATCTGGATTCGCTTTACTCGGAACTGACACTTAAAACCAACGCGAAGCTGGTGTTGCTGGTGCTGGACGGCGTCGGCGACCTGGCCACACGCGAGCAAGGCTACCTCACGCCCTTGGAGGCGGCGGTCACGCCGAACCTGGACGCGCTGAGCAAAGATTCCGCCCAGGGCCGCATGATTCCGGTGGCCCCGGGCATCACCCCCGGCAGCGGCCCCGGCCACGTCGCTCTGTTCGGCTACGACCCGATTGAATACCAGGTCGGGCGCGGCGTCATCGAAGCCTTGGGGCTGGGCCTCGAACTGAAAGCCGGCGATGTCGCCGCCCGCGCCAATTTCTGCACGCTGGACGCCAAGGGGATCGTGACCGACCGGCGCGCCGGCCGGATTGACACCCCGGTGTGCGAAGAGCTCTGCGCCCTGCTCGCGCAAAAGGTCAAGAAGATCGGCGCCACGGAAGTGATCATCAAACCCGGCAAAGGCCACCGCTTTGTGGTGGTGTTCCGCGGCGCGGGGCTCGAGGGGCCGTTGACCGACGCCGATCCGCACCGCGAGGGCCTGCCCGTTCCCGACGCCAAGCCGGTCAATCCCAAGTCCGCCAAGGCGAAGAAGGCGGCCAAACTGGTCGCCGAATTCTACAAGGCGGCGCTGCCGGTCATCGCGCAAAAGAAACCCGCCAACGGATTTCTGCTGCGGGGCATCGCGCATCAGCCGGCCATCCCCGGTTTCCAGGAACGGTATGGTCTGCGGCCGGCCTGCATCGCCGTTTACCCGATGTACAAGGGCCTGGCGCAGTTGGTGGGCATGACCAAACTCGAAGGCGCCCAGACCATTGGCGAACAGTTCGAACGCTACCTGGCGGAGTACGACAACTACGATTACTTCTTCATCCACTACAAATACACCGACATGCACGGCGAGGACGGCAACTTTGCGGCGAAACGCAGGGCCATCGAGGAGCTGGACGCCGCGCTGCCAATCCTGTTGCGCAAGCGGCCCGACGTGCTGGTCATCACCGGCGACCACTCGACCCCCTGCGCCGTCAAAGGCCACTCCTGGCATCCGCAGCCGGTGCTCCTGCATTCCCCAATCTCCGGTTCGGACAAGCTCGAACGCTTCACGGAAACCGGCGCCAACAGCGGGTCCCTGGGCGTCTTCGAGGCCAAATACCTCATCCGCCTCATGCAGGCCAACGCGCGCATGTTCGACAAATTCGGCGCCTGAGCCGGAGGCGGAGGCGGACGGGAGCGGCACGGCCATGGCCACACTGGTGTTCGACATCGAAACTTCGGCCCTGCCGCTCGAACAGTTCGACGAAGTGCAGCAGGAATACCTGTTCCGCGAATGCGAGCGCATTCCTGAACCGGCCGCCCGGGAGGCGCGCCGCGCCGAGATTCTCCAGCAGTTGAACCTTTGGCCCTTCACCGCCCAGGTGGTGTGCATCGCCATGCTCAACGCCGACACCTCGCGCGGCCAGGTCCTCTTCACCGCCGAGGACTACGAGGACCCCGGCGATGAGGCGGGGCCGGTCGAGTTCATGCCGTGCATGGACGAATTCGAGCTGCTCACGGCCTTCTGGGACGTGGCGCGGCATTATGACCATGTCGTCACGTTCAATGGCCGGGGCTTCGATGTCCCGTTCATCTACCTCCGCTCCGCCCTGTTGAACGTTTCCATCTCGCGCAAGGACTGGCTGGGCTACCGCTTCCAGACCGAGCCCCATTGCGACCTGGCCGAACAGTTGACCTTCTACGGCGTGAGCGGCCGGGATGGCGCGGCGCGGCGCTTCAACCTGGACTTCTATTGCAAGGCGTTCGGCATCGAATCGCCCAAGAGCCAGGGGGTGAGCGGCCGCGACGTCAACACCTTGATGGCCGAAAAGCGGTTTCGCGAAATTGCAGAATACTGCCTGCGCGATGTCCGCGCCACCGTTCTGCTTTACCACATCTGGCGCGAGCGCCTGGCAGGCATCAAATAGCCCCTCGCGCCGCCGCCCGCGCTTTTGAATCAACCTTTGGAGATGAACAGCCGTCCGCCTTTGACCGTGGTTTGTTTTGCCGTCAGCCAGGAAGCCGGCCCGTTTCGCGAGCAGACGGGCCACCGGCGCGACCTCGAGCTTCTGCTCACCGGCATGGGGCCGGAGAACGCCCGGTCGGCCTTTGCCGAGCTCCTGGCGCGAACCCGCCCGGCCCTGGTGCTCTCTTGCGGCTTTGCCGGCGGCCTGAACCCTGCCCTGGCCGCCGAAACCGTCCTTTTCGACGAGGATACCCCGCCGGGCCTGGCCGCAAAACTTCGCGCCCTTGGCGCGCAGCCCGGGCGCTTCCACTGCGCCGCGACGGTGGCAGGCACCGCCCCGGAGAAGGCGGCGCTTCGGCAGGTGACGGGCGCGGACGCCGTGGAGATGGAATCCGGGGTGATTCGGGAAGTTTGCCGGCTTCAGGGCATTCCGTGCGCCACGGTGCGGGTGATTCTCGACACCGCAAGCGAGGACCTGCCTCTGGATTTCAACCGGCTCTTGAACGAACAACACCGATTGGATCCGGTGAGACTCTCGGCCGCCCTGGCCGCCGCCCCGGGAAAAATTCCGGCCTTGCTCCGCTTGAGGCGCCGGGCGCAGGGGGCGGCCAAAACGCTGGCCAACACCCTGGCGCGTGTCCTGGAATCCCCTCCCGGGTCTGTTTAAGCCCTGCGGCGTGGGAGGCGTGAACCGCACGCCGGATAGACCGACGCGAAGCCGGGCAGTTTGGCCAAGCCGCAAGCTTTGAGTCGTGCCCGGCGTACAGAAAGGGCGCGGCCCGAAGGCCGCGCCCGGTGCGGGCGGGTGCGGGAAGTTCAGTTCGGGAAGAGGATGGTGTTCGGTCCCGGCGAGGTTGGCGCGGCGCTGGTATCGCCGGTGTTGCGCAGCAGCTCGCGCAGACGCGCGCTGGTGAGCTGTTGCGCGCTGCCGTCCGAAAGCAACACGTTGCCCTGGCCTTTGTGCATTTTATCCGTCCAGGCCGGCGTCTGGGCGTTCGCGTTGAAGTTGGTGCCGAGCGCCACGGCGCCGACGTTGCCATAACCGCCGCCCGGCACGGGATTGGGCAGCGTGCCGCCCGGCGCCTGCCCGACGATGTTCCGGTCGCCGACCAGCAGCATCTGCGGGTTGCCCGCCTGCGCGTCCTTGCCCACGAAGAACGACACGTTCTCATTGGCGAGGTAAGGCCCGGCGGCCGTGTTGCCGGCGCGCAGGTTGAAGTTGGTATGGGCCGTCCGTTGGTCCGAAGGGCAGATCACCATGCGGGGGGTGGTGAGTTCGTTGGAGAGCACGCCGAACACCTGGTAAGTGTAGGCGGCTCCGTAGGGCGCGGTGTGGAACGCGGCCTGGTTGGGCGGTCCGCCCTCGCCGGGCGGCACCTGCATCGGGTAGCGGTCGTTGTAATCCATGGCCCAGGTTTGGAGACTCAGGCCGATTTGTCGGAGGTTGTTCACGCACGCGATGCGATGGGCTTTCTCCCGCGCCTTGGCCAGTGCCGGCAACAGCATGCCGGCCAGGATCGCGATGATCGCAATGACCACGAGCAGTTCGATGAGGGTGAAGGCTTTGGCCTGCCTGCTTGGTGTCTTCATAGGTCGCTCCATTCTCTTGCAGGTTCTCGGTCGCCCCTCCGGCGGCTCCTGTCGCCCGATGGCGACCACGCTTCAATTGCCTTCAAGCATCACCAATGCCAGCGGGAAAAGGCCCGGAAATCCGCGCTTTTTCATCGTCGCCGTCCCGCGGCAGGCGTGAGCCTCACGCCGTCCGCACAATTTTCACGCGCGAGGCGGCTTTGCAGCGGCCTTTCGTCGGGAGGGGCGGCAAAAAGGCCGGGCGGGGAGCCCGGCCTGCTCAAATAAACGCGGTGGGGGGAGGGTTCAGTCCAGCACCGGGTCGCTGCCGTCAATCATCTTCACCTTGTTGTGCGTGAAGTATTCCCGGGTGAGGGCCTTGACCATCCGGGCGCGCTGGTCGTAGAGCCGGCGGAGTTTGCGCGGTTTGTGATTGGCCAGCGCGTAGTGGGTGAAAATCGGCATCGCAATCGTCGTGTCGGTGTAACAGACGACCGCGTCGGGCAGGCGGGTGGGGTCCACCTTGCCCCAACTGACCGCCTCGCTGGGCGTGGCGCCCGACAACCCGCCGGTGTCCGGCCGGGCGTCGGTCACCTGGATGAAGAAGTCCTGGCCGTATTCCTTGATGCGCAGCACCTCCTGAATCTGGGGCTCGGTCTGCAGCATGAAGTTTTTCGGGCTGCCGCCGCCCCAGAGCACCACGGCGCTGCGGCCGCCGGCGCGTTTGGCGGCCAGCACGAAGGCGGTGGTTTCGTTGACGTCAATGGACGGGTTGACGCGCAGCTTGTTGCCGCGCAGCTCGACGCCCGCGACGTTCATGCCGATGGTCGAGTCGCCCGGCGACGACGTGTAGCAGGGCACGCCCGCGCGGTAGGCGGCCGCGAGCACCGACACGTCCTTGAGCTTGTTCTTGCGTTCCCACTCGGCGCAATACTTGCCCAGCAGATAATGCAGTTCGGCGGTGCCCATCTCCTTCTGGAATTCGGGCTGGACCAGAATCGCGCGCAGAATCTCGTCGGTGGCCATCAGCGCGTCCGAGTAGGGGATCACGACGTCGTAGATGCGGACCAGGTCGTTGTCGCGCAGGTCGGTGTCGTCGAACTTGAAGCTGCCGGCATGCACCGGGTAGTTCAGGGCGAAATGCATGTCGTGGTAAAGGTTCGCGCCGGTGGCCACGATCCAGTCCACGAACCCCGCCTTGATCAGCGGAATGATGCTCGAGCAGCCCAACCCCGCCGGCGTCAGCGCCCCGGCCAGGCTCATGCCGATGGTCACATCCGGCTCCAAAATCCGGTGGGTGAACAGTTGGCACGCTTCCCGCAGCCGCGCCGAGTTGTAGGCCAGAAACACTTCATCCACCAGGTAGGTCAGTTTCTCCCTGCCCGTGATGTTCCGCGGCATGATCCGCTTGCCCGACATGTACTGCTTCTTGTGCGGGCAATGCTTCTCCTTCAGCCAATCGGGCATGTCCGAAATGTCCTCGCGCGAGCGAACGTGTTTCTTTTGAGTTTTTGCCATAAATCGTTCCAAATTGTGCCCGCAAACAATACCTTCTTGCACCGCCTTGCCAACCTTATTCTGGCCCAAGCTGAAGCGGGGGTGAGGAAGCCGCCTCCCATTGGCGGGAGGGGCGACGGGACGTCGCCCTCTGGAGTTTGGCCCTGACTAGACGCGCTGGCATAGCGCGCATTTTTTTGTTGCCCTAATTCTAGTCTTATGACTAGATATCGCCGTTATGGGCTATCCCACCAAGCTCCAGTGCATCCAACGCCAGGACTCCCAGCAG
>JARKQH010000266.1 GCA_029974925.1 Verrucomicrobiota bacterium
TGTGCCGCTCGAGGCCACCGTCACCGCCCCGTACCCATCCCCCATCGGCACGGCCGGGTCGCCGTCCGGTCCCGGGAACACCAGCGTGTAGCGGCCGGCAAAGCGGGTGGCGCGGTTGGTCGTGGCATTGAACACCGCCCGGTTGGCCAGCAGCCCGGCCGTCCAAACGCCGTCACTGACCGTGCCGGTGAGCCGGTCCGCGCCCGGACTCAAATCCAATGCCAGGGCGAGGTTAAGCGGCGGAAGGGTGAGGCCGCGGGAAATGCTCTTGGAAGCCGTGCCATCCACTTCAAACTTCCCGCTTAGCGAGTATTTCTTCCCGCCGGTGGCCAGGCTGGCGCTGTAGGCGCGGCTTTCATTGACATAGAGCGTGAGGAACCCCGAACTCTCATGCTGGCGATCGCCGGGGACGGCGAACAGGCCGTAATAATAACCTTTCGCGCCGAGAAAATAATTCGGCACGAAGTTGGCCTGCAACACCAGGTTCGAGACCATGGTGAACTTGAGGGTCGGACCGTTGGTCAGGAGGGTCAGGCTCGGCGACACGCCGCCAATCCAGTTCGAAAACATCTGCCCGGCGCCCGGCAGCGCCGTAATGGAGTAACTTCTGCCCACCTGCAGCACCGCATTGCTGTAGTTGGGCGAGACTTTGCCGGCGCCGGTGGTCTGCACGATCAGCCGGTCGGTCGGCACATAAATCACGCTGACCTTGCTGGTCGGCGAGACGTTGCCGCTGGTGTCCACCGCGTAAGCAGAGATGACGTTGGTGCCGGGGTCCAGCATCGCGGTGCCGGTCCAGTGGAGCCAATTGTCCGAGGTGGAGGCCGGCAGCCAGCCGTAATTCTTCACCTGGAAGAAGACATTGGAAACCTGGACATTGTCTTTGGCCACCCCCGAGACTTGAACTGCGGGATTGATGAACTTCTGGCCGGACAGGGGCGCCAGGAGGGTTAACGTCGGCCGCGTTGCCTCGGGCACCACGGTCAGCGTCGCGCTGGCGTTGGTTTCGCCAACGAGGTTGCGGACGGTGACCGAATAGGTCACGCCCGACATGGACTGCTGGACGTTGCTGAGCACCAGCGAGGACTTGGTGGCGAGGAGCATCTGCACGCCGTTGGAATACCATTGGTAGGACAACGGCAGGCTGCCCGCCGCCCGCACGCTGAAGGTGGCATTGCCACCCGCCTGCACCACCTGGTTCTGTGGCGCGGACAGAATCGTCGGCGGCACTTCGCTGGGCACGGACAAGACCCGGTCCATGACGAAGGTCCCGCCGGTCCCCATGCCGGGCACCCGCACACTGCCCGAAAGCCGGCGCAGCGTCGGGTTCAACGTTCCTTGAACCTCCGTTCCGCCCATGCTCGTTGAAACAAACGCCAGCGTGGTCGGGTTGATCATGCCTCCCCCGGCGTCCCCAATCGCGCCCGTGCTGTCAAACTCCACGTACCCCACATTCCCCTCGGCCGTGACCATTCCCCGCAGCTTGCCGCTTAGCAATCCCAAGGTCCACGAACCGGAATAGTACCCGGCCACCGCCTGGAAGGGGCCCTGGTCCGGCTGGCGTTCGCCCTCCAGCCTTGTGCGCCAGGAACCATCCAAGGCGTATATTTCTCCCTCCATGCCCCCGTCGCTCCAGATTTCCCCCCAATACCGGACATTGTTGACCACGAATTCCCACTCGCCCTGGCGATCGAGCTTGAACACCTGATGGAAGCCGCGGTCGCGGGCCCCGTCGAATCCCAGCAAGGTCGCCTGAAGATTGGTGTTCACGAAAAGCCCCCACACGCCCACAATCTGATAGCCGCTCCCGCCGTTTTCTCCCCAGAGCCGGCCCGCGTACAGGCCCGGGTACCCGGGCGGGTTGAGCCGGCGCAGCTCCTTCTCGACGTCCACCACCGATTCCCCGATCAAGACTCCGCCCAGCGTGTAATCCGGGAGCGAATTGGGAACGTAACTGTCGCCGTTGAATTTCGGCAGCAGACTGCGGAGGGACTTGGTCCCGGCAAAATAGGCGCCGGCATAGACGTAATGGTCATCGTTGGTTTCCACCATGACCGGCTTGAACACGGACGCCAGGGCGGTCGTCAGGTTCTCTCGGAACCGCGCTTCCTCGGCTGCATCCTCGGGGTCGAGGTTGAACAGCCGCTGGGCGCCGTTGGTCCGGGCATTGCGGATGAAGTCTGACGCGGCGAAGTAGAGGTGAATCGCGTTGGTGAACGAGGCTCTGGACTCGAGCAGTTCCGCCTTGCTGTTTTGCGTCAGCAAGTTGGGGAAGGCGGCCAGCAGGCTTTGAATCGTCAGGGTGTCCGACTTGCCCATCTGCTCGAGCTGATTGATCCAGATGTTGAAGTTGTGGGCGTTGAGCGTGTGGCCCAGGCCCTCGGCCGCATGGAGAAATGCCCGCGCGAGGAGAACATCCCCGTAATCAATCGTGACCGGCTCGATGGCGGTCTCGCTGGCGGTCAGGGGCAGAAGGAATCCCGGGTTCGTGACCTTCGCCAGATTCTCCAGGGATTGCCGCAGGGTCGGAATCACCGCGTTGCTGACCACGCGAATGCCTTCGGCCGAATACAGGTTTGGCGGCAGGATGACGTCGCCGTTTGTCGTACGCCTGAAATCCGCCGTCCAATCATACAGGTTGCGTCCCGCCGCCGGCAGGCCCAGGCGGGTCAGAAAGTTGCTGCAAGCGGGCTGGCGGGGGATCAGCAGGATGCGCGTGGCGGCGGCCAGCACATTGGCCGCCTGGTGGTTGGGCGCGAGAGCCAGCGCATTCGTAAAGCGCGAATAAGCGGCCGGCAGGTTGCTGCTGGACAGGAACTGCCGTCCCTGAAACACCAGCTCATCGGCGGTTTGAGCCCCCAGATTGACGGCGCACAAAAGGGCGGTAACGAGACATGCGTTGCGAATTTTCATAAGGAACCATCTGCCTGGCTGTTGTTTGAATCTAAGGTAATGAGGGTCTTGGTAAACAAATTCCATCGGTGCAGAAAGCCGTTGCTGTCCCAAACGACCGTTCCGGTCGGCGAGCCCAGGAGCAAAGTGGCGCGCGGCACCTGGACGAGCCCGGCGTCGGTTTCGAGCGTCAGCTCCTCCAGCATGCAGTGGTCCGTTTCGGGCTTGTCCGGCAGTTGCAGGCGGCGCGCCCGGAGTCGAGGTTCGCTCTCACCCCGAAAGGAAATGCTCACCCCGCGCCACTCGACCCGGCTGCTGCGGGCCAGAGGCGAAAGCTTCACCCGAAAGCCGGCTGTCCAGTTGGTGCCGGGCTCCGTCCGGGCCAGCTCGAGCCGCACGCCCTGCGCGACCAGCACCGGCATCAATTTCACCCGGAAAAAGCCAATCCGCCGCTGCTCCGTAAACACCCGCTCCACGCGCAGCGTTCCGGCAAGGGTGGACCCATCGCCCGCGTAAATCCCCACCGCCAATTGGCGCCCCTCCCCCAGGCGCGCCTCCGCCCCGTCCCCGCTCAGCGCCAGAACCCAAAAGGACAATACCAGCACCGCGCTCAAGCGAACCCGCGCCTGGGGCGCGGTCGCCGGTAAAACCCGGACCTTTGGATTGTAAAAGTTCACACGTTGCCACTCCGAGAGAACACAGTCGCCTCAAAAAGTGGGCCGATGGGTCATGGCTGTAGCAGAGCCCGCGCCGTTTGCAAGCGCCAAATCAGGGCAAATCCGGGCGGCAGCGCGCGAGCCACTGGACCCGGAGGGGCTGCGAAAGGCGAGCTACGGTTGTTTGGGGCCGCTCGCCTCCGGACTCGCGCCGGGCGCGGCCGCGGCAGGGTTGGACTCAATCAATTGAAAGAACTGTCTCAAGCCCCCGATGAACCGGGCGCGGTCAGCCAGGGGATTGTTGTGGTCGCCGCTTAGCTCGCAGAACAGTTTGGGGGGATTCGCGGCGGCAAAGTTCTTTTCCGCGTGCGCGAACCCGACCAGGTCGTCGGCGCGACTGTGCATGACCAGCACCGGGACCTTGACGCGCGGCAGCTTCGCTTGGGTGTCGTAGCGGATGCGCGCGAGCCGGCGGACAGGCAGCCAGGGGAAGAGCTCGGCGCCGATGTCCGGGATGCTGGTGAAGGTGCTTTGCAAAATCAGGCCGCCACAGGGCTCGCGGAGGACGAGTTCGCAGGCCACCGCGCCGCCAAGCGACTCGCCAAAAGCAAGGATGTGGGAAGGGGAAAAACCCCTGGCCCGGAGCCACGCATGGGCGGCCTGGGCGTCAAGATAGGTTCCTTCCTCGGAGGGCCGCCCGCGACTCCGGCCATACCCGCGATAATCGAACACGAACACCGCCGCCCCGGTTTCGAGCATCGCGTCGCAGGTGTCCAGCCGATGCGTGATGTTGCCGGCATTGCCGTGACAGAACAGCAGCACTCGCGCGGCGCCGGGCGCGGCGCCGGCCGGGGGGAAAAACCAGCCGTGAAGCTCGACGCCGTCGCGGCTCCGGAAATTCGCTTCCTCGAAGGGGCGGCCCAGCTCGGCGCCGGTGGCGTCCAAGGCCCGGCTCGGATGATAAACCTGATGATGTTCAAACCAGCGCCACATAATAAAAAGGGCGAGGCCGCCCAGGACCGGCACGGCCAGCCTCCGGAACATTCCCGCCCGCGGCTTCATACCTGGCCCCTCATTCGTTCCGGAGGGCGGACAAGAGGTTCCCGCGCAGGGCGACGCGAATCGCAAACACGACCCAAGCCAGGCCGTTGGCCAACACGGCGGCGAGCGTAAGCCCCAGCGAAATCACCGGAAAGTCGAGGCCGGGGGCGAGCAGGGACGGCAGCACCGCCAGGCCGGCCGCCAGCATGCCCAGCGCCAGGCCCCCCGCCAGCAGGGCGCCGTGCTCGCTCAACAACATGCGCGACAACCGGCCGCGTCGGAACCCCACCGCAACCAGCAGCGCCAGCTCGCCGCGCCGCTCCAGCACGTTTCGCAAGACCACAATCCCCAGGCCGGCGCTGCCCAGGAGCAATCCGAGACCGCCGAGAATTTGGAACGCGCCGAGGTAGGTGTTTTGGACGGCGTTGAACGCGTTGAGCCGGGCCGTGGCGGGCGCCAGCTCCAGGCCGCGGTCCTGCAGCGCGCGAGACAGGGCGGCCGCCAGCTCCGCCGCCCGATCCGGCGCAACACTGATCAGAAACCAGCGATAACCGCTCTCGGACGGAAACTTCTTTACGAACGCCGCCTCGTCAATGACCAGCATGCCCTGGAGCACGGAATTGGCCACCGCCCCCACCAACCGCAGTTTGAACAGGCGGCCTTGCTCATCGCGGTAATCCAACGTGTCGCCCACCTTCTTCCCGAGGGACCATTGGATCGAGTTGGCGTCGCCGACGGCGGGAATTTCATCCGCCGCGACCTGCGCCCGCAACAACTCCCAACCCCGGCCCCGGTCCAGGCCCCGGGCGGCCTTGGAAAAAGTAAAGCGTCCGGTCAGCCGCTCCGGTTGCACGCCGGCCAGGCGCGGTTGCTGGGCGCGGTTCAGGTTCAGACAACTGGCTTCGTCACCGTCGCGCACGCGGAACGGCACGACGCGCGCATCGGCAAGGTCCCTGGCATCCAGCCCGTAGAACTCGCGGCCTGCCGGCTGGTTCAGGTCCTGCGTCACGGGAAGGGTGGACTCGCCGATGAACGCGAACCCTCCCGTTCCCGAGCCGGGCCGCGACGCGTCGCGGCCGGCCTCGAGGCGGAAAACGCCGATGGAAAGGATCACAAAGCAGGCCGAAGCCAGCAAACTGACCGTGGCCAGACTGCGGGACGGCCGGCGGGCGCAATTGCGCAGACTGAACTCGAGCAGGCTCGCCTGGGAATGGCGGCGCCGGCGCCAGGGTTGCTTCAGCCGGAAGGCGACCGCCGCCAGGCCGGAGAGGAGCAGCAGGGCGCCCGCACCAAAGAACGCCCCTGCGTTGGTGGTGTCGCCGCGCGCAATGACCCAGCCAAGAATGGCCAGCGCCCCCAGTCCGCCGGCCATCATGAGCCAGAAGGCGCGGCGCGGGCTCTCCTCCGCCAGGACGGCGCGGGGAATGCCGGAGAGCAGCTCGTGGGCGGGTTGCCGCCCCTGGTGGCGCAACGCGAGTCCGAGCGTGAGGATGGCGATGGCCGCGCTGGCGCCAAACCCCAGCAGCAAGGGGGGCGCTCCCACGTGAAAATCCACTCCGCTGCCGGCGAGGGCGTCTCGCCACAGCGTTTGCAGCCCCCAAAGCATGCCTTGGGCGTACAGCACCCCGCCCCCCGTGCCGGCCGCCGCGCCCAGGCCCGCCAGCGCGGCGCCTTCCCACAAAAAGAGCCGGCGCACTTCCCGGGGAGTAAACCCCAAGGCGAGGAACGTACCCACTTCGGCAGCCCGCTGTTCCAAGCCAAACTGGAACAAAAGACCCATCAGGGTGAGGGCCGCAACCACCAGAAAGAGGCTGAATCCGAGAAAGAGCTGGCCAAAGTCCTGGGATTGACCGGCGGCCCGGAGCGCGCGTTCGCGGACTGGCTCGAAGCGGAGGCCAAGCTGCGCCGGATCGAGCGCGTTTTGGAGCTGGGCGCTCAGGTGGTCCCGGTGCGCGCCGCGCGGCAGGCCCGGCGGGAGCGGAAAGCGGATGGCCGTGGCGTTGCCAAAACGATTGGCCCAAAGTTTGCGGCCTGCCGCCAGACTGATGAAGGCCTTGGGAGTGCCTCGCCATTGTCTCCAATAGTCTTCGTCCTGCGGACGAATGCGGTAAACCAGCGGAAACCCGGCATCCCAATCGCGGGTGGTTTCGGCTTTCTCGAGCCCGGGAAAATCGGGCATGAGCGAGCGGTCGGCATACACCCCGGCCAGCGGCACAACCGCCCGGATACGGAAATGGTTGGTCGCCTCGCGCAACTGGGCGCCCGATTCGGGCAGGAAGTACGACAGCGCGAGGGTGTCGCCCGGTCCGGCTTTCAGGTCCCGCGCGAGCCACTCGTTAATCAGGATTTCATCCTCGGCGAGGTCCGGCGGAGTAAAGGGTGCGCCGGCGGCGGTGACCATCGAATAAGGCGCCGCGTTGGTGCCGCACACCAACAGGTTGGCCAGGTAGGTCAGAATCACTGTGGTGTTGGCGGGGCCAAGCCGCAGGGCAGTCCCGGTGACATGGTCCTCAAGAAACACGCGCGGGGAGCGCAGTTCCAAATCCCAGGGAGCGGGAGCGTCCGCGAGTCTTAAATCCGCGTCGTCCAGGGTCCAGTTCTGTCGCAGGCGCGCGTTCAGCAACTCGAGCGCGCCCCGGTCGGGCAGCGAAGAGCCCGGGCGCGCCGGGCCGGCAAGCATCAGGTTGGCGGTGTTTGTCAATCCCGCCGCGGCTTCCAGTTCCGTGGCGTTGACAAAGGCATTGAGCGGCGGCGCGCTGCCCGAGTGCAGCGTCAGGTCCCCCCCTTCGGCGGCCGACAACACCCGGTCCACGCGAAGGCGAAGGGCGCGAGGGCCAGGTTCCCGGGTGGCGAGGGCGGCGTCTGCCGACAGCGCGCCCCGCCGGCCCAGGCGCAAGAGGAGCGGGTCGCCGGGCTGCAGGCTCAACCGTGCAGCAAGCGCTGCGTTGACCATCACGGCGCCTTCAGGGATGGCGGGCGCCGGCAGAACGCCGGCAAAGCGCCAAAAGTCCGCGTCCACCCCCAGGACCTGGACCTGGTTGGCTCGCGCGGCGGCATCCGCGCGTGTGGCGATGGCCGGGAGCCGGAGCAGGGCGACGACCTGCGGAGCGGGTGCGCCGCGTTCTTCCCCCGAGCCCGCCGCGCGCAGGTGAAGCGGCGGATCGAACTGCCGCTCGGAACCGGCAATGCGGCCCGCCAGCGCGCGCCCGAAAACGCGGTCGCCGCCATCAAGGGCAAAACTGGCGGAGGCAAGCCGTTCGAGGGCGCGGTCGCGAAGCGTGACCCGGAGCGAGTAGCCGACGACCAGCGCGCCCACGACGGCCGCGCTGGCAATGGCGGCGCCAGCCACCACCCCGAGGTGCGAGCGGAAGTGGAAGCGGAGGCTGCGCTGGATGAGGGAACGCCGGGTCATGTCAAGACGTCGGAGGCGGCGTTCCGGGCGCGGCTGGGCTGGGCTGGAGGCGGCCGCCGGAAAGCGTGAAGACCCGGCCCATGCCGGCGGCAAGTTCCATCGAATGAGTCACCACGATGAGCGTCACCCGCTCCTCGCGGTTTAGCTCTGCGAGCAAACGCCCAAGCTCGCGAGCGGAGGCCTGGTCGAGCGCCCCGGTGGGTTCATCCGCCAGGAGCAAGCGGGGCTGGTTGATCAGCGCGCGGGCAACGGCCACCCGCTGACGCTCCCCGCCGGACAGCTCGCCGGGGCGGTGATCCAGCCGCTCGCCCAGCCCGAGGCGCTTCAACAACCGGATGGCGCGTTCCTCGGGCGATTCCTCGCAGCGGGTTGGGTTATTGGGGCCGGGCGACTCGGCGCCGACTCCCGCCAGAGTGGGCACCAGGACATTTTCCAGGACCGTGCATTGCGGCAGCAGGTAATGAAACTGAAAAACAAACCCGAGCAACCGGTTGCGAACGAACGCAAGCTGGACCTCGCTCAATTGGCCCAAGTCACGGCCTTCGAGCAGAACCTTCCCGGCCGAGGGCCGGTCCAGCCCCCCGATGAGGTGAAGCAGCGTGCTTTTGCCAGAGCCCGAGGGCCCGACCACCGCGACGGATTCCCCCGCCCGCACCTCGAGAGAAATCTCCTCGAGAATCACCAGGGAGCCGGTGCCGGCAGGCGGGTCAAACCGCTTGCTGACCCCGGCCAGTTCGAGCAATGGCACCGGCGCTTCCACGACGCGCATTTTACGCAACGCGCTCAGGCGCAACAGCGAAAAGTTCGCCGACCGCTCGCCGTCGGCCGGAGGTTGAGCTGCCTTCGCCGGCCCCATGGAAATGGCTTTCATGCTGGCTGGCGGAGTGGTGGCGCTCCACGTCGGAGCGGAGTAGCGCGTGCGCGGCGGCAGGACAGCGAGGACGTGCGCGAAGAATTTGAGGAGGGGATTTCCCACCCGCAGGGATTCTTGGGGCGGGATTTCGTTTTCCCGCCCCAGCCCGGACCCGCCATTGTGTCCCCATCAGGATTCGCGTTTTCATTCGGCGGCGGTCGTGCTTTGCTGGGCGGGTGTTGCCGTGCGTGTTATTTGAGGATGAGCATCTGCTGGCGGTGAATAAACCGGCCGGATGGAACACGCATGCCCCGGCTCCGTTCGCGGGGGAAGGCATTTATGACTGGCTGCGTCACCGCGATCCGCGCTGGGCGGCCCTGGCGCTCATTCACCGCCTCGACAAGGAGACTTCCGGCGTGCTGCTCTTCGCCAAAACCGCTTTGGCCCGCCGCTCACTCACCGACCAGTTTACGCGCCGCAGCGTCCGGAAACGGTACCTGCTTTTCACAGACCGGCCGCCCCGCGAGGCAGCCTTCCTCGTTCGAAGCTGCCTGGTTCGGGCTGGTGAAAAATACCTGAGCCGCCCGCCGCATGCCGGCGGTGAACTGGCCGAAACGCACTTCCGAGCACTCCAGTCACGCGAGGCCGGACGGTGGCTGAGCGCGGCCGGACCCGGCATCCGGGACGTGACTGTGCTCGAGGCCGAACCTCGCACCGGCCGCACTCACCAGATTCGCGTCCACGCCGCCGAGGTCGGATTGCCCATCCTCGGAGACACCTTGTATGGCGGCTCGCCCGCGCCGCGGGTCTGCCTCCACGCCGCCGGGCTCCGATTCCTCCACCCGGCTTCCGAGCATCCGCTTGAAATCGTCGCCCCCCTGCCGCGCCTGGACCAACCGCGGCTCGAGCTGCGCCACGCCCTGTTCGACCCGGAACGGACCAACACGTATCGCCTGGTGCATGGAGCCAGTGATGGCTGGCCGGGCTGGTATGTGGACCGACTCGGGGATTACTTGCTCTCCCAAGCCGAAGAACCGCTGACCGGAGCGCAGCAGCAGCACCTCGAGTGGCTGCTGACAATCGTCGGGGCCCGCGGCGCCTATCACAAGCGGCTTTCGCGCCAGGTGCGCCAGACCCCGCCGGAGGCGGCCTCGCCCCGACCGGTCCTGGGCCAGGCCGCGCCGGAGCGCTTCGCCGTCCGCGAGAACGGCCTCCAGTTCGAGTTGAGCTTCCACGAGGGTTACTCGGTGGGCCTGTTTCTGGACCAGCGTGACAACCGCCGGCGTTTGCTCGCCGGCCACGTCGGCGCCGGGTTCGGCCTGGCTCCGGCCCTCAACGAAACCGGTCGAAACCTCGAAGTGCTCAACACCTTCGCCTACACCTGCGCGTTTTCGGTTTGCGCCGCTCGCGCCGGCGCCCGGGTCACCAGCCTTGACCTGTCGAAAAAGTACCTGGATTGGGGCCGGCGCAATTTCTCGCTCAATCAGCTTGATCCGGCCGCTCACGATTTCATCTTCGGGGACGCATTCGACTGGCTTCGGCGCCTGGGCAAAAAAGGACGCCGTTTCGACCTGGTCCTGTTGGACCCGCCGACCTTTTCGCAATCCAAGCAATCCGGCGTGTTCCGCGCGGCGCGGGACTATGGCAGGCTGGTGCGCTCGGCAGCGGCGCTGTTGCGGCCTGGCGGGATTCTTTTCGCCTCGAGCAATGCCGCCGGCTGGGCGCCGGAGGACTTTCAAAAAACGGTTCTCTCCGCGCTTTCGGCTGCGGGATGGGCAGCGCGCCAAAGCCATTACGTTCCTCAACCTCCGGACTTCCCGATTTCCCGCGAGGAACCTGCCTACCTTAAAACGCTGTGGCTGAAATTGGAGTGAGCGCCCAGACCCAAGGCGGACATTCCCCCACTTGAACCTTGGCGGAATCCCCGGCAGGCTGTCAGGGTATGGACCGCGCACTGCTTGAGTTGGAAATCCCCACGCCGGATGGCGTCTTCGTTGCCCGCTACTCCACCCAAGGCCTTTGCGGCCTCGAATTCCCCCAAGCGCATTCCAGAATTAAAGCGGCAGGTCCCCCGCGCGGTCCGCTCCGGCGCTGGCACCGACTGACCACGCAAGCGCTGAAATCGGCGCTGGCAGGCAAAAAGCCCCGGAGATTGCCTCCCCTGGACTTGTCAGCCGGCACCCCGTTCCAGCAACAGGTTTGGCGGCAACTGGGAAACATCCCGCCTGGCCGGACCCTCAGTTACAGCCAGGTGGCCGGCGGGATTGGCCGGCCCAAAGCGGCGCGAGCGGTGGGGGGCGCCTGCGGTGCGAACCCGGTCCCGATCCTGGTGCCTTGCCACCGCGTCCTCGCCGCGGGCGGCCGCCCGGGCGGCTTCTCCGGCGGTCTTCACTGGAAACGTCGTCTCCTGGCGCGCGAGGGCGTCCGTCTGGTGTGAGGACTCCTGCGCCAGCCTCAAGCCGCGGCGGACACGCTGGGACTTGATTTCAGCCGCTCCTTTGCCATGCACTCGGGACAGATGCCGTGCGTGAAGTCCGCGTCGGTGTTGGCCTGCAGGTATGCCTCCACTTTGGTCCAGTAGCCCTGGTCGTCCCGGATGCGCTTGCACCAGGCGCACATCGGCAGCAAGCCCCGCAGGGTTTTAACTTGCTCCAGGGCATGAGCCAGGCGGGCGGAAATGCGACGCAGCTCCAGCAGCGCCATCACCTGCCGGGCCAGCGCCTCCATCGCCTGCTGCTGCGCGTCGCAGATGCGCCGCGGCTTGCGGTCCACGGCGCACAACGTCCCAATCGCCGCGCCGTCCGGACTCACCAACGGAAACCCTGCGTAGAAACGAATGTGCGGCTCGTCAGTCACCAGCGGACTGTCGGCGAATCGCGGGTCCTCCAGCGCGTCCGCCACAATCAATGGCTTGGGCGCCAGAATTGTGTGCGCGCAGAACGAAATCTCCCGCGGCGTCTCCTCCGCCAACAAACCCAGGCGGGACTTGAACCATTGACGCGAATCATCCACCAGCGAAATCATCGCCATGGGCACGCGGCAAATATAGGCCGCCAGCCGCGCAATGTCGTCATAGACCTGTTCGGAAGCAGTGTCCAGGATGTGGTAATCCCGCAAGGCAGCCAGCCTTTGGCCCTCATTAGATGGCTTTGGAGCCTTCATAGGCTAGGATAATGCTTCCCCATCCGCTTGTCAAACCCACCCGCGCGTCCCCCTTCCGCGCCAAGGCCAATTGCCGGGTTGACGAACAGATTGCCGCAAGGTACAAAGGGAAAAGAGTGGTGCGACATGCAAGCAATCGCCCGCTGCCGTTTCATGCTGCGAATGATCCGGGTGGGTGACGGCCCAGCGCCGAATCCCGGTGATGGACCTGCCAGCCGGCTCGCCGGTGGACTGTCAAGTCGAACCACGGCTGTCCCTGAACCCTCTCAACCTCAATGGAATTCCGTATGAAGAAAAAACTATTCCTGATTTCAACGCTCCTCGCGGTTTTCGCGCTGACCGACGCCCAGGCAACGCTGCGCGTGCGGGAGTTGTTCGACGGGCTGACCCCCAGCCTGAACGGCGCTGGCGACAGCGCCACCTCGCTCGGGTTTGAACCCGGCACGACCTGGGTTGCGAATCTCACCGACGGCATCAAAGTCGCCGACAACTTCAACGTGGACCCGGGCGTGACCAATCAAATGCCCTTCCGCGCCGCCGCCAATGGGGGGATTTGGTGGACTCCGACCGATCCCCGGTGGGGAACCGGCTGGTGGGCCACGCGGCAACTGGCCACTGAAGCGCAGTTGAACATGGCGGCCGACGGCGTCTATTACATCACGTACAACATGCGGCGTCGCAGCGATGCCGGCATCGGGTTTGGCTTCGCCAGCGCCGGTGACCCCTCCGCGCAATTCCTCTCCGTCGGCGCGACCTGGAACACCACCTCGTTCAATCCGCCGGCCAACCGGAAGCTGGTGGTGGCCCAAGGCACGTTGAACGTCGGCCAGGGCTGTTACGGCGCCAACGCCTACAGCACCACCGAGGTTGCCAACGACGGGCGCAACCTCATCCTGATCAAGATCACCACCAGTGCCGCCGGCAACGACACCGTCCAGGCCGCCTTCTTCACCCCCTCCCGCGCCGGCTACGGCCATTTGCCCCCGGACGAAGCCAGTGTGGTGTGGGATGTCACCTACACCTACGCGGACAACAACCTGTACACGCACCTGCTGGCTTATGTGAACGGCCCCACCAGCAGTTGCGAGCTGGACGCCTTCCGCATGGGCACCACCTACTCTGACGTGGTTCAAATCCAGCCGGTGATCAACACCCAGCCCACGCCCTCCCCGTCGGCCACCGTCTATGCGGGCGTACCCGTTTCCCTCACGGTCACCGCCTCCGGCGGCTACCCGGCTCCCATGAGCTACCAATGGTGGAAGGGCGGCACGCAAATCCCCGACGCCACCAATGCCACCTTCACCCTCCCCGACCCGGTGGTCGCCGATTCCGGCGATTACTACGTCGTGGTCGCCAACCCTTACGGTTCCGTCACCAGCATTACCAACACCCTCACCATTCTTCCAGCCAACCCGCCCGTGGTGGTCAGCGACGTCTCCCCCGCCGCGCCGGTTCGCTTTATCCGCGGCTATGTCACCTTCGCCGCCGTCATTGACGGGACACCGCCCTTCACCTTCCAGTGGAAGCATAACGGCGCCGATGTCCCGGGCGCGACCGGCACCTCGCTGAGGCTGACCGACCTGGCCCCCGGGGCGGCCGGCTCCTATGTGCTCTACGTGACCAACAACTTCGGCTGGACCAATACGGCGGCCGCGACCCTGACAGTGCGAACGCCCGCGCCCGGCTCCTACGAAGAAATGGTGGTCACCAACCGGCCCATCGCCTACTGGCGGCTGAATGAAGGGGCCTATCTTTATGACGTTCCCTCGGTTGCCTTCGAGTACATGGGGGGCAACGACGCCTACCATACCAATATCTACACCATTGACGGCATTCGACCCCCCACCTTCCTCGGCATGGAGGAAACCAACCAGGCCGCCCAATACAACGGCAACAGCGCCAGCTCGACCACCGTCAGCCTCATGAACAACCTCGGCCAGTTCACCCTCATGGGCTGGTTCAACCCTTCGGTCTGGCCGCAGCAGACGCTGGCCGGCAGCGGGCGCGTCGCCCTGTTCGGCCAGAACGACGCCGCCGAGTTCGGCTTCCACGGCACCAACATCGTCGGCATGTGGACCCCGGGCGGCGGCTTCGTCAGCTTCAACGCCGCCACCCTCATCAGCCCCTTCACCTGGTATTTCATCGTGGCCATTGGCGACGGCTCCAAAATCACCTTCTATCTCAACGGGAACGAGGCCGCCTCCTATTCCCAGTCAACCACCAACTACGGCAGCTCCTCCTATCCGTTCCGCATCGGCTACGGCGTGCTGGACGCCAACGCCAACGAATTCCAGGGCAACATAGACGAGGTCGCGCTCTTTGACCGCGCCCTGAGCGTGGACGACGTCAACGCGCTGTACGCCAGGGCGGTGGGCGTGGCCCAGCCGCCCAGCATCCTGGTCGAACCCGTCGGCGACACCCGCTACGTCACCCGCAGCAAAACCTTCACGGTGACCGCCGCCGGCACCCTCCCGCTGCATTATCAGTGGCGGCACAACGGCACCCCCATCCCGGGCGCCACCACCAACTTCCTCGTGCTCGACAACCTCACCACTGCGGATGCCGGCAACTACGACGTCGTCGTCACCAACGTCGCCGGCAGCACCAATTCCGCCCTGGTCACTCTCCATGTGCTGGTGCCCGCCGCCAATAGTTATGAAGAAAAGGTCCTCGCCTTTGACCCCGTCGCCTATTACCGCCTGAACGAGGCCGGCGGGTCCACCACCGCCTACGACTACTGGGGCGGCTTCAACGGCACCATCCTGGACGGCGCGGCCGTGGGCGTGCCCGGGCCCGTCAATCCGCCGTTCCCGGGCTTTGGTTCCGTCAATACCGCTTTGGCCGTTTCGAACGGCGTGGTCAATTCCTGGGTGAGTTGCCCGGCCTTCAACCTCAACACCAACACCGTGACCCTCTCGGCCTGGGTTTATGCCGACGGCAACCAGGGCGGTTTTCGCGGCATTGTCTTCTGCCGCGCGGGCAACACGGTCGCCGGCATCCATGCCGGCAACGGCAACGAACTGCGCTACTCGTGGAACGATGCCGCCAACACCTGGGGCTGGAATTCCGGCCTCCTTATCCCCGTGGGGGAATGGTGCTTTGTCGCCGCCGTCATCGAACCCACCAAGGCCACCCTCTATGTCGGAACCGCCAGCGGCTTCCAGTCCGCCGTCAATCCCGTCGCTCACGCCCTCGAGGAATTCAACGGCGTCACCCTCATCGGCCGCGACTCCAGCAGCGCCACCGGCCGCATCTGGAACGGCTTGATTGACGAAGTCATGATCTGCAAACGCGCGCTCTCCAGCGCTGAGGTCTTCAGCCTCTTCCAGCGCGCCACGCCGCTCCAGCCCCGCCTTGCCTTGGAAATTGCCAACGTCGTCGTGGCGGACACCAAGCCCGCCGGCACGCGCTTCAACGGCTTCAACCTTGGCGCCGCGTGGGTCAGCTCCAGCACCGACCTCCTCAACCGCACCCGCACCGGCGTCATGGAGTTCACCGAGGCCAATCGCTCGCAAATCATCGTGCCGCCTCACGCCGAGTTCAACACCGCCAAAGGCGCGATGTGCTTCTGGATGCGCAGCGACGACTACGAGCTCAACAACGGCGCCATGATCCTCGACCGCCGGGGCAGCAACGGCGAAATCCTCTTCCTCCAGAACGGCCAGATCAACTGGCAGCCAAGCTGGGTTTACTCCAGCAGCACCCTCGCGACCGTCAACGACGGCAACTGGCATCATGTCGCTTACGTCTATGACCAATCCGTCAGCCCCGGCTACAGCCAGGTCTATATTGATGGCATCCTGGACTCGAGCTACACCAACACCACGCTCTGGACCTGGGACCTGCGCCAGATCGAAATCGGCCTCTCCCATGACAGTTATTGGGACGCCTACAACGGCCAGCTCGACGACCTCCGCTTCTACAATCGCGAGCTCTCGGCCGCCGAAGTGGCCCAAATCTTCGCCGGCGACTCGCCGTTGGTCGGTGCCGCCGACCTGGTGGGCCGCTACAACTTCGACACCAGTCCGCTGCCGGGATGGCAGCTCGTCTGGAACGTCGGCCAGCTCGAAGCGGCCGACGCCGTGGATGGCCCTTACCAGCCCGTGGCCGGAGCCGCTTCCCCGCTCCTGCTCCAGATGAACGAGAGCCAGAAGTTCTACCGCACCCGGCTGCCGTAAGCCCGACAGCCAGGTTGAATCTGCGGGCCGCGCCGCCCAGGCGGCACGGCCCGCGTGCTTGAGGCAGCCTCGAGGGAATTGCCCGCCCCCCGCCGGCCGGATTCCCCGGCGGCCGCGCGACCCTCGCCAGGTCCGGGGCCGCCAGCCGCTTCCGGCGTGTTTTGCCGCGTTCGCTCCCCTGCATTTGCGGGTTTCCAACCCGGACGGGAAATGATACCAACGCCTTGATGATATTACGCCACCGCTTCACCCGGCCGCTGGGCCGGGCCGGTCTGCTGTTCCTGGTCGCGCTGTCCTGGAACGCGCGGGGGGCGGAGGCGAACGCTCCCGTGGCGCCGGCCAGCTCCTCGCGGACCAACCGCGCCCGCCTGCTCCAGCTTAACCCCCCGGCGCCGCCGCGCCTCGATGCGCCCCTCAATGACCTGGCGTTGTTCCAGCATTTGGAACGCGAGGGGGCCCGGCTGGTGGCAAACGGCCGCACCTTGACGAACTGGAGCGGCTTGCTGGAAGCGAAGGCCTGCTCCCTTGACCTTCCCAAGGCCCGGTCGCGCAAGCTCTCGCCGACCGCGCTCGCCCGGCGCATCGAGCGTGCGACCGCGGTGGTCGGGGTGTGTTATCAGTGCGGGAAGTGCTCCCAATTGCATTTCAGCGGGGCCAGTGGCTTTTTCATCCACTCTTCCGGCGCGCTGGTCACCTGCCGGCATGTGCTGGCCAACACCCTCACCAACGGCCTTGGAATCGCGGTCATGACCCGCGACGGCCGCGTCTGCGGTGTCCGGCAGGTGCTGGCGGTTGATCCCCTGCACGACCTGGTGGTCCTGCAAGTTGAGGGCCCGGCGTTCGACGCGCTGCCGCTGGCCAGACGCGATGCCGAAGCCGGCACTCCCGTGATGGTGGTGAGCAATCCCAGCGGCCATTATTACGCCGTGTCCACCGGAGTGGTGGCCCGCCGCAGCGAGCAGATGCGTCCCGCCGGCAGGTTCCAATCCCTCAGCATCACCGCCGACTTTGCCAAGGGCTCGAGCGGCGCGCCGGTTTGCGACGAAACCGGCTCGGTGATCGGGGTGGTGGATAACACTCAATCCATTTATTATACCGTCGAGCACGACCAGCAGCAGAATTTCCAGATGGCGGTGAAGAACTGCAGCCCCGTGGGCGCCTTGCTCCGGTTGACCGGCCATGCCGGCAGCCGCTGAGCCAGGGGCGCCCGGCGAACGTTGCCGCCCGCTGCGGTCGCCTCGCTGACAGGCTCCCACCGTCATGTGTGGATGGCGGCACCGGCTGCAAGCCGCCCGCCAAAGCCTGCGGGGCGGCGCGGGAAAACCCACAGAAAGGATGCACATGAGAACACACTGGTTGATGATGGCAGGCTTGTTGGGATTTTTGGGGGCTGGCCGGGCAGTGGGCGTGGCGGATATCCTGGCCGAGCTTACGCGGCAGCAGGCGGGGGTGACGAAGCGGTTTTCGAGCGGACGGTTTGACCCGGAATCAAACGCCGATGCGTATCACCTGGCGCCGGGCCAGCGCTTCACCGCCGCCGAGCTGGAGGGGCCGGGGGAAATCCGTCATATCTGGTTCACGGTGGCAAGCGCGGACCGGCGCTGGCCGCGGTCGCTGGTGCGGCGCATTTTCTGGGACGGGGCGGACGTGCCTTCGGTGGAGGCGCCGATCGGCGACTTTTTTGCCGCCGGACACGGGATGCGGGCCAATGTGAGCACGATTCCAATCGAGGTGACCTCCTACGGGCGGGCGCTCAACAGTTACTGGCGGATGCCCTTTCGAGAGAAGGCCCGCGTCGAGTTGTGGAACCAGTCGTCGAACCGCATGACGGTGTATTGCCAGGTCAACTGGGTGCAACTGCCGTCACTGCCGCCGGACACCCTCTATTTCCACGCCCGCTATCACCAGGAATTTCCCGTCAAACCGTTCTCTCCTTACACGATTTTTCAGGGGGAAGGCGAGGGGCAGTATGTGGGCACGGTGCTTTCGTCGCAGAGCAGCTTTGGAGTCTGGTTCGGGGAATCCGACGACCGGTTCTACATAGACGGCGAGCCCGTCCCGTCGCTGGTGGGCACCGGCACGGAGGACTATTTCACCGACGCATGGAACCTGCGGCTGTTCAGCAACCCAAACGCCGGCGTCACCCTTTGCGAACCGCAAAGCGTGGACTGCCGGCTGACCGCCTATCGCTGGCATTTCCAGCCGCCGGTGATCTTCCGGAAGTCCCTCAAGGTCGAAATCGAACGGCGCAGTTTCCTGGATGAGCGCGACCCGCAGACCGGCGCCCGAAAGCTGCATGACTTCAAGTTCCGCCCGGATTTTTTCAGCTCCGTCGCGTTTTGGTATCAGAAGGGGGTGGCCCGCCCCTTTTGCGAGCTGCCGCCGCTCACCGAGCGGTTGAATCCGGAATCCTGGCTCGAAGTCAAGGACATGGCGGACCGCCTCCCCTGCTCGGCCGGCCTCAAGCCCGCCGTGAGGTCAAACCGCACGTGTCAGGGCAAGACCATGCTCTGGGTGGAAAACCAGGATATCGGGGCGTGGCTGGAGGTCCCCTTCACCATCGAGACGGAGGCCCAATATTCCCTGTCGGCCTTTCAGGTCCTGCATCGGGAGGGGGGCCGCTGGAAGGCCACACTGCGGGGCGCCGGCCAGACCCAGGTGCTGGATGCCGCGCTGGATTTTTATGACGCCTACGGGACGCTCAAGGAAAACTGGCCCGAAAGCCAGGTCTATGGCACCGTCCGCGAGGCCAAGCTGGGAGTCCTGCGCCTGGCGCCGGGACCCTACACCCTCCGGTTCGAGTGTGTCGGTCAAAATCCCCTCTCGGACGAAAGGCGAACCGGCAAGCCGGCGCGGAGCCTGGGGCTGGACGCCATTTCGGTGCGCCGGCTGCCGTGGGATCGAATGGATCAATGGCTGGCGAATTACCTGGCGGACGAGCAGCGGCGCAACGCGGAAATGGAGCGGGAGGCGAAGCAATGGGTCGCACAACTGACCCAAGCGATTTCGGATTCAGCGCGGAGCGGGGCGGGGCTGCCGCGAAGCCTCGCGGAGGTCGCCCACCGCCTGCCGGGTGCGCGGCTGCCGGCGGACCCTTGGGGCCAGCCGTACCAATATGTCTTGCCGGGGCTGTTCCGCCCGGAGAGTTTCGATGTGTTTTCGGTTCGCGGCGACAGCCGCGCTCCCGCCGCATGGATCGGGAACTGGGAGCGGCCGTATCGCCTGGCGGACGCGCTGGAAGGCGAGGAGCTGCAGGTGGCCGGCGCAAGCCCTGGAACCCGGGCCCTGGTCCAGGAGCTGACGAACCGGTCCGTGCCCGATTTGTCAGGCGGCAAACACCTTTTTCTGCGGTTTGGCGCTTCCGGTGACGAGGCAAGGCTGCGGCTGCCCAAACCGCTCCCGGCCGGCGTTTACACCGTAATCCTGAGCCGGGTCACCTCGTGGGACTACGGCAAAGTCCAGTGGCTGTTGAACGAGGCCCCGCTGGGCGAGCCGGTGGACGGCTTCTCGCAGGAGACCTGGCGGCGGGTGACGGTCGCGCGCGGCGTTCGCCTCCCGGAAGGGGCGCGGGAGTTGCGCGCCAAAGTGGTGGGAGCCCACCCTCAGTCGTGCGGCTTTAACGCGAGCCTGGATGCGATTCGGATCGCTCCCGAGCCGTGAGATCGCAAGGCGGCGCGGCAGGCAAGCCGGCCAACTGGGCGGAGGCTTCGGAGTTGACTCTCGGAGAGCCGCGGCGCACCGTCCCGGAACGAAAGGAATCCATGATGATGAAATCCCGGCTGAAAATTCTGGCGGCGGCCTGCGTGTTGGGTTGCGCTGTTGCGCCCCTGGCGGCGCAGGGTCCCGCGGCGTGGGCCAGCGACTCCGCCGAGGGCTGGCGGGCGGTGGCGGCTCGAGACGAAATCAAACCGGCGTTCCATTTCAACGCCCGGGGCGGACCGCTCAAGACGGGCAGCCTGGTCATCCGGGCGGACCGCCGCGAGGGGCTGGATGGCCATTGGGAGAAAACCTTGGCGGTGAAGGGGGGACAGTGGTACCGGTTCCGGGCAGTCCGGCGCGTTGAACACGTCCCGGTGCCCCGGCGCAGCGTGCTGGCGCGCATCCATTGGCGGGATGACCAGGGCCGGCAGATCTTGCACGATGAACCCGGCGCCACGAGCTATCGCGAGGGCGTGTTGCCGGTGTCCGAGCCGGAGTACCCCGCCGACGGGCCAACGGATCGCCGGGGCTGGACGGAAGTGAGCGGGGTGTACCGCGTGCCGCCGAAGGCCACCCGCGCGATCGTCGAGCTCCATTTGCGATGGGCGCCGGGGGGCCAGGTCGAATGGAGCGAGGTCTCGCTCGAGGAAACCGCTCCGCCACCCCCGAGAAAAGCGCGTCTAGCCACCGTTCATTACGTCCCGCGCGGCGGAAAGAGCGCGCTCGACAACTGCCGGCAGTTCGAGCCGCTGATTGCCGAGGCGGCGCGGCAAAAGGCCGACCTGGTGGTGCTGCCGGAGACCTTGACCGCCACCGGCAACGGCTTGGGTTACGCTCAGGCAGCCGAGCCGATCCCGGGACCCTCGACCGATTATTTCGGCGAGCTCGCCCGCCGGCACGGCCTCCACCTGGTGGCCGGCTTGGTCGAACGCCAGGGCGCGCTGGTCTATAACACCGCCGTGTTGCTCGGGCCCGACGGCCGGCTCCTGGGAAAATACCGGAAGGTGACGCTGCCGCGAACCGAAATCGAGGCGGGCGTGGCGCCGGGAACGGATTACCCGGTGTTCGACACGGCCATCGGCAAAATCGGCATCATGATCTGTTACGACGGCTTTTTCCCCGAGCCGGCCCGACAACTGAGCATTCGCGGGGCGGAAATCATCGCCTTTCCGGTGGCGGGCTGCAACCCCCTGCTGGCGGCCGCGCGCGCCTGCGAGAACCACGTGTTCCTGGTCAGCAGCACGTACTGCGGCACGAACCTGAACTGGATGATCTCCGGCGTGTTCGACCGGGAGGGAAAAGTGATCGCGCAAGCCACACAATGGGGGAGCGTGGCGGTGGCGGAAGTGGACTTGGGACGGCGGCTTTACTGGTCGAGCCTCGGGGATTTCCGGTCCGAAGTGCCGCGACATCGGCCGGTAGCGGTCGGCGAAAACGGAGGAGCGGGCGCTCCCCGGCAAGCCGGGCCGGGCCGCCAAAAGAGTGGCTGAGGAGCCGGGGGACTGTTAAATTGCAGGCTGAATGAAGTTGAAGGCCGATGCTTGGCTGTTTGGGGCCGGAATTCTGGGCATCGCAGGGGTCTTGTTCCTGCCTCTGCCGTGGGGGGACCGCTCCCTGCCCTGGTTCGAGAGGCTGACCCCCGCTTCGCTGGTTTCGTTCCTGGCCTGGTTGCTGGCAGCCGGCGGTTTCTGGGCCTTCAAAACCCGATTCTGGCCGAATGACGCCCAGGCGGGACGCCAACTGCGGAACGCGATTCTCCTGATGGTCCTGCACGCCGTGCTGCTGCGGGCCACCGTGGAATTGATGGCCGCTTACGGCGCGGGACGATGGCCCTGGCTGCCGGGGGATGCGTGGGTCTGGATGCCCTGGTTTGTGGTGCCCGGCTTGACGGGCATTCTCCTCGGCGGCCGGCTCGGAGTGCTGGCCAGTTTGATCGGCGGCTTGATGCTCTATTTGCTGGCCAATCCCGGCCCCTGGCCGGTGGTGGGCTGCATCGTTTCCCCGCTGGCGGGAATCCTGCTGATGCGCCGGTCTCCCACGCGCAACCGGGTCCTGCGGGCGGGCGCGGGCAGCGGGGCGCTGCTCGGGGTCGTGGCGGCGATTGAATATGGCTTGAAAGGCCAGGCCGTGGATGCGGTGGCGGCGGCGGTGTTGCTGCCGGCCGTCATCGGATTTTTCAGCGCCTTTGTGGTGCTGGCCATCCTGCCGGTCCTGGAATGGATGCTCGGCGAGCTTTCGGATGTGACCTTGATCGAATATGGCACGGACCATCCGCTGCTGGACCAGCTCCGCGAGGAAGCCCCCGGCACCTGGCACCACAGCGTGAACGTGGCGGACCTCGCGGAAAAAGCGGCGGCCGAGATCGGCGCCCGGGCCCTGTTTTGCAAAGCTTCAGCCCTGTATCATGACATTGGAAAACTCAAGGAGCCGGCGCTGTTCGCCGAGAACAGTGGCGCGGGCTCTCCCCACCACCAGCTCGACCCCTTGACCAGCGCGCAAAAGATCAAGGAGCACGTCACCTACGGGCTCGAATTGGCGCGCAAACACCGCCTGCCCCGCGCGTTTCAAAACATCATCGCCGAACACCACGGCGTGTCACTGGTCCGGTTCTTCTACGCCAAAGCCTGCGAACCCCGGCCGGATGGGACCAAGCCGGAGGTGGATCGGGCGGCTTTTTGTTATCCCGGTCCGCCGCCGTCCACTCGGGAATCCGGCATCGTGGCGCTGGCCGACGCCATCGAGGCGGCCAGCCGGTCGGTCCCCTTGAAGTCAGAAGGTGAAATGCGCGCGTTGGTGCGCAAGTTGATCGCGGACCGGATCTCCGAAGGCGAGCTGGCAGCCTGCCCGCTGACCCTGGCGGACGTCGCCCGAATCGAGACCGCATTCGTGGTCTGGCTCAAAGGGCGCAATCACCTCCGGCCGGCCTACCCGGAAGCCACGGTGAGCGCGGGGAGTTTGGCGGAACGGACCGCCACGGGGAGCTGAGGCCGGGCGAACAGGCCCGTCGCACCGCCCCCCGGAGGGGCTACTCCCATTCAATCGTGCCGGGGGGCTTGCTGGTAATGTCAAAACAGACCCGGTTGACCCCTTTGACTTCGTTGATAATGCGGCTGGACAGGCGCTCCATCAGGTCGTACGGCAGCTTGACCCAGTCCGCCGTCATGCCGTCCTGGGATTCCACCGCCCGGATGGCGATGGTGTAATCGTAAGTCCGTTCGTCGCCCATCACCCCCACGCTGCGGACGGGGAGCAGAACCGCGAAGCTCTGCCACACTTTGTAATACCACCCGCTGTTTTTCATCTCCTCGACCACGATGCGGTCGGCGTTGCGGAGGATTTCCAGCCGGGCGGGCGTGACCTCCCCGAGGATGCGGACCGCGAGGCCCGGACCGGGGAAGGGCTGGCGGAGCACGATTTCGCGGGGCAGCCCGAGCTCGAGGCCCAGCTCGCGCACCTCGTCCTTGAAAAGGCATTTCAACGGCTCGAGAAGCTGAAACCGCATCTTCTTGGGCAGGCCGCCCACATTGTGGTGGCTTTTGATCATCGCCGCCGGGTTTCCGCCAATCGGCACCGACTCGATCACGTCCGGGTAGAGCGTCCCTTGAGCCAGAAACCGGGCCTTGCCCGCGCGCCGGGTCGCCTCCTCGAAAACCTCGATGAAGGTCTTGCCAATGATCTTGCGCTTCCGTTCGGGGTTGGTCACGCCTTTGAGCCGGCGCAGAAACAGCCGCGTGGCGTCCTCGTATTGCAGTTTGATCCGGAAGTGGCGCCCGAACACCTCGCGCACCACCTCCGCCTCCCGCCCCCGCAGCACGCCATTGTTGACGAAGATGCAGGTGAGCTGGTCGCCAATGGCCTTGTGAATCAGCGCCGCCGCCACGCTGGAATCCACCCCGCCGCTCAAACCGAGGATGACGCGCTCGGAACCGACTTCGCGCCGGATGGCCTCGACCGCCTGCTCAATATAGTTGTGCATCGTCCAGTTCTTGCCGCAACCGCAGACGTTATGCACGTAATTGGCGATGATTTCCCTGCCGCAGGGGGTGTGCACGACCTCCGGATGAAACTGCAGTCCAAAGAACTTCCCGTTTTCATGCTCGATGGCGGCGTAATCCGAGTTTTCCGTCACCGCCACGGATTTGAACCCGCGGGGCAGGCGCGTGAGTTTGTCGCCGTGCGAATTCCAGACCTGCAGCGTTTCCGGAAGGTTCGCAAACAGGGGGCAGAAGCTGTCCAGGACGCGCAAGGTCCCCTTCCCGTATTCCCGTTTCGAGCCGCGTTCGACCTTCCCCCCCAGAAAATGCGCCAGCAGTTGAAGCCCGTAGCAGATGCCCAGCACCGGCACGCCCAGCTCGAAAATCCCCGCGTCCGGCCGCGGCGCGTTGGCCGCATAAACACTCGAAGGGCCGCCCGACAGGATGAGGCCGCGCGGCGCCATCGCCTTCAGCTCCGCCGCCGGCGTGTCATACCGAACGATGACGGAATAGACGTTGCACTCGCGGATGCGCCGGGCAATCACCTGCGTGTATTGCGACCCGAAGTCCAGAATAACGATCTGCTCGAGCATGGTTGTTTTCAGCAAAGCCGACTTTTTGCCTGTCCCCCGCCGCTTTGGCCAGCCAAAACTGGCGCGGAAAAACAAAAGAGCCGGGCGCAACAGTCCGCACCCGGCTTGATACACTATTTCCCGGTAAACTGCTGGGAATATTCTGCGTTACGGAGTCGCCGCAGGGGCGTTGGTGGCCGGCGCCGGCGGCGGCGTGGATTGATCGCCGCTTCCGCAGCCCACCAAGCCGACTACGAGACTCAACAATGCCACAAGGGCCAACAATTTTTTCATAGTAAAGATAACCTTGACCATGCCGCGGCAAAGCACAAGCAGAATTTCACTCCGTCACGCCCGTCGGCGCCGGCCGGACGGCTGCCGCCCGCCCCGGAACGCAGGACGGCCGCAGGACCTCAGAGCTTGTCCACGAACTTCTGCATCGCCTCCTCCTGCCGTTCGATGGACTTGACCAGGCTGAACTGCGTGCGGCAGCGGTCCAGGTTATGCCCCGGCCGGTGGATGCGAAAGTAGGTGTCGCCGCTCAGAAAATCCGTCAGGAACCGGAGGCCGATCTCGAAGGTGATCAGCTTGCCCGAGAACGCGATCAGCGAGCGTTCGGCCTTGGTCAGAAACAGGCCCGCCGTCGAGAGGTAGCCCTCCGCCAGCTTCTTGAACATGGGCATCTGCATCTTCACTTTCGAGAGGTCCCGTTCGTCCTCGAGCGTCGGACTGGTGGTGGTGCGGACCATGTCGCCGAAGTCGTACAGGGCGCAGCCCGGCATCACCGTGTCCAGGTCCACCACGCACATGGCCTGGCCGGTCTTGGTGTCCAGCATCACATTGTTGAACTTGGTGTCGTTGTGCGTAATCCGCTCGGGAATCGCCCCTTTGGCCATGGCGTTGAGAATCACATCCACCATGGGCTCCCGCGACAGGGCAAACTCGATCTCGGGCCGGGCCTCCCGCGCCCGGTTGTAATGATCCTTTTCGACCGCCTCCTGCAGCGCGGCGAAGCGCTTGCGCGTGTTGTGAAAATCGGGAATCGTCTCCAGCAGGCGCTCCCCGGGCAAATCCACCAGGTGCAGTTGAAACTCGCCGAAGGCCCGGCCGGCCTCGTAGGCCTGGCGCGGCGACTGCACAGCCTCAAAAGTCTGCACCCCCTCCACGAACACAAAGGTGCGCCAATACTCCCCGTCGCCGTTATAGTAATAGGCCTGGCCGTCGCGGGTCGGAATGACAATCAGCGAGCGGCGGGTGATGTCGCTGGCTTCCTGCGCCTCGAGCTTGTTGCGAATGTGCGTCGTGACCCGCACCAGGTTCTTCATCACGGCGGGCGGTTCCTTGAAGACCCGCTTGTTGATCTTCTGGTGAATGTAGCGCACGCGCATCCCGCCCTGGTCGTAAGTGGCGGAGTAGGTTTCGTTGATATGCCCGATCTTGAAGGTCTCGGCGTGCAGAATCTCGCCGTAGATCTGGAACTGGCGTGAGATATGTTGCAGTTCTTTTTCCTGGTAAGCCATAGAAACGCTTGCTCGACCCCATCCTGCGCCGGATGCAGCCAAACTTCAATTGGGAAAAGGCCCGAACCCCAGACCGCAATTTACCGGATGGGCGCAAACGCGCCGCCTTGACAACGCCGGCGCGGCCTCAGGCGCGTTCCGTGGGGCAGAGCTCTGCTCTGCCAGTCGCCGGAAACTCCGTTTCCGGGTATGCGCCCGGTGCGGTGGAAGGGCAGCGGGCTTGCAGAGCAAGCCTAAACCGGCAGACCGGAGGTCTGCCCCTGGAGTTTGGCTCAGTTGGTGGCGTAGAAGGTGGCGCTGGCGAGGTGGGGCGAGAGTTTTTCGGGCTTCGGGTCCGGGGCACCGGGCGACGTGAAGCCGGCTAAACTCTCCGGGCGCAGGGCGCTGGCCCACAATTCGTAGCGCAGTTGGTTGATCAGCCGCCCGGTGGTGGCGCGCGCGGGCGGGTGCCGCCGCCGCCATTGGGGCAGCGGGACCCCCTCCGGCTGGCCGGTGTCGCCATAGG
>JARKQH010000272.1 GCA_029974925.1 Verrucomicrobiota bacterium
GTGTCAATGCAGCCCAGGACCAGACCGGGCGTGCCGTCAGTCGGAACAAAATAAGCCGGCGTCACCGCGCCGTTGACGCCGTTAACGATGGTGGCAAGCGTGGCTTCGCCGCTTGCGGTCGTGAGCGGGCCGACGCCCAGCGCCCCGCGAACGCCTGCAGTGCTGGAATGGCCCAGTCCGACGCGGAAGCCGCCGGTGTTGGCGGTGGGCGTCCCATTGACGCCCCACCCGCCGTTGAACGTCAGCGCCGTCTCGCCGTTGGTGCTGCGCAGGCTGGCGAGGAAGGAGAACCAGATGGTGCCGGTCATGCTTGGCGTGGCGCGGGTCTGCGTGCGGCGGGCCACCCCGGAGCTGTTGGTGACCGCCATGACCGCCCAATGCTGCGTCGCGCCCGCCTGGCCGCTCACGTAATTCGCGAGGGCTACGACCAGATCGTTGGTCACGATTACCGGCACGCGAGTGTTGGACTGCTGGTACCCGCTGGTGAAGCCGACGCCTCCGGGAACATCCAAATCAATCAGGGCCAGGTTGTTATTGAGCGCGACATCCGCAATGTCGTTAAAGGTTTGGATTACGGTGGCGGCCGGGGCGAGGGAGTTTACAGCCAGGAGAGCCACGAGAAACAGTCTTTTCATGTTGGCGTAGCGGTTTGAAGGTTCATGTCAAATGGCACACCTCGTGTGCAAGTGGTGCCTGCGACGGCCCCTACTTTACCATTTTCGTCACGGCGAGTGGAAGAAAAACTTTCGATTGATTTTCAGGAATCTTTCGAGACCCGCAGCGCGCCGGAGCCTGGGTTTTCCCACTTGCTAACTCGCCGGGAGCCCTCCTGCAGGCGTGACGGTTCGCGGCCATCAGAGGCCGCAGGGCGGCGATCGCAAGCCACTCGTCCGCCGGGGCGCGAAGCCGCTGGAGCCAACCGGGCTAAATACTTTGACCCTGCGCGAAACTTTTTCTATTTTGCAGTTTATCAGGAATTTGACGTTAACGCGCAATGGCATTCATATCGCTGAAAGAGTTCTTGGCCCGGATGGGCCTGACCACTCCCGGCCAGTTCGAGGAGTGGACCAAAGCCTGGCGCATCGCGGCGGAAAATGGCTCGCAGGAGTCGCTGCTGGCGTTTATTTGCAGGGAACGCGGGCTGGCGGAAGACGTTTTCTTACAGCAACTCGCCAAGGCGCTGAATTGGCCCTACCTGGACCTGCCGCGTCTCACCATTCCCAATGAGGTTCGCAACCGGATTTCAACCAAGGTCGCCTTCCAATATACGGTGATGCCCACGCAGGTCCAGGATGGGGCCTTGCAGGTGGCCGTCAGCAACCCGTTCGATACCGCGATGCTCAACGCCGTGCGCTTCGACGCGCGCGGCCCCGTGCGGTTTGCGCTGGCCACCCGCGCGGAAATCGAAAAGGCGCTTAAAAAGTATTACGGGGTCGGGGCCGAAACGCTGGACGAAATGGCCGAGGAGGCGCCCATGGACCTCGATCTGCCGATGGACAAGGAGATCACCGAGGGGGACCAGGACGCCAGCGTGATCAAGTTCGTCAACCAGGTCATTTGGGAGGCGTACAAAGACCGGGCGACGGACATCCATTTCGAGCCGGCCGAGGATGAGTTGCGCATCCGCTACCGCATTGACGGCATCCTGCATCAAACCCCCATGCCGCCCCAACTCAAGCGCTACCAGGCGGCGTTGATTTCGCGCATCAAGGTCATGTCCGGAATGAACATTTCGGAAAAACGGCTGCCGCAGGACGGGCGCATCAACGTCCGGATCAAGGGGGAGGAAATTGACATCCGCGTTTCGACCGTGCCGACGGTTTATGGCGAGAGCGTGTCCCTGCGGCTGCTGACCCGCGGGAAGATTTTCCTGAGCCTGGACAAGCTGGGGTTCTCGCCGCTGGAGGAGCAGGCGATCCGCGAGATCATTGTCAAGCCCCACGGCATCTTCCTGGTGACCGGCCCCACGGGTTCGGGCAAGTCCACCTCGCTCTACGCGTTCTTAAGCACCATCAATTCCGTCCACAAGCGCATCATCACCATCGAGGAGCCGGTCGAATACGAGCTCAAAGGCATCAACCAGATTGCCGTCCGCCCTGAAATCGGCCTCACCTTTGCCATGGGCTTGCGCCATATCCTGCGGCAGGACCCGAACGTCATCATGGTCGGGGAAATTCGCGACCTCGAGACAGCCGAGATCGCCATCCGCGCGGCGCTGACCGGGCACCTGGTCTTCAGCACGCTGCACACCAACGACGCCCCCAGCGCTTTCACGCGCTTGATTGACATGGGCATCGAGCCGTTCCTGGTCGCCTCGTCGGTCGAGGCGGTCATGGCTCAACGGCTGGTCCGCACCATTTGCCCGCACTGCAAAACGGAGCAGAAAGTCGAGCGCAACTACCTCCGGCGGATCGGATTCCCGGAGGAGGAAATTGAAACCGCCCGCTTTTTCCATGGCGCGGGTTGTGAAGAGTGCCGGCAACTGGGTTACCAGGGGCGCATGGGCATTTACGAACTGCTGATCCTCAACGAATCGCTCCGGCCCTTGATCCTCAACCGGGCCCCCGCTTCCACCATCGCCCAGCGCGCGATCGAACACGGCATGCGCACGCTGCGAACCGATGGGTGGAACAAGGTCAGGGCGGGATTAACCACCATCGAGGAGGTGCTCCGGGTCACGCAGATTGAAGAACACCTGGAGGCGCTCGTGGATGACTCGAAAGGCTGAAGGCAAGCCAGGAAATGAATTTTCGCCCATGAATTTCGGAAGACGCAATTTGCTCCTCCCGCTGCTTCTGGTGACGGGTTTAAGCCTGCTGCTTGCCCACGGGGGGGCTCCGCCGGCCCCCGTGCCGCCGGCCAGAACCAACGCTCTGACCGCCCCCCGGCCTGCCGGTTTGGTGACCAACGCGCCGGCGGCGCGGCCAAAGCAGGCGGCACTCCCCCTCACCAACCGCCCGGCTGGGACCAATGCACCCGCAGCTCCGGGTCCTTCGCTGCAAGAGCGCGCGGCCAAAGTGCTCGATGTCGTCCGGCAGTTTCCCTCCAGCGCGGCCTTTTACCCCACAATTGTGGGTTTGATCATTGTCCTCCTGGTGGTGCTGTTGATTCGCCGCGCAAAAGTCAGGCCCGCGGCAGGCGGGGCCGCGGCGCCCAGCTCGCCGGTGCGGACCCGGACGGCTGGCAAGGTGCACGCCTGCACCGTGCTGGACGTCGAACCCGAGGCCCGGCACGTCTGGCAGTTTGAGGCGCGCGGCGACCGCTTTGTTCTCGGACGGCACCAGACCACCCGGGCGGGGGAGCCCCTGCCATCGGGCTTGGCGGCCAAGAGCTGGACCAGCCTCTGGCAACGGAAGCTGAACATTGCCTGGCTGGCGCCCGACCAGGTCTTTCTCCGCGTGATCCAGCTCCCTCAAAGTGACTTTGAGGAAACACTCTCCATGGTGGAATTCCAGTTGGAGAAGCTGTCCCCCATGCCCGTCACACAGATCGTCTGGACGATTCAAATTTTGCCGCAGGTTCAGGACAAGCAGCAGACCGTTGTGGTCCTGAT
Source organism: Verrucomicrobiota bacterium (assembly GCA_029974925.1). Classification (GTDB taxonomy): domain Bacteria; phylum Verrucomicrobiota; class Verrucomicrobiia; order Limisphaerales; family UBA8199; genus JARKQH01. Next base: position 3,554 of record JARKQH010000272.1, read on the forward strand.
TGTTGCCCGCAGCGTGGTCGAGGAGTTTCTGGGCAGATTGGAAGGGCAGGGTTACCTTGCCGACCGCCTCGACCTGCCGGTGTTGGATCAACTGCTGGCGACCCCGATTCAGGCTGATGGCGCCTGGATCTATCCCCTGGGCGGCGGAACGCAAAGCCCGGCCCTGGTGGCCTGGTGGTACGGCGGCGTGTTGCGAAACCTGGACCTCATTGCTCTGCCGGCCGAACACCGCGCCGAGGGACTGAAGGAGCAATTGCTGCAAATGGCCTGGGCGGGGGAAATGGAAGGCTGGCTGACCAGCCCGCCACGCTGGCACCTGGTGGCCGAGCCCGCGGCAGCGGCGGAGTGGGAGGGGCCTCTGCGGGCCGGTTTGGACCAGCCCCTGGAGTGCGTTGCGCCGGTGGCCAAGCCGCAACTGGCGGGTTTGACCGCCCGGCGCGCGGCCAACACACAAAACCAGGGGAATTTGCTCCCCGCCGAGTTTGCGGTGCGCTACCAGCAGCAGTTTGTGGACCGGCTCTGGATGCGGGCGCTGATGGCCGTGGGCGCGTGTTACGTCGTGGGCGTGGCGATTTACTTTGTCGCCCTGGGGGTCGCTTCCTATCAGACAACCCGGGTCGAAAACCAGCTCGCAGCCTTGGGGCCGACCTACACCAACGCCCTCCAGTTGAAGGCTCGTTACCAGGTCCTGAAGGATCGCCAGGAACTCAAATATGCCGCGTTGGATTGCTGGAACGTCACCGCGCAGCTCATGCCCACCTCCATCATGCTGGAGAGTCTGAACTTTAGCGACGGGAAACGCTTGACGCTGCGCGGCACCGCTCCAAGCGACCAAGTGGCGCAACTCATCGAATTCGAACCGGCCATGCGAAAAGCTGTCGTCAATGGCCAGCCGTTCTTCCATCCCACCAAGGGCGAGAACCTGAATTACCAGGCCAATCCCGCCGCGGGCACGGTGACCTGGAACTTCAGCCTCGAATTGAAACGCGTGGAGATGCCATGAGCGCTTATTTTGACAACCTCCGCCCGTTCGAAAAGCGTGTCGTCTTCGGCGTGGCCGTGCTGCTGTTCATCGTCCTCAACTTCTGGTTCGTTTTCCCCCGTTTCTCGGATCTGGCCAATACCAAGATCCGGCGGCGGGAAGCGGAAAAAAAGCTGGCGGATTACCAGGCTGAAATTCGCCAGATTCCCCTGTATGAGCGGCAGGTCAAGGAGCTGGAGAGCGAGAACCTCGGCGTTCCGCCCGAGGAGCAGGCCATTCAGTTCTCGCGGGCCATTCAATCCCAGCAGGCGCAAAGCGGCGTCAACATCATCAGCACCGGCAAGCAGACCACGCGCACGAACCAGTTCTTCCTCGAAATCAGCCAGACCATCAATGTCCAGGCCCGGGAGGAGCAGTTGGTTAATTTTCTTTACAACCTGGGCTCCGGCAACTCGCTGATTCGCGTGCGCGAACTCAGCCTGAAAGCCGACCAGCCCCGTCACCAGCTCAACGCCAACGTGACGCTGGTGGCCAGTTTTCAAAAGAAGCCGGCTGCCCGAGCGCCGGCCCCTTCGCCAGCCGCGACCAAAACCGCCGCAGCCGGCGTTTCTCCTCCACTCTCAACTGCTAAAAGACCGTGAAAAACCTGTTGTTCGCATTCCTTGTCCTGAGCGGCCTCGCGGTGGCGGCGCAGACGCCACCGGCGGCGCCACCTGTGCCGACCGTGCCCGCCATCCCACGTCCGGCGACTCCCGGCCCCGGCGGTGGCGTCACCGGCTCCGGCCCCAAAGGGTCGGCCACCCCCTTGCCGGCGCCGCCCTTGAGGCCCGGGAGCATCATTATGCCCAGCGACGGCCAAAGGCCGGACGCCGCCGCCCAGCCGGCCACCACCCCCGGCACGGCCGAGGAGCCCATGATTGCCATTCCGCCCCAGGCGCCGTCCACGAATACCCAACCGGAGGAACTGCTGCCCGCCGGCACGATCAATTTCCCCGCCACGGACCTCAACCAGGTTCTGCAGATCTACGCCGAGCTGGTCAACCGGACCATTCTACGGCCCACCACCCTGCCGGCCCCGACCATCACCCTCAAAACTCAAACCCCGCTCACCCGCCGCGAAGCCATTCAAGCTTTCGATTCCGTTTTGGCCCTCAACGGCATCGCCATGATCAATGTCGGCGACAAGTTCGTCAAAGCGGTGCCGGTGGCGCAGGCAAACCAGGAAGGTGCCCCCTTCAGCAAACTGACCACGGACCAGTTGCCGGAGCTTGGACAATACGTCACGCACGTGGTGCAGCTCAAGTACACCAAGCCGACCGAGATGGTCCAGGTGTTGCAGCCGTTTGCAAAGATTCCCAACGCCATCCTGCCGATTGACTCGAGCCAGATTCTCGTCTTGCGCGACAACACCGAAAACGTGAAGCGCATGCTGGAAATGATTCGGGAGGTGGATGTGGCAGTCCCTTCGGAATACATCTCGGAAGTGATCCCCATCAAATACGCGCTGGCTTCGGAAATCGCCAGCGCCCTCAACAGCCTCAGTTCGGGAGGAGGGGGGACGACGGTAGGGGCTTCGACGACTCAGACCCGCAGCGGGTTTGGGGCTTCGCGCACCGGGACGGGCTTCGGGTCGGGCGGCATGGGCTACCCCGGCAGTGGCATGATGCCGGGCAGTCGCTTCGGCGCCCAAAGCACCACCACCACCCAGCCCGGCACCGGCAGCAGTTTCACCGACCGCTTGCAGAACATCATTCGCCGTGCCTCCGTCTCGGGCGAAATCGTGGTGCTGGGAGAAACCAAGATCATCGCCGATGAACGCACGAATTCGCTGCTGATCTTCGCCAGCCGCGAGGACATGAAGATGATCAAGGATATCGTGTCGAAACTGGATGTGGTGCTGGCACAGGTCTTGATCGAGGCGGTCATTATCGAAGTTACGCTGAAAAACAACCGCGAGCTGGGCGTCAGTTTCATCCAGTACCCGCAATCCTCCGGCAATGTCACCGGTGTCGGAGCGGGCGGCGCCGGCAAGTACTTCTCGCCGGGCGACTTTATTCCGGGCGGAGGCACCAACGCGGCCGGCGCCCTGACCGGCGGGTTCAACTACCTGGCTCGCTTTAATCAGGACCTCGACGTGACGGTCAGTGCGCTCGCCAACAACTCCCGCGCCCGCGTCCTGCAACGGCCTCGCATTCAGACCTCGCACGCCGTGCAGGCTCAATTGTTCGTCGGCGAATCGCGGCCGTATCCCACCGGCAGCTATTACGGCGGCGGCGCCTACGGCTCCTATTCCTCGATCCAACAGCTTCAAATCGGCGTGACGCTGGATGTGACGCCGCTGATCAACCCGGACGGCCTGGTGGTGATGGACATTCATCAAACCATTGAAAACTACGCCGGCTTCACGGAAATCACCGGGGTGGGCCAGGTGCCCAATACCACTCGCAAAGAGGCGGCCGCCAAGGTGGCCGTCCGCGACCGGGACACCATCATCGTGGGCGGGATGATCTCTTCCGACCGGTCCAGGAGCGGTTCCGGCGTGCCGATCCTGATGGATATTCCCCTGCTCGGTTATCTCTTCCGCAAAAGCACCGACGACCATAGTCGCAACGAGTTGATTGTTCTCATCCGCCCCACCGTTCTTCCCACCCCCGAGGTGGCGGCATTGGAGGCCATCGCCGAAAAAGACCGCATGCCCGGCGTTAAGAGCTTCGAAAAGGAAGTCCGCGCCGAGGAGGAGGGCCGCATCAAAAGCGCGGAACAGAAGGAAAAGAAAAAGAAACAGCCGGAGTTCCAGGACTTCGATTTCAACCGGTAATTCCCCCGGGCAGGCGGGGTGTGGCGGATGCCGGCACCCCGCGCCGCCCGGGATGGGAACAGCAGCCGGACAATTATGATCCACCCAAATTACCCGGAAGGACCGGGTGAGCTGCGGCAATTTCCCGGCGGCCTCGCCGCGGCCTTAGGCCTGTTGTTCCTGGCTGCCAACGTCTCGCTCGGTGACGCGGTGGTCGGCGGTTGCTCGGTGGCCGATCTGCGATCCGCGCTCGCCCAAGGCGGCACCGTGACCTTCGCCCAGGACTGCGCCATAACTTTTGCCAGTCCCATCACCGTCACCAATCAAGTCAGGCTCGAGGCCAACGGCCACAGTGTCACCCTCAACGGCGGCGGTCAGTCCAGGCTCTTTATTGTCGAACCGGGGGCCGATCTCTCGCTCGCGGGATTAACGCTCACTGCCGGTAAAGCCGCCTCGGGCGCCGGACTCTACATTAAGGCCGGCGGTGCCGTCACGGCCAGCAACTGCGTCTTTTCGACCCTCCAGGCTGCGGGAACCAGGGGGCCGGACGGCCCGGATGGCGCCGGCAGCACCGGTATCGGGGAAAGCGGCGGAGCGGGCGGGGCTGGCGGCGCGGCTCTGGGCGGAGCGATTTTCAACGCGGGTGTTTTTCGAGCCGCGCGCTCCCGCTTTCTTACCAATTCGGCCGTCGGCGGCTCGGGAGGGCAGGGGGGCGATGGGGGCGCGGGGCTGTTTGCTGGCGGCGACGGCGGCGCGGGCGGAGACGGGGGGGCCGGGGTCGGAGGAGCCATTTATAATACGGGCAGCCTTTCGTTGACGGATTGCGCCTTCGAGGGGAATGTCGCCTCAGGCGGCGCAGGCGGGGAGGGCGGCGCAGGCGGCAGCGGCCCCGCGCCCGGCTTGAAGGGCATTGGCGGCACGGGCGCTGTGGGCTATGGAGCGGGCGTCTATAGTGTCACCAGCGCTCGCATCGAACGATGCACCTTTTCCGCGAATATCGTCACGGGTGGCAATAGTGCGGCCGGCGGCACCTTGACCGGCGGCAACGGTTCCAACGGCGCGTCGGGCGCCGCGGCGGCCGGGGGCGGTTTGTGGCTTGCCGGCTCCGGCGCCGTCACGAACTGCACCGTTTATGGCAACCGCGCCACGGGTGGCGCCGGGGGCGCGGGCGGTCCGGGCCAATTCTACGGCGGCAACGGTGGAAACGGTGGCAACGCCGTTGGTGCCGGCCTTTACAGCGCCGGCACGCTGTACCTCGTTCATTCGACCATCGCGCAGAATAGCGCAGTGGGCGGCACCAATGGAATCGCGGGAAGCGGGCGCTCCGGGTCTGGAATCAGCGGCAGCCCCGGGGCGGGTCTCGGTGGCGGGGTCACCCGTGGAAACGGCTCGCTTTGGCTGCGAAGTTCGGCCCTGGCCGCAAACACAAGCGGCGGCAACGGCTATGGCACGATAATTGACGTCGGCTACAATCTCAGCTCGGACCTCTCCATTCCCCTGAGCGGTACGAGCCGCTGGCTGACCGACCCGGTGTTTGGCGCGCTGGCGGACCATGGCGGGCCCACCAAAACGGTGGCCTTGCTTTCGGGCAGCCCCGCCCTCGACAAGGTTCCCGCGGCGTTGACTCCGCCCACGGACCAACGCGGCTTGTCCCGGCCCATCAATTCCTTGGGCGACATCGGCGCCTACGAAGCCGGGTTTTTCGTTTCCGGTACCGTGACACTTGGCGGCACCGGTTTGGCCAATGTGGCCGTGACCGCAGGAACCAATGTTGTCCTCACCGACGTGGCCGGCCGTTACCAGATGAGCCTCGCCGGTGGCGCGGTTGATTTGACGCCCAGCCTGGAGGGCTTCCAGTTTGCTCCCTCGCGCGTCTCTTTCACGGTTGCCAGCAATACGGCCAACCTCAACTTTTCCGCCACCCAACTCTACTCCGTCAGCGGACAAATTATTGAGTTCACCAACGGCTTGCCCGGTGTGGTGGTCAGCGTCGGAACCAACCTGGCAGTTTCGGGGCTGAACGGTTTTTATCAGGCTTGGGTTTTGCCCGGGAGTGTGGCGGTGACGCCGCAACTCGGGTGTTTTCGGTTCACACCGGCCAGCCGGAGTCTCACCGTAAACTCGAACGTGAGTGGGTTGGACTTCATCGCGGGACGGGAATCGTTTCGTATCAGCGGCTGGGTGAAGGAGGGAACCAATGGCTTGGGCGGAGTCGAGGTGAAGATCGGGACCAACGCGGTTGTCACTGATGCGGCGGGAGCCTTTGCGCTTTCCGGCCTTTGTGCCGGCACCTACCTGGTCAAACCCTCCCGTTCTCATTTCGATTTCGAACCCGTCTCGCGCTCCATTACCGTTGGGCCGGATAACCAGGGCGCGACCTTTTCCGCATTCGAGCTTTATACCCTAAGCGGTCTCGTCCTGGAGGGCACCAACGGCCTGCCGAACGTGCGGGTCATGGTGGGCAGCAATCTGGTGACCACCGCCACCAACGGCGCCTACTCCATCACTACCTTGCGCAAAGGGCAATATCACGTAATTCCCGCGTTGGGCTGCTACCATTTTGATCCTCCCAGCCGCCAGTCCGTGAGCGTGGGCCCTGATAACGTCACTTCGGCGGACTTCGCGGCGGCCCGGGACTCCTACGTCATCGCCGGCTCCGTTAGTTCGGCGGGCAAACCGCTGGCCGGCGTCTCTTTGAACATCGGGGGCGCAGCCGTCACCACTGACGCCAACGGCGCTTATCACCTTGGCAGCCTCTGCGCCGGCACCTACCAGGTCACTCCTTCGCTGTCGGGTTACCTCTTCTCCCCCGCGTCGCTGGCAGTGAAGGTTGGGCCGGACACCAACGCCGTCAACTTCAAGGGTATCCCCGTGTTCACGCTTGGCGGCCGGATCACCGAGGGCACCAATGGTCTCAATGGGGTGACCGTGCTGGTCGGCAGCAACCAAGTGACCACCACCGGCAACGGCCTCTACTCCCTATCCGGCCTCCCGGCCGGAACTTACCGGGTTCAGCCTTCCCTCGCTTGCTACCACTTTGCCCCGCCCGAATTCCTGGTCACCCTTGGCCCAAGCACCAACAGCGTGGATTTTGCCGCACTCCCCGATCATTATATTGTCTCGGGACGCATTACAAACGCCTACAACGAGGGAGTCAGCGGCGTCGCCGTCCAGATCGGCAACAAAGTGTCGGGCACGGACACCAACGGCAATTTTGTGCTCACCGGCCTGTGTGGTGGGACCTATTCGCTCATCCCAACGCTGGCTGGGTTCAACTTTGAGCCGCCCCAAATTCCCCTAACGCTCGGACCCGACAGGTCCGGTCTGAGTTTCCTGGCCTATCCGGTCTTCTCCATTTCCGGCCGGGTCTTGGAAGGCACCAACGGCCTGAGCGGAATCAAGCTGCTGGCCACCGCCGCAAACACGACCAACTCGACGTTGTCGTCCGCTGGCAGTTACGTGGTCAGCGGCCTGCGTTCCAACCTATACACGGTCACCCCCTCCGCCCATGGTTACGCGTTCTCTCCCCCCAGTCGCACGGTGCTGGTTGCCGCCGCAACGGCTGGCGTGGATTTTGCCGCCTTCCCGTTGCTGTCCATTAACCGGAGCACCAACCGTCTCGTCAGCCTGGGCTTCAGCCCCGCGTCCGGCTTGCGTTACCGCATCGAAGCCATCACCAACCTCGCCGTGGCGAGCAACCCCGCCCTCTGGCAGGCGATCGCCACCAATACGGCGCCCTTCCAGGTGGCCGATCCCCAATCCACCAACCTCCCGGCTCGCTTCTATCGAATGCGGCAAGTGCCCTGAGCCGGCCTCCATCGCTGATTCCCTTGAGTGGGGCTGAAGTTCCGGGTTCTCGATAAAAAAAGAGAACCCCGGGGCGCCGGCGCGTTCCCGGGGTTTGCAAACCGTGCGTCAGGGAGGACGCCTTAAACTCAATTCACCGCCCGGCCGGCGATGCCCTTGGTCCCCTTGGCGATGACCCGGGCGGGTTCCTTGGGGCGCAGGGCGCGAACGGCTTTGCCGGCGCGCCACATTTCCGAATTGCCAATGGCTGCCAGCTCCTTGGTGAGCTGCTTCTGGTAATCGGGTTTGCCGCAGGCCGACAGAACGCGGGCGCATTCCTTGCCGTTCTTGACGCGCTCATAAAGTTCCTTGAACACCGGCATCACCGCTTTCTTGAAACGGGGTTTCCAATCCAGCGCCCCGCGCTGGGCGGTGGCGGAGCAGTTGGCATACATCCAATCCATCCCGTTTTCGTCCACCAGCCGGATCAGGCTTTGCGTCAACTCCTCGACCGTTTCGTTGAAGGCTTCGCTGGGGGTGTGGCCGTGACTGCGGAGAACGTCGTATTGGGCTTCCATGATGCCCGCCAGCGCGCCCATCAGCACGCCCCGCTCGCCCGTCAGGTCGCTGAACACTTCGTGCTGGAAGGTGGTCGGGAACAGGTAGCCCGAGCCAATGCCAATCCCGATGGCCAGACAGCGCTCCTCGGCCCGGCCTGTCGCGTCCTGCTCCACGGCAAAACTCGAATTAATCCCGGCCCCGCTCAGGAAATTGCGCCGGACCGAGGTCCCGGACCCTTTGGGCGCGACCATGATCACGTCCACGTCTTTGGGCGGGATGACACCCGTCTGCTTCTTGTAGGCGATGGAAAAACCATGGGAGAAGTAAAGCGCATCGCCGGGCTTCAAATTGGCTTTCACCGTGGGCCAGATGGCGCGCTGCGCCGCGTCCGACACCAACATCTGGATGATCGTTCCGCGCCGAACCGCCTCGTCAATTTCGAACAGGGTTTTGCCTGGCACCCACCCGTCCTTCACCGCCCGGTCCCAGTCCCGCTTGAAGCTGCTGGCCTGGCCCACGATGACGTTGAACCCATTGTCACGCAGGTTCAAGCCCTGGGCTGGACCTTGAACGCCATAGCCAATGATCGCAATGGTCTCGTTCTTGAGAACCTTGCGGGCCTTGGACATCGGGAATTCCTTCCGGGTGATGACCTTTTCTTTGGTGCCGCCAAAATCAATGATTGCCATAATCTTAGTAATTGTTTGTTAACCAGAGCCTCAAATCCTACCCGCGATGGGCGTCCAGTCAAATGCAAATCCAACGGCATCGCACGCCGCGTTCTGCGCCAAAAAGATTGTTACCCGGGAGGGGGTGACCGATTCCGGTGAATAGGTCGTTGTGCCAAAAGTCAGTGTTACCCGACAGGCACAGCGATATGAGCAAAGAAACGAAGGAACAAATCCTCATCCGGCTGCGTCGCCGGTACGCCACGGCCGGAGCCCAACACAAGAGCAAGCTGCTGGATCAGGCCGTTGAACTCCTGGGCTACCACCGCAAGGCGGCCAT
>JARKQH010000294.1 GCA_029974925.1 Verrucomicrobiota bacterium
TTCTCGGAATACGAAATCGGGTTTTCCAGCCAGCGGCATGTGCCGCCGCCATCCCTTGATGCCTGCCTTGCGCAAAACGGAAGCGAGGCAGATTTCGGTGTCCCTGTTTCCCTTCGACCGAATTGCCGCCATCACTTCCGACCGTTTTCCCCGAGTAAAAACGTCTGCCATAGCCTGTCTTCGGCCCTGGCCGGCTGTCAGCCGCCCCCGGTCACTCCACGACACTAATGTAATCCATCCATTTCCGGTCAGAGAATCGTATGTAGTTCGTATCCGCCCGGTCCTCGAACTGCACCGTCATCCCCTCCACATCAACGGCCAGCACAATAGCCGCCACCCCCTGATGCCCCGGCCGGCCGTCATTATAGAGGATCCTGCCGCCTGTTTTGACCTGGTCAACAATTCTCAGCTTCATGAGCAAAGTATGCGTGACCGCTCACGCATAGTCAAAGAGTTTTTCGCGCTTTCTTCTTATGTTTGGCCCACCGTGCCGCCGCCGCGTTCTTTGCACTGGCGCTCCGTTCTGTGGCCGACAGCTTGGCCGCTCTCGCCCTGCCGCCCTTTAGCCCGCCGAGCCTGCCAAGCGCCACGGCGGCAGCATTCTTTGTTTCTCTTTGGTTCATCGCCATGGCGCATCTTACTCACGGGATGCGTGCTTTTTGAAGACTTCTTTGAAGGCCATCGGTGGCATGATGCACAGTGCTGGCGCAACGCCCGCTCCTGGCCCGCCGTCTGCTCAGGCAGCACAGGACCCCGACCTTGCTTCCAGAGTGGTGTCTGCGCCACCTGCCGAGGTTTCTAGCCCTCATTGGCCAGTCCGGCTCGGCCCCGGACAGGGCATTGATGCTCGCTTAAATTTCGGAAATGAAATTGTCCGTCCCTTGGCCGCCACCCCGTCGAGCTGTGTGGTCGGAGCGCCAACGGCGCGGCCCAACCCAGCCCAGGGCAAGCCAGGCCCGAGCGCCGCCCTGGGGAACGTCAGGCACAAAAAAAAGCCAGCCCTGAAGGGGCGACCCACCCGCCGCCACTGTGCTGCCATCGCTCTGCTTGCTGACCCCATCCACCCCGGCCACGAACCTTTTCAACCGCTCCACGGGGCAGGGAAGACCGAAGGGCCGGTGAAAAACTGCTGGCAAGGGCTGGGTCCGGCTGAAATGATCAGGCATGGTGTTGATCAAGCGTTTCGAAGATTTGAAAGTGGATGAGGCAAGCCGCCGGGAAACGGCTCCGGTTGGGGCGGGCCCGGAACAACTTGATCGCTGAATGGTGAACCTCGAGCCTCGAACCTTGAACTTTGAACGCGGAGCGGCGTGGCTGTTGGGCGCAGGGCGCAGAAGAGGCTGTGAACCGGCGCGCGCAAGCTTGAGGCGGGGGCTGCACGTAAGCGGGCAACCTGCGGGCCGTTTCAAGACCGGGGTGCGCACCGCGGGGCGCCCGGGCGCGCCGGGCCGTTGCGTCCAAGCCGTTTGAACCCATGCCCGAGGCGCCCGCTCAAGGTTCGAAGGTCAAGGTTCCCGGTTCGGGGTTCCTCTGCCATCCCCTGTCCTCGATCCGCAAATGGGGCTCCTTCGTCCGGTTTTCGCACACGGTCTTCGCCCTGCCGTTCGCGCTGGCGGCGATGGCGGTGGCGGCGCGCGAGAACCGGGGCTGGCCGGGCTGGCGGACCTTTGGGCTGATTCTGGCGGCCATGGTGTGCGCGCGGACCTGCGCGATGGCGTTCAATCGCATCGTGGACCGGAAGTATGACGCGCTGAATCCGCGCACGGCGGGCCGGCACCTGCCGGCGGGGACGGTGAGCCTGGGGGGAGCCGTCACGCTGTGCGTCCTGTCCGGCCTGGGCCTGGTGGTGGCGAGTTATTTTCTCAATCCGTTGTGTTTCTACCTGTCGCCGGTGGCGCTGGGGGTGATCTGTTTCTACTCGCTGACCAAGCGGTTCACGCCCTACACGCATGTGTATCTGGGTGTGGCGCTGGCGCTGGCGCCGGTCGGGGCCTGGCTCGCGGTCAAGGGGACAAATGTGTCGCTGTGGGAGGTCTTGCAAATGACGGTGCTGGCCGTGGCGGTGGTTCTGTGGCTGGTGGGATTCGACATCATCTATGCGCTGCAGGATTACGAGTTTGACCGCAAGCACGGCCTGCATTCCCTGGTGGTGGAGTGGGGGCCGAAAAACGCCCTCCAGGCGGCGTTTCTCGCGCACCTGATCATGTGCGGCCTGCTGCTGGGCTTTGGCCTGCTGGCCCGGTTCCGCATCGTGTACCTGGTCGGGTGGATGCTGATTGTGGCCTGCCTGGTGCTCGAGCATTGGGTGGCCCGGCGGCGGAGTTTGAACTGGATCAACATCGCCTTCTTCCGCCTCAACGCGGTGGTGAGCACCGTCTTCCTCATCATTACGGTGGCCGAGGTGGTTTTTCGGGGCGGCTTCCGTTTGCGCTGATTTGACCTGAGCTTCAGGCATTTGCGTTGAACAATTGGCCGCGGCGCGTCGTCCAACGTTCCAGAAAGCGCGTGGGGGGCGTCGGGGCGCGCCTTTTTGTCCCGGGTCGGAGAATCGGGCGATAGGGTTTTTCCTCGGTTATCAAAGTTTGGCACGAGTCGGGCTATGAGTTACGGTTTGGTTGCGCATTGACGATGAAGCGGTGGGCATGGTTTTTGATTTGCTCCCTGCTGGGCTTGGTGATGCTGCTTTGTGGCTGGCTGGTGCCCCAGCACCTGCGGGCCGTGGACGCCAGCGTTCTCCGGCAAGCGGGACGGAAGACCCCTGCCCTCACGAGTCTCGGCCTGGCGTTGCTCAATGCCCGGAACGTCGGGGCCGCCCAGCTCGTGGTCCAGGCCGCCCGCGCCAGCCACGCGCCGGGGCGTGACCAGCTCGAGGCGGCGGTGGCGGAGTTTCTCCGGGAGCAGCCCCGTGTCCAGGTTTTGGGCACCCCCGATCCCTACCTCGAGAGACTCCTGGGCGTGGCCTCGCGAAAGGACCCGGCCCCCGCGCCGTTGACCGAGCTGGTGCTGCGGCTGGAAAGCCGTGATGACGTCATGGCCCGGCTGCAGGCCTCCCGGCGCCCGGTCGTCCGCGAATTGCTCCGCCTGCGCGAGCTGACCAACACCGTCATCTTTCCCCCGTCCCATTCCGCCTCCGGCCAGGCCTTGGACGCCGCCCTTTCCACCACCGGCCTGTTGCTGGAGGGCGAATACTTCAGCCGCGGGTTGACGGACCGGCTGTATGACACCGCCGCGCAGGCCAATCGCGGCGGCAACCCGCTGGCCATCGAGCAACTGCTGCTGGATGTCATGTCTCTGGGCCAGCGCCTGAGTTGGAGCCAACTGGCGGCGCTGGTCCAGAAAACCGACGATGCGGAAACGCTCCGGCTGCTCACCCACTTCCTTCGCAAAGCCGACGGCCACCTGCCGGCGTTGTATGCCGCCGTGCTCTTCACGGGCAAGAGCGCCGCGGTCGGGCGTTATCTGCTGGAGTTCAGCCAGACCGGGCTGGAGGACCTGAGCGCCAGCCTGGCGTGGAACGTGGGCGCGGTGAACGAGCTGCTCGAGCGCAACCAGCGGTTGTACCGCTCCGCCTGGCGCGACACCGTGGTAAAGTATAATCCCTTCGGGGCCTTTTATGATTTCGCGGTGGATTACGCCTGGTTGATGCCGGGGTTCACCCTGGGCATGAAATGGCTGTTTTACGTCGCGGCCGGCTTTCTGCTGGCGATGGCCGTCCATCATCTGCGCCGGGTGCCCGCCCTCGAGCGTCCCCTGCAGGTGCGCGGTTTTCATTATGTTCGTGAATTCTTGTTCGGGCTGGGTTTCCTGGTCATGGTCCTGCTTCTGAGCGAGCCGTTTCTCGCTCAGGACAGCCAGAAAGTGGAGTCCCCCTTTCGCCTGCGTCTGCCCACGGTGGACAGCGTCCTGGCGACCGGCAGCCATGCCCCCGCATCCTCCTTTATGAACCAACTGAGTCTGCTGACCCTGCTGTTGTTCTTCGTGTTGCAGGCGTTGATCTACACCGCCTGCCTCATCAAGCTGGCTGAAATCCGCCGGCAAACCGTCCCGCCGCGGATCAAGCTCAAGCTGCTGGAGAACGAGGACCACCTGTTTGACGCCGGCCTCTACCTGGGCTTTGTCGGCACGATCATTTCCCTGATCCTGGTTTCGCTGGGGGTGATCAAGCCCAGCCTGATGGCCGCCTATTCCTCGACCTCGTTCGGCATCATCTTCGTCTCCATCTTCAAAATCTTCCATCTGCGGCCCCTGCGCCGGAAGTTGTTGCTCGAGGCCGAGGCGGTGTATCCCGACCCGGCGCCCGCGGTGGCGGCCTCCACCCTGGCCACGTCGTCATGAACCGCACGATCCTCATCGTCATCTGCGATTTTCTGCTGGTCAGCCTCCTGGCCTTCTCAACGGTTGACATCAACAAGATTGCGGAAGGCGGCGCGGCGCAGCAGGTGCGGCTCGAGATCGCCACCAACACGGTCGAGAGCGGCAGGGACCTCGCCGCGGTGATGCGCCAGGCCCTGGACGAGGAGCGCAAAAACCGCGACCTGCTCCTGGGCGAGCTGGCGCGGTCGCGCGAGACGGCCAGCCGGCAGCAGGCGCTGCTGGGCGAACGCGACAAGCAGTTGCAGGACTATCAGCAGAGCTTGCAGGCCCGGGAACAACAGGCCCAGCAACTGGAGAAACAGCTCGAGACCCGCCAGCAGGAGGCGCAACAATTGCAGCAGCAGTTGCAGGCCCGGCAGCAGGAGGCGCAGCAGTTGCAGCAACAACTCCAGGTCCGCCAGCAGGAGGCCGAGCGCCTGCAGCGGCAGTTGGAGTCCAGCGAGCGGCAGGCCGCGCAATTGCAGCAGGACCTCCAGGCCCGCCAGGCCGAGGCCCAGCGCCTCCAGCAGGAAATCGAGGCCCGCGAAGCCCGGACACGCCAGCTCCAGCAGGAGCGCGCCAGCCTCGAAGCCCAGTTCGCCGCCGCGCAAACCAACCTCGCCGCCCTCTCCCGCCAGGTGCAGCTCAGCTCGAACGACGCCCTCATTTCGAAGGAGCGCCTGGCGGCGATGGAGGCCGAGCTGCGCAAACAGGCCGACCAGGCGGCCGCCATGCAGCGACAACTCCAGGAACTGGCCCGCAGCAACCAGGCGGTCGTCACCGAAAAACAACACCTGGCCACCCAGCTCCAGGTGGCCGAGGTCGAAAAACGCCACGCGGCCGAGCAGGTGGTCCGCATGGAAAAGCAAGTCCAGGCCGAGCGCGAGGAAAAAGCGCGGCTGGTCGAGGGCGTGAAAATTCTGGCCAGCAAGTCCAGCCAGTTGGAGCAGGAGATTCGCGAGAACCGGCCGCTGGCGGCCAACGCCATCTTCAACGAGTTCGCCACCAACCGCGTCGCCGCCCGCATCCAGGGCGTGCGCCCCGGCCTGTTTGGCGGCGAGTCCGTCCGCCGCAAGGATACCGAGACGGTGCTGGTGAGCGACGGCACGAACCTCTTCGCGCTGTGCCACGTGGACGACACGCCGCTGGCGTTGTGGAACCCGGGCGCCGAATGGGAGGGGCTGGCCGGCACGCTCAGCCGGGGGTCCACCGTCATCCCCCTGCGCATGCTTTCCTTCAGCATGCAGGACCCGCGCGTGGTCATGCTGCCGGTCACCGCCGAGGAAGCGCGGCAATTGGGCGCCAAGGTGTACCGCATCGCCTCGGACCCGTTCAAATTCCAGGACGCGGTGCTGGTGGGCGCCCGCGAGGGCTATTATGGCGAGTGCCGGTTCCAGATTGACGTGAGCACGCCCGAGTACGTCCAGCTCGACCGCAGTTTCCTGCGCGGGTTGTTCGGCAAATTCAATCCCTCGCGCGGCGACCTGGTGCTGAGCAAGAACGGCGAGCTGCTCGGGATCATGGCCAACAACACCTATTGCCTCCGCCTCACCCGCTTCGACCCCGCGGCCACCTTCCGGTTCGGCCCCGAGGTCCGCCAGCAAAACACGGCCCAGGTGCTGGCCCTGCTCTACAACCAGGTGGCGGGCCTGCCCGGCAAGCTGCAGTAGCGGCCGCTACTCGATCTGCGGCTTGACCACCCGCGAGCCGATCGCCGCCAGCCGGCGGCTCAATTCCTGGAACATGGCCTCGCCCTCATACGTGCCGATGATGGCCCCGCCCGACCCCGCGAAGTTCGCGCTGGCGCCGCATTCCCGCGCCACCTCGACCATGCGGACCTGCCAGCGCGGGAGCCGGTAAATGCTGTGGCGGACGTCAAAGTTCTCGTTCACCAGCCGGTGCAGCCGGGCGTAATCGCGCGCCAACAGCGCTTCCCGGCCCTGCCGCGTGAGCTCCGCCAGCTTCTGCATCGCCCCGATCACCTCCGGGTCGCCCCGGTCGAACCGGCCCCGGATGTCGTTGTGAAAAATCTCCGTCGGCTCGCTCAGGGAATCGTGGTAGGCCAGATACAGCGGCGGCAGCAGCGCCGGCGACAGCGGCTCATACTGGTAGCTTTTCAGGCCGTCCACCACCCGCTCCAGCGCCGGGCTGAAATCCATGTAAACCACCCCCTCGTAAACCTGGATGACCCGGTCCTGCAAGCCCCCCATGATGCCCAGTTTGTCGCGCTCGACCGAAAGCACAAACGAGGGCTGCGCCTCGCGCGGAATCGAAATGTTGTAAAATTCCATCAGGCAGCGCAGCGTGGCCACAATGATCGCGCTCGAGCCGGCCAGCCCCACCTGTTGCGGAATGCTCGTCTGATACCGGATCGAAAAATTGCGGTCGTGCAACGCCAGCTTCTGCGCCTGGCAATACTCCACAAACCGCTTGATGGTGGCCTTGATCAGCCGGATGCCGCCGTAATAACCGTGCAACTCGACATCCCGCGCCAGGTCGTGGATCGAGCGGAAATGCGCCCGGTCGTTCGCCGACAGCACAATGTCCAGCGAGTCCCATTCATACAGCACCACCTCGGCGCTGAAATTCCGGACGATCACCGACAGGGTGCGCCCCTGGTAGCCGTCGGACGGGTTGCCCAGCAGGGCGCCCCGCGCGTGCGCGCGTTTACGAATGATGATCAAGCAGCCCCTCCAGGTGTTTGCGCAACGCCGGCCCCTGCTTCTCGTCCTCCAACGCGAACTCGACAAACGCCCGAAAATACGCCTGGAAATTGCCGATGTCGTACCGCCGCTCGTCCGGCCGCAGGCACACCCCATACACCTTCGCCCCCTCCTTCATCAGCAGGCGGATGGCGTCGGTGAGCTGGATCTCGCCGTTCTTGCCGGGCGGCGTCCGCTTGATGGCGTTGAAGATGGCCGGCGCGAACACATAGCGCGCCGCAATGGCCAGGTTGCTCGCCGCCTCCTGCCGCGCGGGCTTCTCCACCAGGTCCGCCACTTCGAAAATGTCCCCCTCCTCTTTCGGCGTGGCGATCCCGTACCGATGCACCTCCTCCAGCGGCACCTTCTCAAACGCGATCACCGCCCCCGCCCCGCGCTCGTTGAAACACCGGATCATCCGCTGCACAATGTCGCTCTTGGCGTGCATCCCGATGATCGAATCGCCCAGCGCCGTCACAAACGGCTGGTTGCCCACAAACGGCTCGGCGCACTGCACGGCGTGGCCCAGCCCCAGCAGCTCCCGCTGCCGCGTGTAAAAATACTGGAGCGGCGCCCGCTCATACTCGAGCTCCTCGAGCAAATCCTCCTTCCCGCTCTCGCGCAGCTCCTGGATCAGCTCCTCGTTCAGGTCAAAATGATTTTCGATCGAAGTCTTGCCGGGCCCGGTGATGAACAGCACGCGTTTCATCTTCATCCGCGTCAGCTCCTCCACCACATACTGCACCACCGGCTTGCGGCCCACCGGCAGCATCTCCTTGGGCTGGGACTTGGTCGCGGGCAACAGCCGCGTTCCCAACCCCGCCACCGGCACCACCGCGATATTGATGTCCGTCATAGTTTCCACCAACTCAGTTCCTCAAACCGCGCCCGCAGCCAGCCCCGCCCCGTCCCCCGCGCCCAGCGGGCCAACAGCCGTGCCATCCTAGCCGGTCCGGCCCCGAATTAAAGCCGAAAATCCGCCGGCCCTGCCCAATCCCTCGTTCCTCCGCGTTCCCCCAAACGCGGTAGGGACGTTCCACCGCGTCCCCGTTAGTGTCGCCAAATTGACAAATACAGCCAGGGGCGGCGACGTCTCGTCGCCCTGGCCGCCGTCGCAAGCCAAAACTTACTGGGACGAGACGTCCCAGCCCCCATCCCGACCCTCAATTCCTTCGGGGTTGGAGACGTCTCGTCTCCACACCTCCCGCGCCTTCGAAACCAACACCCTCTGGGACGAGACGTCCCAGCCCCCATCCAGACCCTCAATTACCTCGGGGGTGGCGACGTCCCGTCTCCAGCCTCCCCCGCCCTCGCAACCAAGAACTTCCTGGGACGACACGTCCCAGCCCCAATCCACACCATCAATTACTTCGGGGTTGGAGACGTCTCGTCTCCACACCTCCCACGCCTTCGCAACCCAGAACTTTCTGGGACGAGACGTCCCAGCCCCTACCCGCAGCATCAATTACTTCGGGGTTGGAGACGTCTCGTCGCCGCGGCCTCCCCTCGCAACCCAAAACTTTCTGCGACGAGACGTCCCAGCCCCCCTCCAGACCCTCAATCACCCCGGGGCTGGAGACGTCTCGTCTCCACACCTCCCACACCTTCGCAACCCAGAACTTTCTGGGACGAGACGTCCC
>JARKQH010000317.1 GCA_029974925.1 Verrucomicrobiota bacterium
TCAATCTGCGCGGCCACGGTGCCGATCCGTTCATTACCGGCCCGGTCCACGGCCTTGATGCTGACCAAGTGCTCCCCGTCGGGGATGGGCTGCGGGAACTGGTAGGGACTGGTTACCCCGGGTATCCAGGCGCCGTCGCCCAGCTTGATGGCATAGAAGGCGATGCCGCTGCCGCCATCGGCGGTGGCGAAGGTAAAGGTAGGGGCCGGGTTGTTGGTCCAGCCCGCCGGTGCGATGCCGGGGGTGAACTCCGCCGGAAGTATGGTGTCGCTGATGACCTGGCGGATGATGGGCTGGGATGTATTGCCGGCGGCGTCACGGGCTTCGATTTTGATGGTGTTGCCGCCCTCAACCGCCGGGATGGCGGCGCTGAATCCGCCGCTAGTGACGGTGGCGGCCACGCCGTTGACCAGGACCGTCACCGGTGAGGCGTCGGTCACTTTGCCGGTGACGGTGATGGCGGCGGTGTTGAGACAGACCCCTTCACCGGGTATAATCTCCGTGATGACGGGGGCGGTGCGGTCCAGTTTCACCGTGAGCTCCGTTTGGGCCGTTCCGCCGGTCTGGCCGGTGGCAACTACCTTCAACAGGTTGTTTCCTTCGGCTAAAGTGAGCTCCTTGGAGCTGAAATATCCGCCAGAAACGGTGGCGGGCTGGCCGTTGACGAAGACCTGGACCGGGGTTAAGCTGCCGACCTGGCCGCTGACCCGGACGGTCTTTTCCCGGGTAATCTGCCCGTTCACCGGGTACAACACTTTCAGATAGGGAACGCCACTGGTCCGGACCACATAGCGCTGTTTGATATTGGCCAGTTGGTTATCCAGCAGGCTGACTTTAACGGTAATCGGGTTCAACCCTTCCCGGAGCGCTACGCCGGTGCTGAAGTTCTGCTTGGATACCGGCACCGGGGTTCCGTTGACCCAGACCTTGGCGGTGGGCAGCAATACTTTACCGGAGACGGTGATCTGGGCGTCCTGGGTATAGGTGAGCTGATCCGGCAGGTTGAGGGTGAAGTCGGGGGGCAGCCCGATGCTGATGGTGACGGTGGCGCTGCCGGTCCGGCCCTGGCTGTCGATGGCGGTAACGGTGAGCTCCTTGGATTCGTTGGGCTTGAGTCCCAAGGCCGGCAGCGGGATGCTGAAGCTGGTGCCCTGTAAATCGAAGCGTTGGCCGTTGACCCGGAGTTGGGCCTCGGGGTTGTCCACGGTTCCGGTGAGCTTCATTTGGGCCCATTCCACTAACCCGAGGCAGTCGCCGTCCCAAGGGGCGGTGATGGCAACCCGGGGGGCGCCGTCGTTGACCCGGCTGCCGTAGATGGTGAATTCAGCAGGCTGGCCGGAGCCGGTGACCACTTTGATTCTGCGGGCGGTATCGTTGACGGTGTAGGTTAAGCTGCCGCCGGCAACGCCGCTCTCCAGCCGGGGGGTGGTTGTCAGTTCAACCCATTGGCCGTTCCGGTCGAGGTAGAGTTGAAGCTGGGGCCGGGTGTCCAGGAAGTTGCATACCAGTTCATCCAGGTGGTATAGCCCGCCCAGGTCGATGATCTCTTCCCCAAGCCCAGCGGCGGTGAAATGCCAGCCGTCAGTGAGGGCGGTATTGGAGCAGCAACTGTCTTGGTCCGGGGCCAGTTCGAGCCGGCAGTCGTCAATGGTGAACCCGGCGCCGTTGACCCGGATGAAGTTGGGCCCGTTCCAGAGGCGGGCGGGGTCCAGGGCCTGCCGGTAGAAACTGCGGCCGCCCACGAGGGCGCTGAGTTTTAACTCGCCCATCTCCCGGCCGTTTAGCTCCCAGGTGAGGGGCGTGGCGGGAACTCCGCTGCCGGCCAGGTGGAGATTGACAGCGCCTTGAACGGGCAGGGAAAGGTTGAAGCTATAGTTGGCGGAGTTCAGTACCGTTACGGCCACCGGCCCCTGGGCCGCCCGGAGGTATTTACCGCTGCTAGGGGTTGGCCGCCGGCCCCAGATCTCCACTTCCCGGAGACCGCCGGTCCATTGAATGCTCTGAATGACCACCCGGATCTGGCTGGTCTTGATATTGTAGCCGCTAAGGTCAAAACTGGTCCAGCGGGCTCCCAGCCGGTGGACTTCCAGGTTGGCCATGCCGGGCAAGTCGACCCACTTGCCGTTTTTACGGTATTGGACCTTAAAGGGACAGTCCCACCAGAAGATGCCGTTGCGGTCTTGTTTGTCGCCGCTGAAGATTTTGATCCGCTGGATGGCGCATTCCGCTCCCAGGTCGGCCACGGCCTCCGCTTCGGGGTTGATGCCGGCGTAGATCCACCAGGCGGTGCGGGTGTTATGGTCGAAGAGGTTGGCGGCGGTATGGCCGGCTTCCGCCTGCCGGTTGGATGTCACCTGGACCGGGTCCAGCCGTTCCAGAGTCTCCGGTCCGGTCCGGCCCAGGACCTTGATCTCGCCGATGCCGCCCAGAACCTGGGCTTCAGCGGCGGTTATTAAAAGCCGCAGCCGGTCGGTGACGATCCGGTCGTAGCTTAGGTCCAGAAGGTTCCAGCCGGGAGAGAGGGTTGAACTGTTTAGTTCCCGGATTGCGAGAAAGGTGTGCCAGCCGCCGTCCTGCCAGTATTCGACGTTGAGGTTTCCCTTTTGGAAACCATTAAGGTAGAGGCCGTCGATCCGGGCTGCCTGACCCAGCCGCAGCTCGGCCCAGAGCGGGCCGTTGGTAGTTCCGGCGCTCTGCCAGACTGTCTTTGGGTTTCCGTCAAGCAGGTATTGGACCGGGGCCGTAACTGCCGTATTGGCGCTGCCTAAAATCTCGGTGACCGCTAGTTCGCCGGTCGCTCCTTGGGCCGGTATGCCGATGCCGGCTATGAGTATCAGTCCGAGTATAAATATGGCGATCTTCTTCATCTTTGGAACCTCCTGAAACAATTGCTTTTATGAAAATCCCCTTCATCCTGCGAATCCTGTCCAGTTACCATGTTTTAGACCTATCAAATTCACAAACATTTTTTAGACGGGATTGACGGGATTTATTGGATTAAAACATATTTACTTCCCCCGTTTTGGCTCTGCCTTTATGAAAATCCCCTCAATCCCGTGAATCCTGTCCAGTTACCATGTTTTAGACCTATCAAATTCACAAACATATTTCTTGACGGGATTTACAGGATTTATTGGATTAAAACATATTTACTTCCCTCGTTTTGGCTCTGCTTTTATGAAAATCCCCTTCATCCCGTGAATCCTGTCCAGTACCCTTGTTTTAGGGCCGATTCAATTCACCAACATTTCTTAGACGGGATTTATTGGATCAACCTCCGGGTTTAGTCGGCTTCCAGTACATCCCGGCGGTAGTCGTCCACTTCGTTGCCGCTGAACGTACAGCCGGTGACGATGGGTGCTCCGCCCTGGTCTTCCTTGATGCCGTACCACTGGTTGTTGGTGAACCGGCTGTTGCGGATGACGGGACTGGCCCCATAGACATGGACTCCCACATAGTTCGCTATGAAGCTGCAGTTGGCGATGGTGGCCTGAGCCTGGTTCATGACCGCGACGCCGCGCCGGGCGTAGCTGATGGTGGCGCCGTCGAGAGTGGCGGTGCCTTGGACCAGGATGCCGTGCCAGCCGTTGCGGATGATTCCGCCGGCCTGGAGGAAGGCGCCCTCGGCTTCAAAACTTGCACCGTCGCCTACGGTGAGGCTGCCCTGGATGACGAGCCCGATATCGTATCCGTCACTGCCGGGCATTCCCGTGACGCTGACCCGGGTACCGGGCAGGATGGTGAGGCTGATGCCGGCAGGGACTGTGACGGTCCCGGTCAGCATATGGACGCCGCTCCAGGTCTCATCCATATAGAGGGTGCCGTTTTGGCTATTGCCGACGGTGACGGTGGTCTCACTTAAGGTTGCGGTCCCGCCGTCTTTGTCGGTGACGGTGATAGTGATCCGCGGATCTGCGGTTCCGATCCGGGTATAGCGGTGGGTTGCGTTAATCCGGCAATGGGTTATGGTGACGTTATTCTCCGTATATACTTCGATGAACGCCGTTCCGTTAATGATTCCGGTGCCGTCGCCGGGATCCAGTTGATAATATATCGTATCGCCGGCAGCACCGTCGGCGTCGGTGACGGTGGCGGTGATGGTTACCGGTTGATTGGGGGTGGTCCGGTAATTGGCCGCCATGGAGATGGCCGGCGGGGCGTTGACCCGGACGGATTGCTGTCTTTCGGCCCCCATGAGGTT
The DNA here is from genome assembly GCA_029974925.1 of Verrucomicrobiota bacterium. Taxonomy (GTDB): domain Bacteria; phylum Verrucomicrobiota; class Verrucomicrobiia; order Limisphaerales; family UBA8199; genus JARKQH01. Next base: position 4,202 of record JARKQH010000317.1, read on the forward strand.
TGCCCGGTCGACGGGCTGGGCATATAACTGGTAGGATTCGGGCTTGAGATGGTACTGGGCCCAGAGACCGGCGTCGATAATCAGCTGGTTTATACCGGCTGCTCCTTGCCGTTGGATAATTTGGTCCACGGTGCCGGAAACCAGCCTGAATTTTACCGTGGCGGGCTCGCTTAAGGTGTATTCGACCTGCAGCGGCGGATGGTTGGCCACGATGGTCTGGTTGCCCCGGGTGAAGGCCAGTTCCGGGGGGATGGTATCCACGGTGAATTTTGAACTGTAGCCGGTTTCGGACCATTCCCCGGCGCCGTTCCGGGTTTGCATGGCCAGGTAATAGGCGCCTTCTTCCAGGGTGACGGCGGGTATGAGCCGGCTTAGATCCAGCGTTAAGGCCAGTTGTTCTCCGGGGAGTTCCTGGGGCATTACGGCTTCATAAACGGCTATCCAGGACTCCCCGGGGTTTTTGACCACGCCGAGGCGGTAGCTGGTTAAGCCGCTGTCGTCATCCCGGGAGGAGTTGACGGTATAGACAATATCGCGGATCAGGTTCGCCGCCGGGTTGTATTCGGGACAGCTAAGCTCCGGCCGGGTGGGCGGGCTGTGGTCGATGCCGATGGCTTGGCTGTCCATCGGTTGTGACCAGAGCCCGGCCCGGTCTTTGGCCCGGACTTTGAGATAGACTTTGGTTCCTTGCGGTATATTGACCGATGAGATATCTAGATCCGCCCCGCTTAAGGAATTAGGGGCTACATCAATCCAGCCGCCACTGTATTTCCCGGGGTCGGTGAAGCTGCCGGCGGTGTATTGGTAGGCTCCGATTCCGGATTGGGGGTCGTCGGCCTCCGCATGGACGTGAATATTGGCGGCGGCGTATTGGGGATATTCAAACCGGTCCGGTTTCATGGCCGGAGGGGTCCGGTCCAGGGTGACAACGGGGCCGATCCCCCAGTTGCCTTGGGTTGACCAGGTGCCGGCGCTGTTTTTGGCCCTGATTAGTAGTTCGTAGTTGCCGTCGGACAGATTGGCGGCGGCGGCATCGATGAAATAGCAACGGTCCGCTTTGAGGTTCCGCCAGTCGTTATCGGGTACTACCCGGATTCCGGCCGGGACCAGGGCTACTTGGTACTGGATTATTGGTGATTTGGACCCGGTGGTTTCCCAGTCGAAGTAGAGGTGGTTATTGTATTGGCCGGGCTGGCCGGCCGCCGGTACCGCGCTTAATCCGGCCCGGACATTGATTACTTTGGGAGTGCTGCCGTCGTATTGGATGCCGGCGCTGTATCCGGGTTGGGAGACCAGGCCGGTGTGATCATAGACTTCGGCTTTATAGACGGTGATGCCGTCGTTTACGAGTTCCGTCGGTCTCAGGTTGATGGTGGCGGTTGGGGACCCGGTTCCGCCGGTGATGTGGTCGATGGCCTCCGGGGCGCCATAGTAGTATTGGTAGTGTGCGATTCCGGAGATCAGGTCGAAGCTGTCGATATCCAGTTGCAGACCGTCGACTTGGTTGATGTATCCGCCTTGAGTGGCTTGCCGGACAGTTACCCCGGGTATGATGGGCGCTTGGGCGTCGGGGACGATGCCGTCGCTGTAGCCGATGCTGGTTAAGCCCGCTCCGTTGGTGGCTTTGACGGCGATATAGCAGGTGATGCCTTCGGTCAGGTTTTGGCGCCGGGGGTCGCCGGCGGGCAGTTTGATTTGCATGACGCCTTCCTCGGTGTTATACCAGGTGGCGGTGCTGGTTTGGGCCGGCGCTGCCACGATGGCCCATTGGTATGTGGTGCCGCTGTCGGGATCCATGGGGGTCCAGACCCAGTTGGCTGTGAGGGGCTGCAGGGGATTGATATATGACCCTTGGTCGGTGACTACCGGCGCCGGCGGCGGGGTGTCGTCGATGATGACGGCCGGGGCGATCTGTTCGCTGATGTTTCCGGCTCCGTCGGTGAGCCGCAGGATGAGGTAGTACCGGTCCCCGGTTTGTAGCTCAAGGGGGGCGCCGTGGGCCTGGCAGTTCAAGGTGGCCGGATTGCCCGCCAGTTCTACCCAGCCGCCGCTGACATCGGTCTGGTAGTAGTCGCTGCCGAGGCCGACCTGGGCTTTAACGATGCCGGATTCGGAGTCGGTTCCAGCCCATTCGATCCGGATATTTTGGGAGGTGGCATAGGCCGGGGTGTTAAAGCCGGTAATCACCGGTTTGCCGGTGTCCACTTTGACCCCGGAACTGCGGCCGCTGAGGCTGCCGTCTCCGAAGATGGCCGTCACTTGAATGTGATAGGTTTCGCCGTTTATTAGTTGAAGGGGTTTTTCCGCCGTGGCGACGACGGTTATTGCAGCGGTATTTTGGCCGCCGGCGATGGTTCCTTGATAGATTACGGTGCCGGCCGGATTGACGATCTGGTAGTCATACCGGGTGACGGTCCGTGCGCCGCGATATTCCCAGAGGGCGCTGAGCCGGTCATTATACATGGTATAGGGCCCTTGGTCTTTGACGATGAGCCGTTCCGGTGAATTGGCGACGGTGAACCCGGCGGCTACTTGGAGGATGGCGCTGAGCCCGGCGGCGTTGACCGCTTCCAGGGTGGGGTAATAGACGCCGCTTGCCGCTTCCGGCAGGTCGATCCGGACTTGGGTGCTCCCGGGTTGGATCTCAAGCCAGCCGGTTAGGTCGCCGGCGCCTTGGGTCCGGCCGATGGCGATCCGGTAGCCGGTGATGGCCGAGTGGGATTCTTGGGCGCTGATGGTGAAGCAGGCTTGGGCGCCGCTCTCGATTGGTTGGGCGGGTCCTTCCAGTTGCAGCCCGGTGGGGGCGCTGTTGTCATAGGTGAATGCCCGGCTGAGCGCTTTGGTTTCCAGTCCGGTTTCATTTTGGGCCCGGCAGGCGATCTGGTACTGGACCCCGGGTTGCAGAACGTTTGTTTCCCGGATTTGTGCCCAGGTTCCCCAGGCGGTTATGGCAACTCCGTCTCTGTCAACGACGGCGTATTCTACGGCCAGCTGCGGGTTGATGGTATGGCTGACGCTGAGTTGTTTCAGGTCGGCGGTATATAGGTGGGAGCCGTATTCTTTGAGCCCTTGGACCGTCAGGTTGAGCTCCGGCGCGTGCCGGTTGATCAAGATCGGGGTGGGGCATTGGACTGCTTGGGATGAGTTGCCGGCCCGGTCGGTGGCGGTCATGCACAGGGTGTAGACGCCGTCGGCGACTCCACCGAAGGTGAACCGGTAACTATATATGTGCTGGCTGGGGCTTACCGCCAGCCGGTTGACGGGGGTGGCGGGATTGCCCTGGGAGTCTTCAAGCCAGTAGTGGATCTCTTTTATGTTGGAGATGGTGTCCTCCGTTTGCCATTGGACTTGGACGCCGGGTTCTTTTAACAGGTAATAGCCGCCGCTGGTGGGCAGTTGCGGCTGGATATCGCTTAACACCGGGGCGCTGTGGTCGATGATGAGTCCGTTAAGGGTTTTGGTGACCGTGAGCCCGGCGTTGGTTTGGACGGTGATATCTATAGCGTAACGGCCCTCCATGAGGGGAATGGCGCCGTGATATCTGCCGGTGCCCGGGTCTTGCCGGAGCGCCGCTCCGGGGATGGTTCCGGTTCCGAGGATGTTATCCTGGGCGTCGGTCATTTGGTAGCTTACGCTTTTGATTCCGCTGGGGATGGCGTTGATGCTGAACGCTAATTCCGTGGCGGTGGAATAGGCCGCCGCCGGCGGGACGGCTTCGATGACCGGCTGGGTGCTGTCGATGCTGAATTCTACGGCAGCGGTGGTTTGGGTGCTATAGACTTTCTTTGCTCCGGTTTCTATATATGTGTCTTGGACGACGATCTCCCATTGGTAGCTGGCGCCGTTAACGAGGCCGCTTACGTCAAGGGTCTGGAGTCCTTCGGTATCGCTGTTAATGGTTCCGGCCTTGATTTTCGCTTCGGGGTGGCCGGCCGGGCAGTAGTAGATATGGTAGTCCACCGGGTCGTTGTCGGGGTCCGGGTGGCTGTTGAACTGGAAGGTTAGCTTAGGGCCGGCGCCGCTGTCGATGAGGGCGGCGTAACCGCTGGGACTTATGAGTTCCGGCAGTTGGGGCTGGAGGTTAAACGGGCTGTGAGTGATGATTTCGCCCGTTCCGCCGGTTCCTTTGGTTTGGTCGCCGCTTGAGTTGATGGCGACGAGCCGGTAGCCGTAACGGGGATGGCCGCTAAGGCTGGTTACTGCCAGGGTGAAGCTGTTGTTTTCCGGGTCCAGGTCGCCGCTGGGGAGCTCCGGGTTGGTGTTGCCCGGGGCCCAGTATTCTAGTTTATAGCTGACCCCGGCGCCGTTTTGGGGGTTGGGGTTCAGTTGCCATTTGATTTGGTTGGCGCCGTCCTGGGGAAGCTCCTTGATGTCCCCGGCTGCGATGACGGCTTGGGTATGGGCGGTATGGGTGCCGGCTATGAGGGAACGGTTGCCGGCTTGGTCTACTCCATATACCTGGATATGCACCGGCTGGTTGGGGGTCAACCCGGTGGTGCTGGTTTGGGTGGTGCCGGTGTATTGGCCGGGTTTCATCGCTATGGGATTGGCGTTGACATTGAATGGGCGCGTGGTGCCGCCGGGCAGGCTGATGGTCCCTTCGAAATGGTGGATATCTCCTTCCGGGTTGCTTAATTCCCATTCAAATTTGAGTTGGCCGCCGCTTTCGAAGCTGTGGCTGAAGGTATCGGGGGTTTTCGG
>JARKQH010000332.1 GCA_029974925.1 Verrucomicrobiota bacterium
CCGGTGACGCGGGGATGACCACCGGGCCCGAAACCGGCCCTTCGTCCACCCAGATCGTTTCAGAGCCTTGCAGGGCCGCCGTGGACCAGAGCCGGCCCGGGGTGTTGGGCGTGAGCACGAGCGAGCCCGGTTCCGTCCCCCGGCCGACCTGCAATTCCGGAACCCGCACTCCCAGGATTTCCACCTCGCCGATCTGCATCATGGACGCGCTGTTGGTCTTGATGGTGTTGAAACTGACGCGGTAGGTGGTGAACGTACGGTTGTTGAAGAAGCTGACTTGTTGCACGTGCTGGCGGATCGGGTCAAGCGGCGCGCCGGCGGGATTCCGCCCCTCGGGCAGGCTGAGGAGGCCGGAAGCAATCAGCGTGTAGGTGCTTCCGCCATCGTTGGAACCGAAGAGGGAATAGTGGGCGGGATCTCGTCCGGGGAAATCGTTGCCCGTGTAGAAACGGAGGTGCCGCACCAGCGACGGTCCGAAGCTGGGGGTCACTACAAACCCCACCGGGCCCACAAACGAGCCCGAGCCGTTGTTGAGCCCAAAGTTGAGGTACTTGGAGGTGTTGTTGTCTATCGCATGAACCACCTCCTCGCCCGTGGGCGAACTGCCGCCGAAACTGGTAACAGGGTCCCCCGGCTGCGTCACGTCGGGCCAGGCGGACATCACGGTCACGGTGGCAACCGCGCTAGTTGCGCTCCCCGCCGGGTTGCTGGCAATCAACCGGTACTCCGCCGTGTCCAGCGGCGTAACCTGCGCCAGCGCGAGGTTGGTGGTGGTGGCCCCGGAAACGCCGGGTCCGTTCACCAGGTCCACGTAGGCGCCGTTGGTCCCGCGCTGCCATTGGAAGGCGGGGGAGGGCACCCCCACCGCCGTGGCGGACAGCACCAGGTTTGAACCCTCCCAGCACTTGGTGGATTGCGGCTGACTCACGAACAACGGCGGCACGGCGCCGCCCACGCCGCTCAGGGCGAAAATGACGGCGGTTGCATCGCTGGCGCCGCTGAAGGTGAGGAGAATGTTGGTGACCGGGCTGGCCGTGTTCGCGACGGTGACCGCGGCCGAATAAAGGCGGGGGTTGTTTCCGAACAGCGAATCATAAACGCCGCTGCTCACGTTCACCCGTCCGTTGGCGACGCCCGCCAAGGGCGTCTGGCCAACCCAATCCGGCGACACAAAACTCCGGCTCTGCGCCGTGCCATCCGCGTGCCGGATCAGGCAGACCACGGTGACCGGCCCGCGGCCCGCGGCCGTCAGGAAAGACAAAGCCGAGAAAGTCGCCGGTGCCACGGGAATGAGACTGGCATTGGGAACGGCCGCGCTGAGGAACACGGCGTTGTTGGCACTGTAATTGGACGCCAGGAGATACCGGTGCACGGGATAAAAACCGTTGGTGAACACCGACCCCGCCGAAGGCAGGCCGCTGTTGGTGGCAAACGGCAGATACCCTTTTTCATACCAGGTGTTGCCGTTGTTGGCCGTCCCGCCGTCCATGGTGGCGCTCGTGTAACCCGGCAACGGGGCAAAGGTCGGCGCGGCAGCTTCGACAATGACGTCCTGGTTGTAACCGGTCACTGCAATGGGAACGAAAGCGCCGCCCGTCGAACCACTCATGGCGAAGATGCAGTTGTTGGCCCCGGTGCCATAATTGAACACGACCCGGGTGACCGGACTGGACGGGTTCGTCAACACCACGTCCGCCGAATACAACCGCGGATTCGAGGAGTTGACGCTGTCAAACGCAAAGGTCCGGACATCCACCCGCCCCTTCGCCGTGTAGGCCGGGTTCGAACCATTGAACCAATCCGGAATTGCCAGGGTGTTGGTCTGAATCGTCCCATCCTGATGATAGACGCGCGCCTGGACGGTCCCGGAGCCCTTGCCGGCGCTCACCAGAAACGACAGCCGCGTGTAAGAGGCCGGACTGCTCAACGTCAGCGTGCCGCTGGTGACACTGGAGTTGAGCAGGACCGCGTTATTGGATGTGTAACTGGGCGCCATGCGAAACGAGTGATCAGGATAACTCGCGCTGGTGAACGTCGAGCCCGCCGCGGGCAGGCCAGTGGAGAGCGCGCCGGCATTGCGATTGTAGCCCACCTCGTACCAGGATTTCTCCGTATTGGCCGTCCCCCCGTCCATCGAGGCCGTCGTGTAACCGCCCGCGGTGGGCGGCGGTGGCGCGGTTCGCTCGACAATCACATCCCGGTTGTAACTGTTGCTCGTGAGCGGCACCGGTTCATAAACCAGCCCCGGCAGGCCATAATCGGTCGGCACCACCTGCATCATCATCACCGAGCTGCTGCACCCCCACGAATACAAGGTTCCAGCCGGCGTCAGGGTCCGCCACTTGCACCACGACAAATTGTCCCCCCGGCGGACCGCCCAGGCCGCGTGCGCGTTTTGCGCCATCCAGTCGTAAAACGTTCCCCACAGATTCTGCTCCCGCACAAACCGTCCCAGCCAGCGCGCGAAGATCCCGGTGAACCCCCCGCCATCCCCCGTGTCGCCATACTCGGGCAAGATGTCCGCCGTGCACAGGGCGTTTTTGGTGTAAAGCGCGGCGGTGAGCGCGTCCGTGAAGTAGTTCGAAGCGCCCGTGAGCTGGTGGAGACTGTGAGCCGCGCCGATGAAGGTCCCCTGGTTGTAGGTAAAAATCCAGTTGCTGTTGACCACGCCCGACGCGTTGATGTTGTCAAACACCTTCCCCGTGCCCGGGTCGTAGAGCACGGCGCGTTCCCAGGCAAAAATCGCCTGCGCCTTCTGCAAATAACTGGTGTCCCCGTAAATCTCATACAGCAGGCAGGCCGCGATCGCCGCCGGCCCGTTGACACACGCATTCTTCCCGTCCTTGTCCGTCGTCCACCAAATTCCGCCGCCCAGCGCGTTGTCCCAACCCCGCGCATAGACCGCATCGAAATGGTATTTCGCCCGGTCCCGGTAGGTCGCATTGCCGGTTGCCTGGTAGGCACGGCAGCACGCGATGACCATCCACATGATATCGTCGTTGTACTTGTTCCACAACCAGTCCGAGCCCTGGTAATAGAGGAACCCGTCAACCGACTGGGTGATCATGGTCTTGTAGGCCGGCCGGTTGGTCCGCTCATACGCATCAATGATCATCTCGATCATCTCCGCCTGTTTCCAGAAATCCGCCCGCCCCCCGCCGGTATCCGCCTTGTAATAACCCCGCCCGCTGCTGACCACGTAGAACGCGGCGTTAAACGAATCAAACGCCGCGTCAGCTTCCGCGGCGGAGAGAGCGTGGGCCGGAGAGGCAAAAGCAAGCCACAAGGCCGGGAACAGGACGCAAGGGCGGCGCCGGAGCCCCCGGGCCAAAGCGGCTGTAACGGTGGAGAGTCGAACCATCTGGGTCTTCATCAGGGGCATAAAATCAAGGGCTGCGCAACTGGTAATAGCGGCTGCCTGCCTCGACCGGCAGGGCCAGGCGCAACCACTCACCCGTCACGACGGGAAGGTTGGTCACCCGCATCCACGTCGCGGGAGGGGTGAGGTCGGACGTTTGGTAAAGCTCGTAGTGGCTGGCGTCCACAGGCCATTCCAACGTTACACTGCCGGCGGAACCCGCGCTGATTGTCAGCGACGGCGGCGGCAGGACCTGGATGGTGGTGGTGTTTGTCGCACGCGACAGCCCATCCCAAACCACCAGCGAAACGAGGTAAGTGCCGGGGATGGTATAAGTGTGCCGCGGATTCTGTTCGGTGGAGAATGTTCCATCGCCAAAGGCCCACTCATAGTCATAAGGCGGCGGGACGGTGATGAATTCGAGTTCGGACAACTGGACCGAATTGGCGGAAGCGGGATTGGACACACTGTCAATCTGGAGACGATAGGCATTGTAGGCCGAGGTGTTGGTCACGGCAAAGGCACGCCTTTGGTAGTTGGCAGTGAAGGTCTGGCCGGTCCGCATATCCACGGTGTCCCAGCTTCCCCCACCGTCGTTGGAACCCAGGAGCCGCCAATCGCGCGGGTTCCGGGCGGGGTAAGTCATGGCGTCGTTGGCGGAGGCGATGGTGTAATGGGAAAGGGCGAACCGCTGGCCGTTGGGATACTGGTATTGAATCCAGCTTGAACGGGTGGCGGGATAGCCGCTGGCGAAATCGAGCCATTTGGTTGATAAACTATTGTCAAAGGCTTTTATCGCCAGCTCGTTGGGCGGGTTTTCACCCTGGGCGGTCACGAGGCCAAGCGGGTCGTCGGTGGTGTCGTAAGGTCCGCGTCCCCCCGTTCCGGCGCTGGCCTGGCCCGCAAACTGGACGGCGAGCGGGACCGCGCCGCGCGCGGGAGCGGCGGCGAGGGTGGCTGCCAGCGGCGGCCCAATAGTCACTTGAGTCGTGTTGGTGCCGGTGTAGCCGCCGTAAGCCGCCCCGAGCGTCACGGTGAAAGTCCCGTTGTTGGTGTAGGTGTGTTGCACCGCGCTGGGCGTTCCGCCAACCGTTGCCGTGGTCGAGGCGCCGTCGCCAAAGAGCCAGGTGTAAACGAAGAGCGGTTCCCCGAGCAGTTCGATCTCCGCAAGCTGGACAGAGTTGGCGGAGGAGGGATTGGCCACGCGATCAACGCGGAGGCGGTAAAGACTGTAGGCGCCCGGACTGGCAACCCGGAAGGCGCGCTTTTCAAACCGCGTGGTGAAGGTCTGTCCCGTGCGCGTGTCGAGCGTCGTCCAGGACACCCCCTCGTCGTTGGAACCGAGGAGAGCCCAATCCGCGGGGTCCCGCGCCGGCGCGTCGTTGGCGGAGGTGAGGGTGTAGTTGGTCACCACGTACCGCATGCCGCTCGCATAACGATACTGAATCCAACTGGCGCGCGTGCTCGGGTAGCTGTTGGCAAAATCCAGCCATTTGGTCGTGGTCAGATTGTCAAAGGCGCAGGTCGCCACTTCGTTGGGCGGGTTCTCGCCCTGGGCCGTCACTGTGCCAAGCCGGTCATCCGTGGTGTCGTAGGGCTGCCAACCCAGCCCCTCCCCCCATGCCTGGCCGGTGAACTGGACGGTTGCCGGCGCACTGCCCGCACTGGGCGCGCCTGCCGAAACCGCAACCGTCAGCGGCGGCAGCACCACGATTTTGACCATGGCATGGCTGGTGGCGCCACGGTCGTCGGTTACCGCCAGCACGAGGTCGTTCGTCCCCAAAGGCAGACTCACCTCGGGGTTGATGCCCGTGGCCAGCAGACTTCCCCCCACGGACCACACATACGACGTGATCACGCCGTCCGCATCGCGCGAGCCGCTGCCGTCCAGTCTCACCCATGCCGGCCCGTTGGTCGAAACCGCATTCACCCGCTGGTCCACGCCGGCGCTGGCCCACGGCGGCAGATTCTCCGCCAGGGGCCCGCCTGCCGGGACGGTGTCCCAAGGCGCGTTGGTGACCAATGTCATTGCGAAAACACGGATGTTCGGCGCCTGCGGCAGCACGATTGAGTCCGTTCCGGCCGGCAGGTCCAGGCGGTATTTGAACAGGTAGCAGAACCGGTAGGCGTCGTTCACCCCGCCAGCCGTGTGCCGGTGGGTGGTGATCCATCCCACTTCATCCCCCACCAGCGCGGGCGGGTCCCATTGTCCCACAAACCCGGTAAAATACTGCACGGTCAGGTTGGTGCTCTGGCCGCCGAGCGTAAAAGTGCCGGTGGTCACATTCGAGGCCGCTGCCGCCAGAAAGCAGAGCTGGTTGTAACCCGCCGCCGGCAGGGGAACCGTCTGACCCTCGCACGCCACCGCATTGAAGGCCCCGTCGGAAGCCGGTCCCAACTGGAAGGTAATGCCTTCCCGCACGAGGGTGGGGGGCATCAATTCCGCCGGGTAGGCCCATCCGCCATCGAACTGGCCGTCGGCGCGGTTGGCATCCGAGGAGATTACATCGCGGTTGAACGGCAGGGCAACCGGCAGGCTGGCGGGCTTGGGCACCACGATGGGGGCGGGAGCGAGGGTCAACGCCACCGTTTTGGGCGCGTAAGCCCCCAGCGGCACCGACAGTTTGCCGCCCACCGGACTCAAGGTGCCGATCGGCTCCTCGGCCCCGTTCACCTCGCGCGCGCTCAGGATGGCTGAGGCACAGGTCAGCTCGGCCGTTTGCGAGCTGCCCGACAGCTCCTGCAAGCGCACGATCCACTCGCTCGAATTCTCCGCCTTTTTGACCGCTTTGACCATCACGTTGGTATTATTGCAGGAGAGGAAGGCGAAGGTTTTGCCCAACGCGCCGGCGTGCGGACGGGTCTGGAAGGCTTGCAGCGGCTGATTATACCGTGCCGCCACCCACGGCGCTCCGCCGTTGCGCCAGTCTCCTGCATGGCCGCGCAGGGCAAACCCGAGGCGGTGAACGCCAAAGCCGTTGGTGGCCTGATAGACATAGCTGCTGCCCACCGCCGGGGTGTGGAAGATCGTCAGGCGCAAGGTCGAGTCGTTGGGCTTGTCCCATCCGTATCGTGAATCACTGAGGAGGGTGACGCCATAGAGGCCGTTGGAATGCGTCAGATCAACCCACTGCTGCGCCGGAACCTCGTACAAATTCGCGTTGGCATTGCCGCGTTCGATGGTGCCCAATCCCAGGTCATACGTCGCTTTCGCATTCGAAACCGCGAGCGGGAATCGGACCTTGAGCAAGGTTTGCCGCGTTCTCCAGTTGGCCGTCACATCCCACTCCAGCCGGTCGCCCGCCTCCCCGGCCGCGAGCCGGAGGCGCTCCGTGAAGATCGAGCCGCCCTGGGCGCGGGTCACCGACAAACAGACTCGCGCCGGTCCGTTCTCCGTCACCTCGAAGGTCGCCGGTCCGGCCAGGTTGGTCACCGGCGCCGCGGCCACATTGGCATAGAGGATTTCCCAGGCCGGATAGACGGTGCTTTGGTTGTAAAGAAAATCCCAGCGAATCGGCGCGCTTAGCAGCTCGCGCGAGGAAAGCTTGTCGTAGATGGATGCCACATCGCCGCTGGCGTTCAGCTCGACCCGGTAACGCACGTTTTCAAGGTGCGTGGCGGACACCGACAGACCCGTCGAAAGGGACGAGGGCTCCGCCGCCGGCCGCACGTCATAGACCATGGCGCCGACCGGCGGCACATTGGCCAGGAAGGTCACCGGCACCCGGTTGCCGACCGGCGCGCCCATCTGGGCCGGCACCTCCACGCCCGACGGGTTGAAGACCCGGACGGCCGGAGGCGCGCCCTCTGGAAAGCTCACCTCCGCCTCGACGACATCCTGACGCATCATGGCCAGGGGGTTGTAAACGACGACCGGCACGCCCACGGCGGTGGTATTGAGCGCCCCGGCCAGGATGCCGATTGCATGCGTCTGCACCGCCTTGAACTCATTGAGCGAAAGCGCATAGTCATTCCAGGAGAACGGGTAGGCGGCAGGGATGCTGGTGCCCGTGAGGTCGTCGTGAAACTGGTGCCACAGGAACCGGGTCCAGGCGGCGTTGAGTTTCTCTTGCGGATAGCTGCCCCCGCCATGGAGCCAGTCGGCGATCACGGCGGCGCGCTCGGCGGCATCGGCCCGAAGCTCGTTTTGGCGGTTGAACCGTTTGACCTCGGGATGCGCGGTGTAGCAGCCGGCGCCGTGGGTCTTGAGCAGGAGCTCGCCCTGGTAGGTCGGTAACTGGGCCACGTGGGCGGGGGAGAGGTCCCGAAAGAGTTGGTCGGAAGCGGCGCTGAGCACGTTGATCAAGCCGTTGGTGGTGGAAACACTCTGCTGCAGCCAGTTCACCGAGTTGTTGTCGGGAGCGCCGCCGGTATCGCCGGTGCCGAAGTACCGGTAGTCGAGATAGAGCCCGCTCAGGGCATGCATGTTCGTAATCCGGGAGTAGTAGGTGCTGTCGTTGGCCAGGTTGCCGGTGATGCTCGACACATAGGACCCCGGCTGGAGCACCGCCACCACCGAGGCGCCGTCGGGCCCGATCCAGCGCCCGATGTTTTGAAACGGAATCGGAATCGCCGACCCCCATGATAACTTCTGCGACGAGAAGCCCTTCAGGCCGCAATGGGCGGCAACCGAGGGCAAGGCGTAACCGAAGCCGAAACAGTCCGGCAGGAAAATGTCCACACTGGTTTTGCCGAACGTGCGCTTCCAGTAAGTCTGGGCGTAGAGAATCTGGCGGATGAGTGACTCCGGGGAAGGGACGTTGACATCGCCCGCCACCAGGGAGGACCCGGCCAGCCGCCAACGCCCTTGGACGACATGATTGGACAGGGTGGCGAAGTCCGCAGGATAATACTCGCGGATCAATTCGTACCGCCAGGCTTCCTCGAAGCTGAAGACATAATCCGGGTAAGCGGCAAACAGGGCGAAATTTTGATTCAGGGTTTTGGGAATATGGCTGTTGATCGTGTCCTGAATGGTCCAGTTCCACTGGTCATCCAAGTGGGCGTTGGCGACCACGTAAAGGATTTTGTCGCGCGTGGGGTCGAGGGTGGCCGGGAGGCTGGAGGAACCGGACAGGAGCAAGAAACAAGGGAAAAGCACCCAAGCCGCGTAACGAGGGGCGGAGAACCTGGCCGGCATGGCTGATAAGACGTTTTTCATCGGTTTACATCATAGGCGGACGAAGCGAGCACCCCCGCATCTGCCCCCAACGAATCCCCCAAGCTGCTGCAGCGCCCGGCTTGGAAGAGGGAGTCGTCCCATCGCCAATGGCGAGGCACACGTCGCGCGTCCAATCATCTCATCCTACCGCGAACGCGGAGGCGGCGAAAGCCTTGGTTTCACCTTTCCCGGTGCCGCGGCCTGGCGCGAAGGAAGCCGCACCTTCCTCGGACATCCGGCCTGCCATCCAGGACGAAAGGGCTGGCAGACTGCGAAAAGCCGATTCTCCCGCTGCCGCGGGCTTGGAGCCGTTCGCCGGCGCCGCCAAGGGTTGGGGCGCGCCTCGGGGCTTGACGCCCGGCCCCGTTTGGTCAGCATTAGGCAAACCGAGAAACCACAACGCAACTCCATAACCCGGACGAGCCATGGCAAAAAGATCCATTAGGAAATCCAAGACCACGCCCGCGCCCCCGCCGCTCACGGATGCGACTGAGAAAACGGACCCGCCGGCGACATCCTCGACGGCAGACCAAACCGCGCTCCCAGCCGGGGCTCCCGCCCCGCCAACCGAAATGAGTTCCCTCGCAAGCGAGCCGCCCCACCTGCTGACGCCCTTGGCGGCGGTTTGGCCTGAGGCCGCACCTGCGGAAAAACCGGCAGGCCCCCCGCCAGCCACGGCCTCCGCCAAGGCGGCCCCCGCAGCCGTCCAAGTCGCCTTCGTGCTGCTGGACCTCGGCGCAAAACGGGTTTCACTGTGCGGCGATTTTAACGGCTGGTCAAAGGAAGCGACCCCGATGACCCGCGAGGACAATGGCTATTGGAAAACCACTCTGACCCTCGCGCCGGGGCGTTACGAATACAAATTTGTCGTGGACGGCGAGTGGATTCCCGACCCGCTGGCACGGGACAATGTTTGGAACCACCATGGCACACTCAATTCGGTGCTCGAGGTCCGCGGCTGATTCCCCAGCCATCGCCGGTGGCGCCGGCCCACGATGACCCCGCACCCGTCTTCCGATTCACTCGACGATTTGCTGCGCGAGGCGGCGGCTGAAATCCACGCCGCTGACGCGCTCCTCATCACCTCCGGCGCGGGCATGGGAGTGGATTCGGGACTGCCGGATTTCCGGAGCGAGCGCGGTTTTTGGCGGGCCTATCCGCGCCTCGCCCAACTGGGCCGCTCCTTCAAGGAGATGGCCAATCCCGGCTGGTTTGAGCGGGACCCGCACCTGGCGTGGGCGTTTTACGGTCACCGCCTCAACCTCTACCGCCAAACCGTGCCGCACGAGGGCTTTCATCGGTTGCTCGAAATCGCGGCACCCAAACCCGCCGGGTATTTTGTCTTTACCTCAAACGTGGACGGCCAGTTTCAAAAGGCGGGCTTTGCCCCGGATCGAATCGTGGAATGCCACGGTTCGATTCACCATTTCCAGTGCACGGTCCCCTGCTCCACGGCCATCTGGAGCGCCACGGGCGAGAACGTCGTGGTGGACGAGAGTGCTTTCCGCGCCCAAGACCCCTTGCCCCTGTGCAAGCGTTGTGGCGGCCTGGCCCGGCCCAACATCCTGATGTTCAACGATTGGAATTGGCTGAGTCAGCGGACCGACGCCCAAGAAGGTCAGTTCGATTCATGGCTCGAACGCCTCGCCCGATCTTCCGCCCGCCTTGTCGTCATCGAATTGGGCGCCGGCACGGCAATCCCGACCGTCCGCTTCACCTCGGAACAGGTTGCCCGCCGCTTCGCAGCCAGGCTGATCCGCATCAATCCCCGCGAAGCCGAGGTTCCCGGGGGGCACATCGGCCTGCCCATGGGGGCTGCCGAGGCAGTCCGGAGAATCCTGACACGAAACTCCGTCTTGGAGATTACTCCCCCCGCCGGCAATCAAGGTTGCGCTCAACCAAAAAGGCGCACCAACGGGGTGCGCCCAATTACACACGGTTGAGAGTAACCTATTCAACCTGCGCCACCCCGGCAACGACTTTTCTTTGGTTTCATGATTCTCCCTTCTTCCGCTTTTCCTTTCAGTGAGAATGGAAAAGGGGGAGGCCAGCGTCCTTGAGGCTCCGGCTGGCGACAGTCGAGTGCCCCGGCAGTGTTGGGATGGACAAGGCACCAATAAGAAAGGCGGCTCCACCCGGAGCCGCCTTGAACCTAACTAACCACCATTACAAGGAACCGCGGTCACGTTACGCGAACTTCCTGCCGCTTGCCATGGGGTGAACACCCCAAATGCGATTGCTTGCGAACCCGGGGCGAGCCTTGGCGCGGCCGCCGGGCCAGTGCACGAAGCGTGGCGAGATTTCGAATGTCTTCGTGCAGGTCTTCCGACTTTGGCGTCTCCAAGCATCCGGGGTGTTCCGGAAAGCGCGGGTCGTTGACAATATGGGAAAATGCCTTCCGGCCGATCTTGCCTTCTCCAATGTGAGCGTGGCGATCCACCCGCGAACCCAGTGGAGTCTTCGAATCGTTAAGGTGAAAGGCCAGGATTTGCCCGCACCCAATCAGCTTGTCCACCTCCGCGAGGGCCGCCTCCCAGCCCGCGGGAGTCCGGATATCGTAGCCGGCGGCGAAGAAGTGCGCGGTGTCCAGGCAGAGGCCCAGCCGTTCCGGCTTCTTCACGCGGGAGAAAATCTCCGCCAAATGCGCGATTCGGTGCCCGAGACAGGTCCCCTGCCCTGCGGTGTTTTCAAGGGCAATCCGCACGGGGGAACGCCGGGTGGCCGAAAAAACTTCATTCAGACCGGCCACGACCCGGTCCAAGCCGGGGCCTTCACCCTGGCCCAAATGAGCGCCAGGATGCAGCACCAGGAATGGGAGCTGCAGCGCCGTGGCAAATTC
>JARKQH010000182.1 GCA_029974925.1 Verrucomicrobiota bacterium
GATGCGTTCGGCGTCTTCGAGGCGTTTGCGGTCAATTTCCTTGACTGCGTCCGCCAGCCGCCGCAAATCCTCCTGCGACGCATACAGCTCGCTCGGCCGGCCCATCCGGTCGCGCAAGTCCGCAATGGCCCGGCTCAGGTCGTTGATCTGATTTTGCTGCGCCCGCTGGGCGGCGATTAAATCCTCAATCTGCCCCGCCAGCTTGTTAAGCCGCTCCTCCGTGGCCGCGTCCTGGGCGCGCACCCCCCCGGCGGCCACTGCCAGCAGGAACAGGACGAACATGACTCGTTTCATAAGCCGAACATAGAAACCCCCTCCCCCGACTTCAAGGGCGAAAGCCGCCGCCCATCAACCCTCCCGGTTCCCTTCCCCTTTTTGCCCTGCCCCGTGACACAATCTCAGACTCGCTGGCCGCGGGAAACGACGGCGAGGGGGCGGCCCGGCCCGACCGGGTTGACGGGGGTTGGACGGCAACGGGATTCCGCGTGAGCCGGGCCGGGGCGGCCAAGCGGATGCCGGCGGCCACGGCCGGAGCCCCGGGTTGACATTATTCGTTATTTGGCGAATAATGGAAACAATGCGCGAGTTCATGAATCTGAGCAAAGCCCTCGCGGACGCCAATCGCGTCCGCATTGTGCTGGCTTTGCGCGGGCGGGAGCTGTGCGGCTGCCAGCTCACCGAGTTGTTTGGCCTCGCGCCGTCCACCATGTCCAAGCACCTGGCGATCCTTTACCAGGCGCGGCTGGTCAACACGCGGAAGAATGGCCGTTGGGTGTATTATTCCCTGCCGGGCCGGGAGGCGCCCGCGGCGGTGCGGGCGGCGCTCCAGTGGGTGAAGCGGTCGCTGGGGGCGGATGCGCAGGCCCGGGCGGACGCCCGGCGGCTGAAACAGGTGTTGCGGATGGACCCGACTGAATTATGCAAACGTCAATGCCGGAGGTGAAACCCACGGTGCTGATTCTCTGCACCGGCAACTCGTGCCGGAGCCATATCGCCGAGGGCATTCTGCGGGCGGCGGCGGGCGACCTGATCGAGGTGCAGAGCGCGGGATCGAATCCGGCGGGGTTTGTGCATCCGCTGGCGGTGCGGGTGATGAAGGAGATCGGATTGGATATTTCGGGGCACCGCTCGAAGTCCCTGACCGAGTTCCTGCATTCCCGCGTGGAGACTGTGATCACGGTTTGCGGCAACGCGGAGCAGGCGTGCCCGATGTTTCCAGGCCAGGTGAACCACCATCACTGGGGATTTGATGACCCGGCCAAGGCCGAAGGCACCGACGAGGAAAAACTGGCCGTGTTTCGCCGGGTGCGCGACGAAATGAGAAAGGTGTTCGAGGCCTACGCCGCCGGGCGGAAAGACCAGGCGGCGACGCGAGCGCAGCGTCGCGACTGAAGCGGCCGGGCCGAACCTGCCAACGAATTTACCCCTGGAGATGAAGAGTATGACACCAACGCCCGATCCTGAATTGATCCGAGAACGTGTCCGCGAAGGCTA
>JARKQH010000379.1 GCA_029974925.1 Verrucomicrobiota bacterium
CTTTGCGCCTGCTTTGCATTGCCGCCGCGGGCCTGGTTCAGGCCGCGCAAGCGGAACGCTTCACCCTCACTACCAACCTGCTCGCCCCCAAGCCCATCAGCCCCCGGCTCTACGGCAACTTCCTCGAGCTGGGCTACGGCCTTCAAGTCGAGCCGATGATGGCGCAAATGTTTTTCAACCGCAGTTTCGAGCCGTTCACTCCCTACAAGCCCATCAGCATCGAATGGTTCGACCTGTGGCACGACCCGCGCGACCCGGCCAAAGGATACAAGACGGATTGGACCGGCGAAGACTGGTACCACAGCGGTTACGAACACAACCCCTGGTTCGCGGCCCCGGGCAGCGGCGGGCGCCTGCCCATTGACGAACACGCCACGTTCATCATCACCCATTCTCCCCTCGTGAACGTCGTGCTCCGAACCGAGCCCGGCGGCTCGGGCCATGGCCGCCAATGCCTGCGAATCATCAATCACGAGCCAGGCCGCCACGCCGGCCTGGCGCAGGAGGGCAAATTCCTGCGCCGCGGACAGACCTATCATTTCCGCGGCAAGCTCCGCGCGGTGGGAAAGCCGGTGAGGGCCGAGATGCGTTTGTATCCCACCGGCCAGTGGGACCGCCCCCTGGCGGTCATCCCCTTGAAGGAGGTCGGCCGCGACTGGACCGAGGTCACCGGCACCTTCAAGAACCGGTCCTTTTCCGGTTGGGCAACCTTCGCGCTTTGGCTGCCGCCGGAAACGGCGGTGCTGGCGGATGACTTCTCGCTGCTGCCCGCCCGGCATTATCATGGCTGGCGCACGGACATCCTGCAGCCGCTCCGGCGGATTCAGCCGGCCATTCTCCGCGTTCCCGGCGGCTGTTTCGCCTCCTTTTACGATTGGCGCGACGGCGTGGGCCCCCTGGCTGGAAGAAAACCGCAGCCCTCCCACTTCTGGGGAGGACAGTGGTACAACGATGTCGGCGTGGCCGAACTGGCTCTGCTGGCCAGGGCTGTGGGCGCGGAACTGATGTACTGCGTCAACGTCCATCATCCGCTCAAAGCGGACTTTGAATGGTACTTCGGCGAGGACAGCGTGCCGCCGGGCCGGCACGGCTATGACTTCCGCAAGTTTCAGGACGTGAAAGAGGGCGCCTTGCAGGCCGCCGGCTTGGTCGCCTACTGCAACCTGCCCGCCGGAGCGCATCCCCTGGCCACCCTCCGCGCACAGCACGGCTTCCGGCAGCCGTTCGGCATCCGGTTCTGGGAACTGGACAATGAAGTGCATCGCTGGTTCGAGCCCGAGGAGTATGCCCGGGCCGCCGTCGAGTATGCCCGGGCCATGAAGTCGGTGGATCCCTCGATTCGCATCGGTCTGGTGACTTACGGCGAGCGCCTCAAGGCGGATGGCACCCCTCGTGTCACGTATCACGAGCGCGTCCCCGCCCTCCTGGAAATCGCCGGCCCGCACGTGGATTTCCTTGCCGACCGCGGGCCGAGCGCCGAGGATTACCTCCAGCGCATGCTGGGCTGGGTTCACGACTACAATCGGCGCCACGGCACTTCGATTGTGTATTGTGAAACCGAGAAGCTTTTCTACGAGCAGGTCCCGGACGTCGAAAACCGCGTCCAACCCACCGGCGGTTACAGCAAGTCCTTCCTGTTCTCGAAATGGTTTTATGCCCTGAAGGTGCTGATGGATTACCTGGCGTACCAGCGCGCGGGCGGGGACATTGATTTTGTCATCTTCAACAACCTCGCCAACACGCACAGCCAGTGCGTGCTCGAGACCCCCAAGGAAGGAGTCTTCCTCACGGCGGCCGGGCTGGCCATGAACCGCCTGGCCCGCTCACCCGCCGCCTGGCCCCTCGCGTTCGAAGGTTACCGGGCAGCCTTTGACGACAATTTCCAGGTGTCCGCCGCCTGGAGCCGCGACCGCCGGCGGCTGGTGCTTTATGTCCTGAACCGCACCGCGCAACCGCGGGAGGCCGCGTTCGATTTTTCAGCTCTGGGCCGTCGCTTCAATCGCGTCGAGACGGCCACGCTGCGGGCTGAGGATCCCTTCGCCATGAACACCCTCGCCAACCCTCAGGCGATCCAGACCGAGCGCCAGCCCAAAAGAAAACTGCCCGCCCCGCACGAGCTGCGAATCCAAGCCCGGCCCTGGTCGTTCACCGAGGCGATTGTCGAGTGAAAAACCGCGACGCCGTCTTTCCCACCTACGCCCATGAAATCAATCCAAACCTCGCACGCGACCCCGATTCCGCCGAAGCAACCCGCCGCACCCCGGACCTGGTCGCGGCGCCAATGGCTGGCGACTGCCGGCGCGGCCGGTCTGGCCTTGACAGCCTGTCCGCTCCTGGCGGCCGCTCCGGAGGACAGCGCGCCGATGATCCTGATTCCCGCCGGCCCGTTCCGCCTGGGCACTTCCGCCGAGGAAGCCGCGGCGCTGGCGCGCCAGTGGCGGTGTCACGTGACCTGGTTCAACGGGGAATTGCCGCAGCGTACGCTGGAACTCCCGGCCTTTCGAATAGACCAGTACCCCGTTACCAACCGCCTCTACGCGGTGTTCGTCGCCGCGACGGGACATCCCGCCCCGTCCCACTGGAGGGGACCCACACCGCCCCCGGACCTCCTGGACCACCCGGTGGTGTTTGTCAGCCGCGCGGACGCGACGGCCTACGCCAAGTGGGCGGGCAAGCGCCTGCCCAGCGCCGCGGAATGGGAAAAAGCCGCTCGCGGGCCCGACGGTCTCCAATACCCGTGGGGCAACCGGTTCGACAAACGCGCCTGCCATCACGACCGCGGCGGCGCCCGGCCGCCGTCAGGCACCGCGCCGGTCACGGCGCATCCCCGCGGGGCGAGCCCCTACGGCGTCATGGACCTGGCGGGCAACGTGGCGGAATGGTGTGCCGACGGCCCGGGGGGCGGCTCCGGCTACCTGAAGGGGGGATGCTGGCTTTCCAGCTCACCCCTGACGCTCCGCTGCGCAGCTTTGGGCCTGAGCGGCTTCACAAACAATCAACTCGATTACATCGGTTTTCGCTGTGCGCAAACCGCCTGACATGAAAATGAAGATCACGTTGCAAGGCCAGCCCGGCGTGATGGCCTGCCATCTGACCGACATTCCCGGCTTTCCCGGCGGCCGGTTCACCCTCGGCTACCCCGAAGCCATTGGCGACGCCGCCCGCCCGGTCTGGTATGGCGACCTGAAACCCAAGTGGGAGGCGCGCGAGGACGGCGCCTGGTTTTCCCAAGGCGCCAAGGAAGGCGAGTTGTCCTACACGCTCTTGGTGAGCTCCGGCCCGGACTGCGTCACCTCCGAGTTCCATCTGACCAATCTCAGCAGCCGGCCCTGGAAGCAGAGCCTCGCGTTCAACTGCTTCCAATGCGCCCACGACCCCGCTTTTCGCGACCACGACTGCGAGCGCACCTGGGTGCGAAGCGGGGGCCAATTCAAGCGCCTGGTCGAGCTGCCCCGCGTCTTCGGGCCCCGGCCCGCGGTGCAGCTTTACAGCGTCGAAGGCGCGCCCCCCGGAAAGGAGATTCCCTTCGTCGCCAACTTCCAGGCGACACCGGACGTCGTAGCCGAGCCTTGGATGGCAATCCTGTCCCGTGACGGCAAGCGCCTGGTCGCCACCGTGTCCCGCCCCGGCTTGTTTCTCTTCCAGAACCGGGAGTTCGCCTGTATTCATTCCGCCGCGGGCTTTGGCGAACTCAGGCCGGGCCAGAGCGCTGTGGCGGTCAATAAAACCTATTTCGTCCGGGCGACGCTTGCCGCCTGGCATCGCCGCATGCAAATGGACTTTTCCAAGCCCTCTGCTTGACAGACCGGCCCTCGTTTTTGGGTTGCCATGGGGTTGCCGGAGTTGGCGGGCGCGCTGCAAGCCAAATGACCACAAGCGGTTGAGCAGGGGGGCTTTGGCCTGAGGGAGCCGCTCGGCGGGCAGATTCCCGAAACGGGTTCGGCGGAGACAAATTTATTTTCAGGCGCGGTGCTTTGTTGTTGCCAAGGCCCGGGGAGCGGGCGCATAGTTTGGTACCTTGCGTATGGAAACACCATTCCATCTGAGTTGGGGCCGGCCACCAGCCCTGACGAGAAAACCTGCTTTTACCCTCATCGAGCTGCTGGTCGTGATTGCGATTATCGCCATTTTGGCGGCCATGCTCCTGCCGGCGTTGTCGCGGGCCAAGGAACGCAGCAAACGGGCCTCTTGTCTGAGCAACCTGAAACAGATTGCAACCGGGATGCATATTTACGCCGGAGACAATCGGGATTTCGTGATTTCAGCGCGGTGGTGGGCCAACACCTTTGTGCAGAACTGCCTGAACCCGCCGGAGCGGAACGCGGCGGCCACGGTGGGGCTGGTGGTGCAGACCAACTTCAATTCCGTGTGGACCTGTCCAAACCGGCCGGGACTGCCGATTTACGAGGCCAATTACCCCCAGTGGGATCTCGGTTATCAATATTTTGGGGGGATTACGAACTGGACGCCGAGAAACCGGCCGGCGGTGGCGGGTCTAAGCCCGGTCAAGATCAGCACGGCCAAACCGGCGATGACGCTCGCGGCCGATGCGACCATGAAGATCAACGGGACATGGGGCGGTCAGGAACCGGCTCCGCGCACGTTCGTCTATTCGAACATGCCGCAGCACCGGGATTCCAACCCCTGGCCGGCGGGAGGCAACACGGTGTTCATAGACGGGTCGGCCCGGTGGATTGTCTTTGGCAAGATGTATGCCTTGCATAGCTGGGCCTGGAGCACCCGCGAAGCTTATTTTTACCAGGACCCGGTCACTTTCCCGGCCGGCTTCAACCCCGAAGTGGCGCGACCGTAGTTTTGAACGTTTTCGGGGAGGGACATGTCAGCTTTACAAACCGACGGGGTCCCCGGGGCGTGGAGGGGGCGGACTTTGTTACGAAAAATTCTCTGAGAAAAAAGCTTGCAATAATTTGGAAAATCCGTTGACTCGGATGGCAAAGGTTCGCTAAAACGTTGCAGGATTGATTGTTGGCACCAGTTCTTGGGTGTGAAACAAATTAACAAATAACTATGAAAAGAATCGTAGCCTCGGTTGGTTTGGTGGCGCTTGGCGCCTCGTGTATTCAATCAGCTTCAGCCCAAGGTTTTCTCAAAGGGCCGGACGGTTCAAAACCCTGGAGCGTGTCAGCAACGCTGCGGGGTTTCTATGATGACAACGTCTCCAGCATCCCGGATGACTTCCCGCTGGCGCCGGGAGAAGAGGAGGACAGTTTCGGGTTTGAAATCAGCCCGGCGGCCCGGTTCGTCTGGGACATGCAGCAGACGATGATCAGCCTGGACTACAAATACTCCTACAAGTATTTCGACAACCGGCCGGTCTATAACGACGACCACAACGACCAGAGCCACACCTTCAACGCGATCCTGAGCCACGCCTTCAATGAGCGGTATGCCATTCGGGCCAGCGATTCGTTCGTGCTGGGCCAGGAGCCGGACCTGCTGCGCGCGGGCGACACCTTCGCCACCTTCCAGCGCATTTCGGGCGACAACATCCGCAACTACGGCCAGATCGCGTTTGACGCGGATTTGACCCGGTTGTTCGCGGCGGAAGTGGGGTACGCCAACGTCTATTACAATTACGATGACGACGGCCCCGGCAGCCGCTCGGCTTACCTGGACCGCCTGGAGCATTCGGTTCGCTTGGACGGCAAGTGGAAAGTCTCGCCGACGACCACCGGCATCCTGGGCTACACCTACAACCAGGTGGATTACACCGCCGACGAGTTGATCGGTTACGGCCTGGGCGGGGTGGACGTGACTCCCTATTACAGCGATGTGCGCAACAGCCGGTCGCATTACTTCTATGCGGGAGTGGACCACGCGTTCACGCCGGACCTGAGCGGTTCGCTGCGCGCCGGCGGCCGTTACATTGATTTTTACAATGACCCGAGCGGCGAGAGCACGGTCAGCCCGTATGTGCGGGGCAGCCTGCGTTACTTCTACGCTCCGGAAAGCTTCGTCGAGGGCGGCCTCGGTTACGACCGCACCCCGACGGATGTGGCCTTCAACCCGACCGCGGCCGACCTGACGCTGGACGCCGACACGTTCACCATTTTCGGAACGGTCAGCCACAAGATCGCCACCAAGCTGTATGGCAGTCTGACGGCCCAGTTCCAGAACACGGCCTTCAACGGCGGGTATGCCGACGGCGAGACCGAGCAGATTTATCTGGTCGGCGTGCAGTTGGAGTACCGGATCAACCAGTACCTGGCCTCGCACGTGGGATACAACTTTGACAAGCTGGAGTCGGACCTCGGCCGCAGCTTCGATCGGAATCGAGTTTACGTGGGGGTAACCGCCAGCTACTAATCTACATTGTGTAGTAGTTCACGGGGGCTGGACTGTTACCGCTAGCCCCCTGTTTTTTTTGTTATGGATGCAACGAACGCAACAGCGCCGCAGGAAACCAAACTTCATTTCCTGGATTACTGGCGGATCATTCGAATTCGGAAGACGGTGATTTTGGCGGTGTTTCTGCTGGTGGTCATCACCGCGACGCTCGTCACGTTCATCCTGCCGGAGCAGTATTCCAGCCGCGCCCGGATCAAAGTCCAGCGCGACCAATCGGACATCAGCGAGCTGATGGACCGCTCGGGCGTGCCGGGCGCCTACGACCCCTACTTCATCCAGACCGAGTTCGAGGTGATCACCTCGGAGTTGATTCTGGGCAAGGTGGTCGAGGACCTGAAATTGAACCAGGTTTTGGCCGAAATGAACGGCATGAGCCAGCCGCTGAAGACCGAGGAATCCATGGAGATCATCCGGCGCAAGACCAAGCTCCGCCCGGTGCGCAACACTTCCATCATTGAAATTGAGGTGACGGATCCCAAACCGGAGGAAGCCGCCCGGCTGGCCAACGCGATTGCCACCGCCTACCGCAACCACCGGCTGGAAACGCGCAAGCAGCTTTCGCAAGGCGGCATCGAGGCGCTGAAGGAATACCTGGACAAGCAGGAGGAAAAGGTCAAGGAAGCCCAGCGGGAAGTGGACGAGTTGCGCCAAAAGCTGGGAATTCCCGATGCGGTCGCGCTGTCCGAGGCGCCGACCATGCTGATGTCGGCCGAAACGCTGCGCCGGCTGGAGGGGCTGCGAATCGAAAGCCAGGCCGAGTATGTGCGGGCCGAAACGATGCTCAACAAGCTGAAGGAACTGAGCCCCGAAGAGCTCGAGCAGGCGCTGCCGACGGCCAACCAGGACGTCCTCCTCGGCTCGTTTTTGGAACAGCTCAACATCGCCGAACAACGGCTGATCACCCTCCAGAAGGAGTACGGGCCCGAGCATTCGGAGGTGATCAAGGTCCGGGCGATGGTGGCCGATTTGCAGCAGAAGGTCAAAAAGCGGGTGAACGGCATTTTGCTGGGCTTGAGCGCGCGGGTCACCTCGCTGAAGGAAGGCCTGGACAACCTGACCAAAGAGGTGGAGAACGCGAAACAGGAGGACATCGAGACGGCCAAAAAGAGCCGTCCTTATTTCGAGGCGAAACGGCGGCTGGATGATTTGCAGCGGTTCCGGCAATCGCTGACGGCGAAGATTTTCTTCGAACAGACCGACCTCGGATTGCCCAAGACCTCCATGGTCGAGATTGTGGACCGGGCGATTCCGGGGCGGTATCCGGTGAAGCCCAACAAGATGTTGAACATCGCGCTGGGGGTGATCATCGGGCTGGTGGTGGGCATTGGCCTGGCGTTCTTCATCGAGTATCTCGACACGAGCGTGAAGACCATTGACGACGTGGAGCGGTCGCTGGGCTCGCCGGTGCTGGGGGTGATTCCGCAGAACGTCGGGTTCCTGCTGGAGGAGGGGGCGGAGAGCCCGCACGCGGAGGCCTACCGGGTGTTGCGCACGAACCTGCTGTTCTCGCGCAAGGACGACAAGCTCAACACCGTGGCCGTGGTCAGCGCGGGAGCGGGCGAGGGCAAATCCACCACCGTGTTCAACCTGGCGGCGGTGTTTGCGCAAAGCGGCCAGCGGGTGATTGTGGTGGACTCGGACCTGCGCCGGCCGACGCTGCACAAGATGCTGGGGGTGACCAACAACATCGGGCTGACCAATTATCTCCTCCGGCAAAACACGCTCGAGGAGGTCATCCAGACCACGAGCCTGCCCACGCTGGACTTCATGGCCAGCGGAAAGCTGCCCAGCAGCTCGCTGGGCATCCTGAGTTCCAGCCAGATGAAGGAGCTGATCCACGAGCTCAAGCAGCATTACGACTTTGTGTTCTTCGACTCGCCGCCGGTGATGGGCGTGAGCGATGCCTCGATCCTGGCCAGCGAAGTGGACATGACGCTGCAGGTGATCCAGTACCGCCGCTATCCGCAGCCCATGAACATCCGCGCCAAGCAACTGATCGAAAAGGTCGGCGGCAACCTGATCGGCATCGTCCTCAACAACATCAACATGTCGCAGGACGAGAGCTATTATTACTACAGCGGGTACTACCACGAATACTACTCGCGCAATGAAGACCAGGAACCGGCGCCCGCCGCGAAGCCCGGGTCCGAATCAACCGAGAAAGCTTGAACGAAGCACAGGGAAGTGAGCATGACCAAGTTAATTGCAGGATGGGGCCGGTGCGGTCTGGCCGCGTGCGGTCTGGCGGTTGCCGCCTGGCTGCTGGCCGGGTGCCAGACCGGATCAGACACTCAGTTTGCGGAAATCCCGGGGGTGACGACGGTCGCGCCGGCGTACCCCGCGGCCTCGCCGGGCGCAGGGGGCGGTCCCGCCATCAGCCCAGCGGGGGCGGATGGCAGTTTCGACACCATCCGGATCGGGGATTATCTCACCATCACGTTTTCCGACCTGCCGTACCTGCAGGCGCCCATTGACGAGCGCGTCAAGGAAGACGGCACCATCACGCTCATCCAGAACCAGACGTTCGTCGCCGCGGGCAAAACCCGCAGCCAACTGGAAAAGGAAATTCGCGAGCGGTACGTTCCCCGCTACTTCGTCAGCATGACCGTTTCGGTCCGCCACAAGGAAGCCACGCAGTTCTATTTCGTGGGCGGCGAGGTCAAAGGCCCCGGCCGCCAGGTGTTCATCTCCCGCATGACGGTGACCAAGGCCATCCAGTCCGCCGGGGACTTCACCGAATTTGCGAACAAGCGCAAAGTAAAGCTCTTCCGCAGCAACGGGAAGGTCGAGACCATTGATACCATCAAGGCGCTGAAGGACCCGAGCCTGGACCCGGAGATTTATCCGGGCGACAAGATTCACGTCTATCGGAAGATCTTCTGATGGTTCAACTCAGGATTCTTTCCGGCAAACAGGCGGGCGCCACGTGGGTTGCCCGCCGTTTTCCTGTACGGATCGGCCGCGAGGCGGGCGCGCACCTGCGGCTGGACGACGCCGGGGTGTGGGACCGGCATTTGGTGCTCGAGTTTCAGCCGGAGGAGGGGGTGGTGTTGAGCACGCAGGCCGGGGCGCTGGCCAGCGTCAACCACCAGCCGGTCAGCCGCGCGGTGCTGCGCAACGGCGACACCATTGATCTGGGGGGCGCCCGGCTGCAATTCTGGCTGAGCGACACCACCCAGCGCGGCCTGCGGTTTCGCGAGTGGCTGACTTGGGCCGGGATTGCGGCCGTCACCTTGGCGCAGGTGGCCCTCATTTACTGGCTGATTTACGCGCCGTAGCCTGCATGTTGCGGGCTGAAATACCGGGTTCAGCGGGGAGGCGGATGGAACATCAGGGTGCGCGAACGGCGCGGCCTCAAACCAGCCTGGAGCAACGCCCCAGGCAACGGAACGCCAATCCGATACGAGGGCCGAAGGCCCGTCCCGTAACGCCGCACAATCCACATTCGCCACGGCCGCCCGGCATGCGGTGAACGGATGGATCGCGCCGTTGGCGCTTGGGGATTTTGTTGGGCCCCAACATGGGGCGGTGCCCCACATGGGGCGATGCCCCATGCTGGTATGGAACGGGCCTTTGGCCCGGGTGGTGGCGGAAACGGCCAGCGCCAACGGCGCGGCCTCAAACCAGCCTGAGGCAACACCCCAGGCAACGGAACGCCACCCTCCCACCCAGGGCCCTCACTTGGGCGCGGGCATTCGCGCCTACCACCAGAACGCCGGGGTGCCGTCCGTGCGGACGAACATCTTCGCGAAACGAACCCAACTGACATGCCCGTCCGCATACAGGCAGGAACCGCCCGCGGGCAATTTGCCCTCGAGATGGGCCGTGTCATGCTTCTGACTCCAGCCCCCTTCGATGCCGACGTAACGATTCAAATTCCGGTTGTTCTCGTTGGCCGTGTCCGAAAGGGTGGCGTCGGCAGCAAATATGCGGTCCGAGGGCGACAGCATCACATTGACCCCGTTGATGTTGACGGTGATGGAGTTGGCCTTGGTCACCACGTTGGTGGCGCGGACGCGCGGCGCATCCTTGGTCGCCATGGCATAGCCGATTACGCGGAAGGTCGGGGTGAAATTCCACAGTTCGTCGGTGTCCTGTTTCACAAACGAGGGGCAGTAAAGCATGTGGCGCTGGAACCCGTAGCCCACCAGGATATCGGTCACCTTGACCGGCACATCCCAGGGCCAGTTGCCGGCGTAAACCGCCCGGGTGACGGGGTCCGTGTAGGACATGGGCGGCAGCCACTCCGAGTTGTCATCGCGGTACATGAACGAGGCCATGCCCACCTGGCGGAGGTTGCTGAGGCATTTGGTGCGCCGGCTTTTCTCCTTGGCGCGGGACAAAGCCGGCAGGAGCATGGCCGCCAGGATGGCAATGATCGCGATGACGACGAGGAGCTCGATGAGCGTGAAGGCTCGGCGGCGAATCGAAAACCGGTTCGGGATCATATTTATTTAATTTAGTTTAGTAATAATAGAATCCCCGCCCCGGCCTGTCCAGCCCTTTTTGCGATTTTTCCCGCCCTACGGCTTCAAGAGCGAGAGAATGCTGCGGAATTTCGGGGTGTTGTTGCCCGGGTTCTGGGCGCTGAGATGGTCGTCGGTGTCCCAGTATTTCGCCTGGTCAAAGGCGGCCTTGGTGGTGCTGAAGGTGACGTGGCCGTCCCCCCAGGCGACGTGCAAGCCGACCGGGCTGCTGGCGCTGCGGTGCGGAATGGTGCGCCAGGTATAGATCAGGTCGGTGATCATCGCCCGTTTGGCGTCCAATTCAATGGTCTTCAACGCAACCGTGGACCATTCCATGCCCGGGGGGCTCATCGAGGAAACGGTGCGCGATTGCGGGTACCAAATGTAGTTGCCGCGCACGCGGCCGCCATTATAGGTGGGCCAGGGCTCGTACCATTTCATTTCGAATTTGATGGGGATCGAGTCCACGTGCCGCAGGCCGGGGTCGAAGAAGGTTTTGCCTGCGGCGACGATTTTCTCGGTGTAGAGGGTGCCGAGGTTGGTGCCGGCGGTGCCGGGAGGCACCGGCCCGTCGGGGCCGGGGCGGAACAGCTCGTAGCTCTGCCAGGGCATCGTGCCGGGATAACGTTCCGGATCACACTCGGTGGGGGGGAGGTGGTCGCGGGCGGTGTCGGCGTAGAGATTCACGCCGAGGGCGAGCTGGCGGAGGTTGTTGGTGCAGGAGGCGCGTTGGGCGCGGTCCTTGGCGCGGCTCAGGGCGGGGAGCAACATGGCGGCCAAAATCGCAATGATCGCGATCACCACCAGCAACTCAATCAGGGTGAATGCCTTCGACGCCGGGGCCGTTGGGGAGGGCTGTCGGGCCGGTTTTGGGGCAGGGCAAGCGTTCATGGGCCAGTTCTTATACCGGGACAATCTACCACCCTCCGGGCCGAAAAGGAACAACTCAATCGTGATCTTTGAAAAAAGAGGCGCCCCGGAAACCGGCCGGGGCGCCTGCCTCAGTATCCCCTCAAACGGCCAATCTCAACTCAACCCACAAACCGATTGGCCCAAGCGATACTCACTTCAGCAATTCAAAGTTAACGCAACCGCCCGCCCTGCAACATACCCAAAACGGGGGATGGGGGTCATTCCCCTGCAAGGGGCGAGGAGGCCAGATAGAGGGGGTGGGTCGTTTTCAGCCAGATGGCGTCAACCACCCGCTGAAACTCGCGCTCGGGGGGGGCGCCTGGCGGCAAGGGGAATTTGCCCAAGGCCGTATTGGGCAGGCCGCCGGAGCTGAACTCCCGGGGCAGCCCGACCTCTCCGAGGTCCACGCCGCGCGGGCTGCGGATGCGCACGCCCAGGCAGGGCTGGCCGCCGGCGTCCCGCACCACCTGCCCGACAATGATGGGTTTTTCGGCAAGATTGCCCCGGCGGGTGAGGTGCTCGGAAATCCAGTGGTAAAAGTCCAGTTCCTCGGCGGCATCGCCGGCCACCGGGGTGGGGGAAGCCACTTCGTCGGGGGTGAAGAAGTGCGAGATGCAGGGGCGGCCGCGGTTTTCGAGGATGATTTTTTCGACGAGCACCTGGACGCGCTCCTCCAGGAGCCTGAATTCGGCCATGAACTGCTGCCAGGCCGGATGCGTTTCGAGCTGGTCGGGGCGCGTGACGCCCAACAGGGCGTGGACCGCATTCAGAAACCCGCCGGCGCGAGTCACCAGGCGCAGGGCGCGGGCGGCTTCCATGGCCCGGTCGGGGTTGAACTGGGCAAAGAACCAGACCCATTCACTGTCGGCCTCCTCGGGCACATCCAGGCAACTGGCGACGGCCGTTTGCCAATGGATGCGGGCCAGCGCCTGGCGGTCGGTGAGGAGCTGACAGGCCAGCTCGCGCAAGATCATGGCTGTCGAGTAATGCTTGCCGGACCGCGGCGACCGCAGACTTTGGGGCGAGATGAAGAGGGTGCCCTGGAGCGAGAGCAGCTCCGGTTGGCGGGCCAGCTCGGGCGGCAGGGGGTGGTTGTTGACAATGGTCACCTGGCACCGCTCGAGCAGCTCCCGCAAGCGCGCCTGGGCCGGTTCACTGGCGGGAAAGGCGCGGTCAAGCACGAAAACGTGCCGCACCGGCTGGGGCGTGCCCTCCGCCGCCAGCACGCGGTCCAGCATGACCCGGGATCGGAACGACTCGTTCAGGAACGCGGCGCGGGCTTCGGCTCCGGGGTTCAGTTGCGCCAGCATCGTGTGCAGCATGGCGGCGGAGGCCACGCCGTCCTCGTCGTCATCGGACACGATCAGGACGCGTTCGGCCGGCTGAATGGCGCGCAGCCGGCGCGCCAGTTCGGCGGCCGCGCGCTCGACCTGCTCGCGATAAAGCGCCAGCTCGTGCATGCGCCCCAGCGCCAGCAGGTCCGACGCCGTGGGCGCGTCCACGTCATGACGCCGCGCCACGTCCAGCACCGCGTCGCAACTCCGCGACAACTGTTGATACAGATTGTGTTCCTCGAGCTTGCGATCCCAATTCTGGCCGGCGCTGTTCTGCAACATTTCGGAGAGGGAGACCAGCAAACCGCCCGAACTGGCCAGGTTGTCGGGGATGACGTGAATCCGGCGTTGTTTGAGCACGCGCTTGGCCTCGCCGGTCACCGCGGCGCCGGTCAGCTCGCAAACCAGGCGGACCTGAAGCTCCTGGGCCCGGTCGGCCCGAATGGTCCCGGGGATGGCGGCCAGCACCAGGATGTCGGCCTTGATTTGATGCAGTTTCTGCGGCTCCGGCCAGAAGGTGACCGGGGCGCCGTCGCGGGCCGAGAGCCCGCGCGCGGCCGGGCTGGAGAGGAGCGTGTCGAGCCGCCGGCCGGAATTCTTGTGGGCGATGATGACAGCCAGTTCCTCGCGGGTCAGGCCGTCCGGGCTGACCACCGCGCCCCGGCTGTCGCTGACGCCGATGATGGTGGCCCCCTTCTGCAGCATGCTGGTGGCGACGTGCTTGCCCGCGTTGCCCAGCCCTTCGATGGCGACGGTCAGTCCCTGCAGCGGCCGGGGCTTGCCCGTCAACCTTTTCAGGAAAATCTCGACGGACATGACGCCCCCGGCGGCCATGGCTTCCGGGCGCAATTCCGACCCGCAGAGGGCGACCGGCTTGCGGGTCACGACGCCCAGTTTCGGGGTGACGCACTCGTAAGCATAGGGCAGCGTGAAGAAAATGATCCGGTCACACGAAGGCAGAAGGTCCCCGGCGGCGGTGATGGCCCGCGTGGCGCGTTCCAGCACATCCTTGCGCGCCTGGAGGTGGGGATCGGGGGTGTAACGCGGCAGGCCGGCCTTGGCCTCGCAGAGGATGGTCACGACTTCCCAAAAGTGCTCGCGCACCTTGTCCCGGGTGATGGCCGGGCCCGGCAGGAGGGCGGCCAGCCGGCGCTCTTGATCCCGCGAAAGCAGGGGGGCGCGGTCAAACCAATCCATGGGCAGCGGCTGGCCCGGGGGCAGGCGCCGCAACAAGGCCGCTTCCAGGCTGATCCGCTGGTTATCGAGCAAGGTTCTCAGGTAGAATTCGAGGACGGCCGGCTCCCCGCACTCATCCAGGCTCCGGGCGGACAGCGCCACCGAGAGGGTGCGCAGGATGGGCTCGCGCCGGTGGTAAAGCTGGTCCTCGATTTGCTGGGTCTCGCCTCCGCCGAAGAACAGGTCAATCAGTTCACGGTATTGATCCGGAGTTGGAACGCTGCGGCCGGCCAGGTCGCCCAGCAGGCGCCGCAATCGGTCCCGCGAGGCCGGCAACAAGATCGAGTGTTCGATCTGCATCCGGGCTGCGGCGCTGGCCAGGGGGCACGCCACCGCTTCGTAGTCTTCGCTCCGCCAGATTTCCCGCAGGCGCGCCGTCATGTCCTCGTCCCCAATGACAATGTTGGGATCCTGCCGGAGCAGGCAGCGGAGGTGGCCTTCGACGACGTTGGCGGGGAGCTGCAAATCGAGTTTGGCGGTCAGGGTCGAGTTGGTTTCGGCCGCATGCACGATCTGATCGAAGGCAATGCGGCCGGCGCGGGTCAACAACTCCGCCGCCTGGTTCATCATGTGCTCGATCAAGTCCTTGTCGGCTCGCGTCTTCTCCTCCCCCGGCTGAATCGCCGGTTTGAGGTAATACCGTCCGCGGGCGGCATCGAACTCGCGCAAGGCGCAGAGGACCAGGCCTTCGCTCCCGGCGAAGGGGGCCCCGGTGGCCTGGCTTTTCAGGCTCATACTCAGCGTCTCGCCCGTCATAAACTCCCGCATCGCTCCCTTCACCACCGCCTCCGCCTCCGCGGGACTGGCCCACGCTCCCGCTCCCGCCGGGGGCAGGACTTCCACCACGCCCGGCGCCACCTCCCGGAATTGGCCGCCCTCGCCGAGCAAGTCTTGGGGAAACACCAGTTTGAGCGCTCCCTTGCCCACCATGCCGTGGATTTGATGGTACGTCTCGACGAGGATGAAATCCGCCGAGCGCCCGTTCAAAGTCACGTTCATTTCCCCTTCGAAAATGTCGTGGCGGCTGAAGATGCGATGCAGGTCCTGCGGCCCCAGTCCCAAGTGACCCGCGGCAACCCGGATGCGTTCCGCAATGGAACGCAACAGGCCGTTGGCCGGCGCAAACTCTCCGGTGATCGCCCGCAAGGCCAGGCCGTTATCGCAAACGATTTTCCACCCCGGACCCGGCGGCTGCAGCGCCAGCGGTTCGGTTGACATCGAGGATGCAGTCACCGGGCCAATATACCGGCCCGGGTGGGTTGGGCAATACCGGCGGAAAACCGGCTCCTCGGACGCGGAGAGGGCCGGGGAATTGTCTCGATTTTGGACGTGATGGCGATTTCCGCCGCCGAACTGGCTGGGGCCGTCGCGAAGGCATCCGAGTCCGCCGGGCGTCGAACTCAAACATCTGGCAGGCAGAAGGCTGCGCGGAGACAACGGCCAGGGTGCTTTTCCGAAAAGCGCCCGCCCGAATCAGGCGTTCCTGGGTGCTCGGGCGGACCCGCCCGTGCGCAAGTTTGCGGGCCCCTCCCTCTGCCGTTCCACGCGCCGCGCCCGGGTTCCGGCCTTGGGCATCGTTTTTGCTGCCTGGATGACCGTGTATTTGGACTTTTTTGGCCTGAGCGAACCGCCTTTTGACATCACGCCGAATCCGCGGTTTCTGTTTTACAGCGCGAAGCACCGCGAAGCGTTCAACCATTTGCTTTTCGGGATTCGCGAGCGCAAAGGCTTTGTTCAGCTCACCGGGGAGGTGGGGGCCGGCAAGACCACCCTTTGCCGCGCCATGCTCGAGCAGCTCGACGACCGTTATGCGACGGCCCTGATTTTGAACCCGGTCATGAGTGCCGGCGAACTGCTCAAGGCGGTTGCCCTCGAATTTGCCCTGCCGGTCAGCGGCCTGGACCGCCTGGAGATTCTCGGGGTCATCAACCAGTTCCTGCTCGACCAGGTCGAGCGCGGCAAGGAAACGGTGTTGATCATTGATGAGGCCCAGGACCTCACCGACGAATTGTTGGAACAGGTGCGCTTGCTCTCCAATCTTGAGACGGACAACCGCAAGCTGCTGCAAATCGTCCTCCTGGGGCAGCCGGAATTGCGCGACCGCCTCAACAATCCCCGGCTGCGCCAGCTCCGCCAGCGGATTACCGTCCGTTACCATTTGCGGCCGCTGACGCGGCCCGAGATGGCCGAGTATGTCCGCCACCGGCTGCATGTCTCCGGCGGCAACGGCACTCCCTGCTTTACCTGGCTGGCGCTGTGGCGCGTGTTCCAATACAGCAAAGGCATCCCCCGCCTGGTCAACGCCCTTTGCGACAAGGCCCTGTTGGCGGGCTTTGTGGAACAGCAAAACCGGATCGGCTTCCGCCTCGTCAACCGCGCCATCCGCGAACTGGAAGGAGTCATCACCGCATGAGCCTCATCAACGACGCACTGAAACGGGCCAAGGCCGCCCAGCAACAGGCGCCTCCACCGCTTTCGCAAGGCCCCCAACTCCGGCCCGTCGAGCCGCCCCAGAGCCCGCGCCGCAGCTTGGGCCTGTTGTTCCCCTGCATTGTTGGATTGGCCGCCTTGCTGGTGGTGTTCCTTGTCTGGCGGGTTTTTCAAAACGACCACGCCTCCGCCTCCGGCGAACCGGAACTGGTGGCGCGAGCTCTCGCCGGGGAGCCGCTCAATGCCACGCCGGAACAAGGGCCGCCTGAGCCCGCGGGGGCGGCAAGCCCGGCCACTTTTGGCCCCACGGACCTGCCGGGTCCGGTGGCGCCCGAACCGCTTCCCACGCCCCCGGCGCTCCCGATGCCCGGGGCGGTCGTCACCCCAACGGCTCCCGACGTTGCCGGCTTGTCCGGCACCAATCATCCGGTTCCCGTCCCGGCGGAACCCCCGCCGCTGAAACTCCAGGGCGTCATCATCCATCCCACGCGCCCCTCGGCCATCATCAGCGGCAAAACCGTGTTCATTGGGGACGCCGTGGGGGAAGCCAGGGTGACGGCATTAACCAGCCGGACCGTTACGCTGACGGGTCCCAACGGCACGCAGGTGCTGCGTTTGGGCGATTAAGCAGGCTCGGGGATTGACTTTCGCCTCGCGGCCCCGTTTACTGGCGCGGGTTCGTCGCGGGCCCGGAATGAATTTCCTGCGCGAAAAAATCACGGCCTCGCCCATCCACGCGCGCGTGGCGCCTTATGTCATTATTGTCCTCCTGACCTTTGTGCAGGACAGCTTTGGCGGCCCCGCGCGTTACTGGCTTTACCTCGTCAAGATGCTGGTCGGCCTGTGGTGCATTTGGGAGATGCGCTCGCTGGTGACCGAAATCCGGTGGGCCTTTAGCTGGGAAGCCGTCGTCGTCGGCGTGCTGGTCTTTGCCATCTGGGTCGGGCTGGACCCGTACTATCCCAAGTTCGAGTTTCTCTTCAAGGCCGGCAACCCGTGGAACCCCTTCAAGGAATTCGGCGAGGCTTCCGCCATGGGGTTTTTCTTTGTGGGCGTCCGGACGATTGGCTCCGCGCTGGTGGTGCCGCCCATCGAGGAGGCCATGTACCGGTCGTTTCTTTACCGTTATTTCGTGCGCAAGGATTTCACCGAAATGCCCTTCCGCCAGGTCCACTGGCTTTCGCTGGTGGTTACCTCGGTGATTTTCGGCTTCGTCCACTACCAATGGCTGGCGGGGTTTCTGTGCGGTCTGGCTTACCAAGGGCTGGTCATTCGGAAAAACCGCCTCGGCGACGCGATGACCGCCCACGCCATCACCAACTTCCTCCTGGGCCTCTGGGTCGCCGGCCGCGGCGCGTGGCAGTTCTGGTAAGCCCCGGCGTGGCACGCAGTGACCCCGGAGCGAGATGTGCCAATCCCGGGGTCCGTTCGATTCCAGCCGCCTGCTGATCGCGCTCCAGTTCGTTCACGCACTCGACTCCATCGCCAAACCGCCCTCGCCCCCAGCCGAACTGGAGGGTCTGGCTGGCATTCGCTTTCGCATGGCTGGCAGCGGCAGCGGGCTTCAGGTGAGGAGTCGCGGGTCGAAGGTGAACGGCGCGGGCTTGCTAATCGTGATCTTCTTGAAGTCGGGATGGGCCGGGTTGAGCACGTAGTTCGTCTCCTCCGGGATGATGACACTGGGCACCGCCAGGATGGCGGTGCGCGAGGAGCGTGCCCAGGCGTCGCCCAGTTGCCGGGTGGAAAGTGGCGGCGGCTCCGTCCTCCAGTCGGATGGCAATGCCGCCAACGGCAGGCGCTCGACCCAGGCTTCATCGAACTCGATGCGAATGATCCGGTAGTTGAACATCACCGGGGGATTCAGGTGGACCAGCGTTTCCAGCGCCGCCAGGGAGCGGGTCGCACTGGTATAGACCACCACCACGCCACGCGAGTTCCATCGGCCCCCAGTCTTGGCGGCTCCTTCGCCGGAGAAAGCCGTGGCGACGTGCTTCTCCTTTACCACGCGCCAGGCTTCGAGCATCACGAATAGACTCCGTATTCGATGCGTCCGAGCAGGTCCTCGACCTCCCGCGCGCCAACTTCGGTTTCCGCGTAATCCAGCGGCACGGCCCCACCCAAGCCCACCTGCGGCGATTTTAACCAGCGACGGGCGGCGACCTCGCCTTCCAGCACTTCGACCGCCTTGCCCATGAGCCGGGCAAAGCGCAGCACCCGGTCGGACTCCTCCGGGCCGAGCCGCCCCTGGGCTTTGCGCCGGTGTAGTGTGGCCTTGGAGATGCCCAGCTTGGGGGCCAGCTCGTCCATGGGCACGTCCAGGCTGGCTTGCAGCACGTCCAACTCTTGCACCGGCAATCCCATACGGATGACCTCAATCAGCTTGCCGGGCGACAACTCGAAGGCGGCGGCTTTGGATTCGAAGCCGTGGATTTGGCCGCTGACCACCCCGGCGAAGGAAACGACCTTCTTCGCGGGAATCCTCCTCCCGACCCGCTTTCGGGCTGGTTTGGCTTTCGTCATCGTTGTGCTCATTTGAGACATATAATAGTCTCAGATGAAACCCATGTCAAACTCGCTTTTTCGTTTCGTTTTTGCCCTGATGGAGCGTCGCCAGGAGCTGGTTCATGGACCGGCGCAGAGCGTGGAAGATTCCCTGCCATTCCGCGACGACCTTCGACAACGGCTTCGTGCTCGCGGCGGCAGCCGGTCCTTGCCCGTTGCCTTTGGCCTGGACGCAAAGCGCGATGTTGAGGTGGGATTGGTTGGCTCGGATCGTGTCCCGCGGCACGACCCTGGCGAAGCCCGGGATGTCCTTGAACGCCTGGTAAGCCTTCAGGATTTTCCCGATGGGCTCCGGCTCCAGGGAAGCTCGGCGCCCGCCCGCGGGTCAATTCGTTGACCGCATTGATGAACCGGATGCGGCCCCGGCGCTGCTTGGGCGCGTCAGGGTTTCTGGGCCGCGATTTTCCCGTCCTTCCACAGGTAGATTGGGGTTCCGTGGGCGCGGGCGGTTTTGCGGGCCACCACGGCGGCGCGGCGTAGTGCCCGGCCAGCCGCAGTGGCGAGCGTCCTGGATGTTTTTTTTCCGTTCTTGCTTTTCATGGTCCGCATTCCATCAGGCGGGGTCTGACTTGGGAATTATCATAGACCGCCCAAGCATCGGCCAGCGGCCGGTAAACGGCCTGGAAATTCGACCAACTGCGGTCGAAGCGGCGCAGCACCTCGGCGCGGGGGACGTTATGGCCGCCCTGCCTGACGCGCGCCGCAATCCGCAGTAGTGCGAGGCGGGGCGACGGCAGCCAGAGATAAACAATCTCGATCCGGTAACCGGCGGCCTTCCACCGTTTGAGGCGCGCCACATAGACCAATCCACTGAGGGTGGTCTCGAAGGCAAAATCGGATTGCGCACGGGCCAAACGGTCGAGTTCCCTCAGGAAGAGCCGTCCGGCGGCAAGCGCGGCCAGTTGCGGGCGCAGCGGCGATAAGCCCCCGGCAATGAGGTCGGCGTTGACGAAATGGATGACCCCGGCATCGCGCGGAAGGAATTCCCGCGCAAAGGTCGTCTTGCCCGCCCCATTGGGGCCGGCAATGATGACGCACTTGGGCCGGGCTTTGGCTGGGTTCATTTAAGCAGCCCCTCCTTCCGCAGCAGGCCCTTCAGGCGATCCCCGGCGGCGCAGGCGTCCGCCAGGGCGGTCTTCAGGGTGGCGATGGCTTTCTCGTGGTTCACACGCTCGACGCAACGG
This sequence comes from Verrucomicrobiota bacterium, assembly GCA_029974925.1. Classification (GTDB taxonomy): domain Bacteria; phylum Verrucomicrobiota; class Verrucomicrobiia; order Limisphaerales; family UBA8199; genus JARKQH01. The sequence goes on from JARKQH010000379.1 coordinate 20,494, forward strand.
GGGATGGTCAGGTTCCGATCGGCCTTGGCGATCTCGTCCAGCGTGGACAGATCCACGCTTGTCTCCAGAGCGGCGGGCGGTTGCACCGCCTTCTTTAAGCGGCCGCCAGGCGCCGCTCTTTCCAACTTGGATTCCATTCAAAAAAACGTGGGGCCAAGCCGTCCCCCACTTCCTTACAGCCCGGCCACCCGGGCAGGCCAGCTCTCGCCTGCCCGCCATGCGGCCGACACCTGTTCGCAAGGCTACCATTGCAAGTGTCCGTTGACAACAGCCTTCTGTCGGCCCCGGGCTCTTTTTCTCACTTGACACTCCATCGAAGAACATGGTTTTGCCGCCGACTGCAATGGTCAGGCGGAGGGCGGCCACCGGAGCTTTCCGGAACCTGCCGGTGACCGTCTGCCCGGGGCTTCGCCAAACCGACGCAACTCGGACGCGGGGGTCACAGGACGGCGAGTTCCGAGTTGATCAGGATGTCATACATGGCTTCGGCGGTGGGGGCCTGCCTCAATTCCTCCAGCAAGGGGGTCTTTTGGGCCATCAAACAAAGGCGCGCCAGCATGTGCAGGTGCAGGCGATCGTCCGGACAGGCGACGAGGAAGAACAGGTCCGTGGGCCGGCCGTCCGGGGCGCCAAAGGGAATTTGCTGAACGGTTCTGCCCAAAACGATAAAGGGCGATTCGAACAAATACTCCTCCCGGTGGCGCGGATGCAGCAGAGCCAGGCCGCCGGGGACGCCGGTTGAGCAGAGTTCTTCCCTTTGCTGCAATCCCGCCAGCAGCGCGTCGGGGTCGTACACGCGGCCCGTTTTTCCGGCCAGCAGCGCCATCTCGCGCAGCACCGAAGCCTTGGTTTTCGCGGGCAGGCTCGCGTCAATGAACTCCGGCCGCAGCCGCTCGGGCAAAAGCGCCTGGCGCCGGTCCACGTCCTGCGTGGCCCGGGTCGTTTTCTGGTGGTACTCGGCCAGGTGCTTGCCGGCCAGGCCCAGAATGCGCCGGGACGCCCAGGTTTCAATCTCCGCCTTGCGGAAGACCAGCCGGCCGCCGCGTTTCTCGAAGGGGATCTCCTGGCGCTTCACCATGCCCTCGACTTCCGCCGGGCTCAGGTGCAGGTAGCGCGCGACGTCCTCGAGGCCAAAGGTCTGATAGGGCATAGGCTTTCGGGTTCAGTGGGGACAGTGCAGGGGCCTTGGCGCGGCGCGAACCTCAGTCATGACTCGACGCTCGCGCCAGGGGAGGATGTTGGGAACTGTGCAGGACCGTGCTGGGCCGGCCGCCGAGCCTCCAGGAAGCGGCCCTGGCCCGCACCGTTGGGACCGACCCGAGGCGTGACGGGGCGGAGCGGCATCGAACACCCGGCGCGGGTCTGGCAGTTGTTGAACCCGACACGCGTCATGAAGACGGAACCGTTCATGGCCGGGTTATATCATCGGCCGTGGATTGCCTCCACGATAAACTAAAGCACCCTGCGCAGGCGGCGTGGCGGCCTGCTCCGAGGGCAAGCCGGCCCAGCCGGCTTTCAGTCCATCTTCCACTGCCGCAACCGGAGCGCGTTGCCGATCACCAGCAAGTCGGACAACCCCATCGCGGCCGCGCAAAGAATGGGGCTGAGGAATCCCAACGCCGCCAGGGGCACGCCGGCGGCGTTGTAAAAGAAGGCCCAGAACAGGTTCTGTTTGATGGTCCGAAGCGTCGCGCGGGCAAGGCCCAGACTTTCCGGGACGGCGCCGATTTCGGATTTGAGGAGGATGATGTCGGCGGCTTCACGCGCGATATCGCTGGCGCGGGCGACGGCAATGCCGAGGTCGGCCTGTTCCAGCGCCGGGGCATCGTTGATGCCGTCCCCCACAAACGCCACGCGTTCGCCCCTTCGCTGCAAATCCCGGACCAGGTCCGCCTTGCGCTCGGGCCGGACCTCGGCAAAGACATTCTCCGGCGGAATGCCCGTCTGGCGGGCGATGGCAGCCGCTGTAAGGGCGTTGTCACCGGTCACCATAAAGGTCTTGAGCCCCTGTCGCTGGAGTTGTTCGACGACCTTCGAGGCGGCGGGTTTCAGCGTGTCCTGGATCGCGAACAGGGCGCGCAACTCGGCGTCCACTGCCAACCCGATTATCGTGGCGCCCTCGGCGGACCATTTCTGAACGAATGCCGCCGCGGGGCGGGTTTCGACGCCGGCCTCCGTCAGCCAGCGCAACGAGCCGAGCCGGGCGACGACAGCGCCGCCGGAATCGCGGAAACGCGCCTGGACGCCCGCGCCGCGGACCTCTTCCCAGCCCTCGAGGGGGAGGTCTGCCGGGTCGAGCGTGGCCAGCGCCTGGCTGATCGGGTGGGTCGAGTGGCGGGCCAGGCTGGCCGCGAGGCGGGAAGCGCGCCCGGCGCGGGCGCCGGCGGGTTCGGCTTCCCAGGTTGTTGCCACGCTCGGCTTGCCCATCGTCAAGGTGCCGGTCTTGTCGAAGAGCACGGCAGTGACGTTGCCGGCTTTCTCCAAGGCCACCCCGTCCCGGATGAGAATGCCGCGGCGGGCGGCGGCGTTGGAACCGGCCATGATGGCCGCCGGGGTGGCGAGGCCCATGGCGCAAGGACAGGCAATGATCAACACCGAGGCGGCCACCAGAAAAGCGGTCGCGACCGGAGTGCCGGGCAAATGCGCCGGCCACAGAAAACGGCCAACCCAACCGTGAAGCTGCTGGGCGGATTGCGGCGCCAGCGCCCACCACAACGCGGCCAGAACGGCAATTAAAATAACCGACGGCACAAAAATGCTGCTGACCCGGTCGCCCAGCCGCTGAATTTGCGCCCGGCTGCTTTGGGCTCGTTGCACGGCCGCGACGATGTTCGCCAGCGCCGTCTCCTCGCCGGTGGCCGTCACGCGGAAAGCCAGCCGGCCGTTCAAATTGGTCGTGCCCGCGTAAAGCTCATGCCCCGCTCGCTTGTCCACGGGCGCCGATTCGCCGGTCAGCATGGATTCGTCCACCGCCGACTCGCCTTCAAGAACCACGCCGTCGGTGGGGATGCGGTCCCCGGGGCGGACCACGGCGACGTCGCCCGCCCGCAACTCGGCGGCCGGGACTTCGGTTTCACGGCCATCGGCGCTCCGGCGCCGGGCGCGGGCGGGCGCGAGAGTCAGCAATTGGCGCAGCGTGGCGGAGGCCTTGAGGCTGACGCGGGCTTCGAGCCAGTGGCCCAGGCTGATCAAGGTGATAATCGCGGCCGCCTCCATGAAGTAAACGTGGGCGCCAGGATGAGTGAATAAAACCCACACGCTGTAAGCGAAGGCGGTGGTCGAGCCCAGCGCCACGAGCGTGTCCATGTTGGAGCCGCCGGTCTTGAGCTGGCCCCAGGCGCCGCGGTAGAACCGGCCGCCGGCAAGGACCTGAACCACCGAGGCCAGCCCGAATGCCAGCCACTGGAACCAGCGCACGGCTCCAAGGCCCAATACCCACTCCCCAATCATCAGCGCCGCCGTCACCGGCACGCCCACCACCAGGTTCGTCTGCCATCCCCCCATTCTCCCACCCTCGTGCGCCTGAACGCCCGGCCCCGCCTCAATCGGCCTGGCGCCGAATCCCTCGGCCTCGACCGCCTTTGCCACAGCTCCGGGATCGGGCTCGACTCCCGCCGTCCAGCGCACCGTGGCCTCTCCGGCATCCAAATCCACGGCGGCGCTGGCCACGCCCGGGATGCCCTGAATGGCTTGGGCGACATGGCGCGCGCAGTTTCCGCAGGTCATGCCCGTGACCGCAAACCGGCTGATCCGACGGGTGTTTTCCATTTTTAAAGGCGCGGGTTCAGCCGCGTGTGTCGGGTCGTTTACCATAAGAAACAAATCCATATCAGGTTACCCGAAATAATCATTTTGTCCATTCACCCGGGAGAAACCCAAAGGAAACGTTGTTGACATTGCCTGGCGGGGCGCCGCCGGGCGCGGACGCGCTCAGCGCCGGCGGCGGAGGCGGGCGGTTTCCAGCAGCGCCTGGAGGCGCGAGCCCAGCGTGGGCAGGAGGGGGTCAACCAGCGATGGCACCTCCCATTCCAAAACCGGGAGGCCGAGTTCCTGGCGCACTCGTTGGCGGATGATTTCGCCTTCGCGGGCACAATGGCTGGCGCCGGGGATGCGGGACACAATTACGGCTTCGGCTGCGAATTGACGGCACTGGGCGATGATCCGGTCAGCGCGATCCCGGGTCGAGCCCACCATTGGGTCGGCCAGGGCGGTTCGCGCCAGAGCTTCGCAAGGCGGCAGGTCCTCGGGAATGAGTTCAAGGGCGTGAGTAATCATGAAATCCGCTCCACAGACCCGGCCTCCCCAATCCTCAAGAAGGTTCATGGCGCGCAGGTCCGCGACCGGGTTGACCCAGAAGACTCGCACGGCTTCCGGGGACAGCACCCATTGATGCTCGCGGCAGCGGCGGTCGGTCTCCGCCAGCAGCCCGGCCAGCACCCGGGCGGTCTCCTCCCGGTCCGAGCAAAAATGAATGGCCAGCATCTCGGCGACCAGCATTTCCAAGGCGGGCAGGGGGGCGCCGGGCGACCCGTAAACCCGGTTGCGGAGTGTCTGGAGGAGGCGGCGGACCTGGTTGGCGCGGCGAACGCCTTCGGTCAGCAGCGTGTCGGTGAGGGGACATCCGGCCAGGCCGCCGAGCAGGTTGCCAATGCGTTCAAGTTCATCCCGCACCCCCTCCACTTGCGATTGGGGCGCTTGCAGGCCCCCGGGCAGCGTGCAGGCGGGTTCCCCCTCGTCCGGGTTTCGACGCCGGGGCATTTCCCACCAGGCGATGGCGTAGCCGAGGGTTTCGAGCCGCTGTGCGATGGCGGAGAAGTCGTCGCAAACGGCGCCGGCGCTGCAGACCAGCAGGTCGGGCCGGGGGAAATGCCCGCCGGTTTCGAAGGCGCCCAGCATGGCGCGGACGGGGCAGAAGGAAGCGTCAATGCCCAGGCGGTCGGCGTGTTGGAACAAGCCGTCGCCGCATTCCATCAGGCACGGAGTCCACCAGGCGCCGTCGGGATAAAAAGCCCGCACGGCCGGCAACGCAAACGCCATCACGGGAACGGTTCCCAGGTCTTTCATGACCCCGACCAGCCGGCCTCCGCCGGCCCGGAACTGTCGCAGCCGCTGGTTTTCAGTGAGCAGGAAATTCCACAATCGGAGGGCGGCGGGGGAGGGATCAAAGGCGAGATGGCGCAGACGCAGGTCACCTTCCTCAGCGACGTGACGGCTGAGGGGCCCGCCGTAAGCGGGCTCGACCAGGCCGCCGCGATGGAGTTCACGCCAGCGCTCGTCCCATTGTTCGAGCGAGAGTTTGCGGGGCGGCGTCATCGCAGACATTCGATAAAGGCCGCAATGCGTCCGGCATGGCGGAGCGAGTGGCCGTCGGTTTCATCGGCCTCGAGCAGCAAGACCGGCAATCCCAGGGCCTCCCGCAACGATTGGGCCTCCGCGCGCCACAGATCACACCCGACATAATGCCACAGAATGATGCCGCGGACCTGCCGCGCTGCCACGCGCGCGCGCAGCCATTGATAAAGGCGCGTGTTGGGCCGCTGAAAGACGGCGGTTAGGGCGTCGAAATAAGCGTTGGCCAGAATTTCCACGCCATCTTCCGTATCCGGCGGCCGGGGCGCTCCCGTTGAGGTTGGCTGGTTTTCCGGTTCGCCGGGCGGGTGTAACCGAACTTGCGGCAGGAGGCTGCGCTCTCCGGCCTCGGTACCATCGAGGACAAGGCGTCCGCCCGCTGCCTCAATCAGTTCGAGCAGTCCCCAAAGCGATGGCGGCAGAGGCCCGCCCACCAGCGCCAGGGGGACCGCGCCGGTCTCTGGCTCAGGTTCGGAACCGGACTTTGCCTCACCCGTCCAGTGGTAGTGCGCAGACAATTCCGTCAACCGCCGTCCCGAGCAGGTCCCGGCTGCGGCCCGAAGCCGGCACCGCGCTTGTTCGTAAGCCTGACAGATTGGCTGCAAGCGCGACCGGTCCGGCGCCGCACCACCCAGCCTGACGAGGAAACGTCCCAGCCGGCGGAGCTCCGCCTGGTACAACCGGCGGGCAGTGGGGGTTTGCCAGGTGGCGGGGAGGTTAAACAGAAACGTGCTGTTGCCCGTCGCGTCGTCCAAGGCGTCAAAACCGCGCCGAAGCTGGTCGCAGTGGGTGGTCAGGACAAAGCCGGCGGCGGGCCGGGCCTCGACCAGGCGGAGCACTCCTGCGGCAAAGGCGCAGACGCCTTCAGCCAGGGGCGCGGCGCGGAGGTCCAGGGCGGGGCTGGACCAAACCCCGCGGGGTTGAAAGCCATGGGCAGCAATCCACTCCGGCGGGACCCAGGGGCTGGTGTAGAAAACGTCCACGAAAAAGCCGGGGGTTGGGCCAGCCAGCCTCCGCTTCAACCTCCTCTGCTCCGGCGGCGGGCCGAGGGTCTTCCCAGCGGAGGCTGCCTCGCCACGCCTCAGGGTTTTTCGGCCACCACAAGACCTTGAATGATCTTGCCGGCGACGGCCAACGCTTTGAGGAAACGCATCCCGGCGAGGAGGCTGTCGGCCAGCGCGGCATCGAAGCCGATGATTCTGAGGGCGTCGTAGGTCAACTGTTTTTCGAGCATGTCGAGGTAGAGGGGCATGTAAGCGGCGAAACGGCCGGTGTCGGCCGCCTCTCGAATCCGGCAGCCCTGCGCGCGAAGCCCGCCAACGTAGTCCGCGAGCGTGAACAGGCTGGGGAACTTCATGAAGCCCAGGCACCGTGCAGCCTCGGCTTCGCTCATGGGTTCGTTGCCTTCCAGCCAGTCGGTGAAAGCGATGACGCCCCCGGGCCGCGCCAGCCGGACCGCCTCGGCAATCAACCGTTCCTTGTTCTCGACGTAGCACCAGGCGTCCTCGCCCCAGACGAAGTCAAACGCGCCGGTCGGGAGGCCGGTGGCGCAGACATCCGCCTCCACAAAAGTCACGCGCTCAGCGAGGTCCTCCTCGCGGCAGCGTTGGCGTGCCAGCTCGAGCATGGCCGGGGTGGCATCCACGCCGTGCATGTGGCTGACGTTGCGGAAATGCAACAGGAAGCGCATGCCGGCGCCGGTCGCGCAGCACAGGTCAACGCCCTGTTGCCCCGGGCGAATGCCGGCGCGGTCGGCCAGGGCGGTGGAGCTTTGCAGGCCGCCAATGTGAATCTGCTGGCCCATCAGGAGTTCCCAGAGTTTGCCCTCCGG
>JARKQH010000384.1 GCA_029974925.1 Verrucomicrobiota bacterium
CGGTTTGCGACCACCACGCTGTACTGTCCCGCGTCGGAGGGCTGGACCGCGGCAATGCGCAGCTCGGTTTCCGTCTTCCCGGGAAGTGCGCCGCCCTGGAAACGCCACTGATAGCTCAGACTGGAGCACGCCGTGGCGGCAACGGTAAAGACGGCGGGGCTGCCGGGGGCCAACGCCTGGCTCTGGGGCTGGGAGAGGAGGAGAGGGAAAGCCCGATCCTCGACGGTCACCACCGTGCTGAGCGTGTTGGTATTCCCATAGCCATCGTCCGCCCGGAACAAGACCGGTGTCACGCCCATCGGAAGCACCGTTCCGGCCAACGGTGTTTGAAGCACGGTCAGGACGCCCCCGCACGGGTCAACGACCTGAAGTTGCGAGGTCAGGTCAGGCATGACCGCGGTGCAATTGGAGCCGGCGGCCAGCGTCAGCCGATTCGTCTCCAGCAGGGTGAGAAGAGGAGGGGTCGTGTCCACGACATAAACGGTGCGAAAGTTTGTGGCGCCGTTGTCACTGCCGTCCCTCGCCACATACTCAATGAAGTAAAGGCCCGGCAGGTTGGGGTTCACCGCGCTGTTCGTCGTCAGGCTGGCGACGCCAGAACACAGGTCCTCGGCCGCCACCCCCGGGTCAACAAATGCCGCGTGACACTCATTGGTGAGGGGGTTGTCCCCGAGCAAGCTGAGCACAGGGGGATGGGAATCAACGACAACCGTGACGTTAGTCACGCTCAAGGTGCTGCCTTGGGACGATGCAACCGTAAGAACGACATGGGTTGGGCCAACGCCCAGAACGGTGCCCGGCGCCGGCGTCTGGGTGACCATTAACGAGCTGCAGGGAACGGCCAGACTGAGCAGACCGGTGGCGATGAAGTCCGGAAGGCTGGCGGTGCAGTCCGAGTGCGAGGCGGCCAGCGTAAGATTCGTTGCGAACGAGGCGATGGCCAGCTCAGGGGGTGGGTTGAATGTGACTCGATCCAGCCACCCGCAATTGGCTCCACTGGAAAGAAGCGCGTCGCTGCGATAAAGCCATTTAAGAGTGTTGGTGACGGTGGGGGACAAGCGGAAGAAGTTGGATTGCCAGTTCACTTCCCCCGAGATGCGTTTGGCTAACACAGAGTTAGTGTAGAATTCGAGAACATCCGCGTTGGTTTGAGAGGACACCTTCCACCAGAAACTCACGTTGGTTACGCCGGTGACCACAGTTTGAATCCAATTGGTTTGATTGTGGTAAATGGCCCCGCTCTGGGCGGCCCACAGACCGTCTTGCGTCACATTGGCCTGGCTGAACCATTCGGCCGCCCGGCCATCGCCACCGGTTTCCCACGTCACGCCGCAAGTATCGAGGGCCGTTTCCAACGGCGGGGGCGGCGCGTTGGTTGTATAGGTCACTTGGTCCAACCAGGCGCGGTCCTCACCCCAGTGGTATTGCGGGTCCTTGAGGTACTCCCAAGTGAGGGTGTGGACGCCTTCGGGGATTGAAAACGAGCGATGGCACCAGTCCACCTGGCCCATGATTTGGTCCTGGACCTCTTCGTCAATGGCAAATCCGAATGCATCAAAGGAATAAGGAATGTCCGGCGGAGGCGGGGTCACATCCGAATCCACCTTCCACCAGAAGCTGAGCCGGCCTGGACCCAGGACGGTGGTCCGCACCCAACTGGCGGAGTCATTGACAAACCGGTTGCCGCTCATGCCGGAGTGCAGTCCATCGAAGGTCGGCGCCGGCGGATTGGTCGCCAACCAGGGATAGGTTGGGCTGGTCTCCCAAACCAATTCGGGAGCGCCCAGCGCCACGCCGAGAGAAACCGGAATGCCCGCCTGGCTGACGGAGTGGACTTTTCCCTCGACGAGAATCACTCCCGAGCGCGGCGCCGCGTTGGTGTTCGCCTCGACCGTGTAAGTGACCGTTCCGCTGCCGCTTCCGGTACTCGAGGTCTGCAGCCACGCGTTGGTCGAGATGGCGCTCCAGGCGCAGCCGTTATTAACCGTGACAGCAAAACTGCCGCTGCCCCCGGCGGAGGGGTAACTGGCGCTGGCGGGAGCAATCGTGTAACTGCAGGACGCACTCTGCAGATGCAGGATCCCGCAGCACCAGGCCATGGCCGCAAGAACAAGCGTCCGGTCTTTCATTCAAATTCGAGAGGGCAGGATTTGTGCCGAATCAATTGCCACGCTTTTTGAAGTTGACACGACGGCAACACCTTGGCGGCAAACGACCTGGACGGCACGGCGCATACCCCCACGTTTCCAAGCTGGTGCAAACCGTCTTCGTTGGCCCGAAGACCCATGGGCCGGAAACTTAAAGTTCCTTCCACGACGAGACGACAAA
>JARKQH010000389.1 GCA_029974925.1 Verrucomicrobiota bacterium
TGCGGAGGCGGTGCGGCAGTGGCCATGACCGGCTGGAGCATCAGCATGGCGCTCAGGGCCTTGGGCACCAAGCGCTCGTCCAGACGCGGCACGAGACTCAGCACGCTTTCGATGATGCGTTGCCCAATCGATTCGGCGGGCTGCGCGGTCTTGAGCGGTTGCTTCTGCTCGGCCACCTGCGGAATCGGGGTCTGGACTCCCAGCATGGCGCGAGCGGAGGAGAGCAAACCGTTGGCAATCCCGGCGCTGCGATCCTTGATCGCCTGAACGCCAGCGCTCGCGCCACTGGAAAGCCTCTGCCAGAGGGTTTGCCCCTCGGCACCGGCATTGGTAAAGATTCGACCGACAGCGCCGGGCACGGCCGACAGTGTGGTAACGATCCGGTCGCGGAGATTGACAGCTCCCGTGGCCAGCGCATCCCAGGCATTGACCTGGGGTGGCTTGAGCGCCAGTTCGGGCGTGTCGCCAAACAGGGAAGTTTTAAGACCGCCGAAGATGGCACCGGCCTTGTCCGCGACGGATTGAGCCCCGGAGGTCAGCCCATCCCAGAGTTTTCCAGCCATCTGGAAAGGAGCCGAAGCGGCGTCCATGAGGTTTCCGCCCGCCGCTTTGACCTGCTGCCAGGCTCCCGCAGCGGCCGAGAGAATCCCGCGAGCGGCGAAGCCGAACACTTTCGCGGGCAGCGACTGGGTAAGGCTCATGCCGTCGGCGAGGGTCTTGAGCAGCGCGGAGCCGGAGGCGGTCAGGCTGGCGAGCGGTCCCTCGCGGGCGTCGGAGAACGGCAGCAGATTGCGCAGCTTGCCGAGGGCGTTCTTGAGCATCGTGAATGGATAGGTCACCGCCGACCAGATCCCTTCTCCCAGGGTGATCAGCAGCTTCTTGCCCGCCTCGAAGAAAGTGGTGTCCCCGGCGAAGAAGGAGCGCACGGTGGCAAACAAATCCCGCAGGGTGCTGATGATCGGAAGATTCAAAATCGCCTGGCCGATCTGCCCGGCGGCGTCGGCCAATAGGCGGCCGATAGAGGTGAAGATGCCGGAAATGAAATTCCAGACGCCGACCACCACATCCCGCGCCCAACGGAACGGGGTGGCAAGAAAATCGTAGACCGCGCCGCCGATGGCCTTGAGCCCATCCAGCAGAGAGATGTCGCCGGTCAGCACTTGCCAGACCGCATAGACGATCTTCCCGGCGGCCACGAAGGCCTCGCCGATCATGCGCACGGGCAGCAGGAACTTGTAGATGAACTTGGTCGCGCCGACCAGGGACCCGACGATGATCTTGCCGACCCAGACCACGCTGCGCACCACCACCGCCAGGGCTCGGACGATGAGCGACAGGTTCCAGGCCACGATCTTCAGGGCGAACGCCAACCCCTGCAGAAGCACACCGGCGACGGTGCCGATAACCGTGCCGAAGGTGCGCCAGGACGACCCGTCGGTGGCACTGGCCGCCACGCCGAAGATCTCCACTACTGAAAAGACCGCGCTGGCCAGCGCCGCGTAGGCGCTCATCAGGGTGCGGACGGTCGGTTCGAGGATGGCGCGGATGCGGCCAAAGGCATGGGAAAAAGCCCCCCACAATCCGGACATGGCCTCCCGAACCCGGTAATAGGCCTTGAAGACGGTGACCACGAAGCCCAGCAGTCCGGCGGATTCGAGCTTCTGGGCCAGTTCGGCGGACATCTGCCCGACACCGCCGCTGAGAGAGCCCACCAGCTCTCTGATCCCCTGAAACACCAGCGAGACCTTGTTCCAGGCCCCGGTGATGACGTCCTGGATGCCGCCGAAGTTGGTTTCCCAGGCGCGTTTGAGCAACTACAGCGAGAGGATCACGCCCGCGATGATCGCGGTAACAGGCAGAAAATAGGTCGCGACCGCAGAACCCACTCCGGCCAGCGCGGCGCTGATGGCCACGAACCCGGCCTTGATGGCGGGCAGCATGAGTCCCACCATGCCCACGGCGGCGGTGACGGCTCCGGCCACGACCAGAATGGTGCCGAGAGCCATGGACAGCCCCAGGACCACCCGGGTCACGCCCGGCATCGATTTGGCCATGCG
>JARKQH010000396.1 GCA_029974925.1 Verrucomicrobiota bacterium
GGCGGGGCGCGCTTCGGGCTCAGGAGGGCGGGGCGTTGGTGGCGGGGCCGGCGGTTGAGGCCGGCGCCGAGGGCGGAGTGGCGGCGGGTTCCTCGGGCGGGAGATTCAAGCGGGTGCGCAGCAGGGCGCGGCCTTCGGCGGGGAGGATTTCCTCCTTGGGATCGAGCATGCGGCGCAGGATTTCGCGGTCGGTTTCGGCGACGGGCGGCAGGCCGATGCGCGCCTCGCCTTCCTTGCCGATTTTGGACATGTAGGCGGCCCAGAGTTTTTGGGCCATCGCCTTGTAGCCCGCCGCCCGCTCGTCCTCATCCAGAATCAGGCTCATGTAGGAGCGGACGATCAGGCCTTCGATGGCGGACTTGACGCGGTCGCGGGAGGTTTCGCTCACGTCCTCCTGGATGCGGGACAGGGCGTATTGATCGAGGGTGACGCGGCCGGGGAAGGAGTTGGTGTTGCCGTCAATGAGGGTTTTGTCGGGATATTTCTGGCCGAGGTATTTGAACCAGTAGGCGGCATCGGCGATGCGGTTGTGTTCGTAGAGGAAATAGACGGCATCCTTGAGGAAGTTGCGGTGGGCGCGGAGGATATGGTCGCGGTTGGGGGCGTCTTCCTCGGCGGCCTGTTCATAGGCGGCGCTGACTTTGGGGATGATGGCGAGGTTGGGGCCGAACTCGAAGGCCTGGGCGAGCGGATTGGCCACCAGGCGGCCGCGCTGGAAGCTCAAGAGCATGGACTGGTAAATGACGCGGCGCAGGGTGATCAGGTCCTCGGGCTTGACTTTGTCGGGGTTTTCCTGGGCTTTCTTGAGGCCGACGGAGGCCCAGTAGATGGCGTGCGCCTCGGGCAGGCGCCACTCCAGGGGGCCGTGGCGCTGGTCCACTTCCTTCATGAAGGCGGGGTCCATCTTGTATTTTTCGCGGAGCAACCGGGCGCGGCGTTTCTGGTCGTCGGTCTGGGGGTTGATCAGCTCGTCGAGGTTGGGGGTCTTTTTGTCGAAGACCTCGGCCATGGCGTTGGCCCACTGCTGCTTGTAATACATGTTCGCGTCATCGAGGTTCTGTCCCATCTTGTGCTGGAAGAACCAGGCGAGCTCGCGGTAGATGAGGGTTTCGTTGGGATTGTAGCGCAGGCCCTGGTCGCGGAGCAGCTCGATGCCGCGCTGGACCCAGCGCCAGCGGTCGGAGAAATCCTTGAACTTCACGGAGATGTTGTAGGCCATGTTCCAAGCCTGCACGAGCCAGACCTGGACGAAATGCGGCTCGAGCTTGGTGATCCAGTCGGCCAGTTGGGCCATCTCGAAGAACTTGTCCTGCTCCTGGAGCTCGTTGGCCCGAATCCAGAGCGCGTTGGAGATGAGGCCGCGGAAGCCGCCGAGGGCGACGGTGGTGAAGGCGAGGACGGGCGGGGCGTTTTCCAGCGGTTGGACGCGGGTGAGGCCGAGGCGGTCGCGGTCCTGGTTGAGCGAGCGCTGCAGGAAGAAGGAGCCGGCCAGGAGCGCGCCGGCCAGCAGGACCAGCAGAGTTTTCTTCAGGCGCGGCTTCATGGGGTGGCCTGGGCGGTGGCCAGTTCGCGGCGGTGGAAGATGGCGATGCCTGCCGCGCAGAGCAGGCCGCCGAGCAGGACGACGATCTGGGCAAAGGCCAGGCCGAGCTGGCCCCAGGTGATGCTGCGCCCGGTGCTGAGCGAGTCCACCGGCGAGAAGTTCTTGACGAGGTTGATGACCGCCAGCAGCGCCTTGAAGGTGGGAATCACCACGACATCGGCGGGGGAGGAGCCGCGCGTGCCCCGCTCGGCGTCAAATTCCGCAATGGTGCCCTCGGCCACGGCGCTGGCCATGGTGCCGCTGAAAAACACCAGGGCCAGGAGGCTCAGGGAGAAGAAGGCGGCGACCGGGAAGGACATCAGACTGGCCGCAGCCAGGCCCAGCGCGGCCAGGACGGCCATCCAGCAGAAGATAATCCCCAGTCCGCGCAGGTAATTGGGGGCGAAGCCGCCCTGGGGGTAGAGCACTTCCATCCCCTCGTCCAGCGGAAACAAGAGCGAGGTGTTGTTGGGATTGAGGGCCGAGATGGTCAGCAGGCCGTCGGCGTCGAACAGATTGGGCGGAATTTCGAACTCGTGAAACGTGTCGGGCGCGACGCTCATCGGTTCGCTGCGCCAGAGCGGCGTTTTGTCGGGCACGCCGACCTGGAAAAGGACGGTGAAGGTTCCCGACGGGCTTCTGTCGGCCGAGTTGTATTTGAAGCGGATTTGGAGGGGCTTGTCCCGCAACCGGTGGCGGGCCGGCCCGAGATTGATTTCCCAGACGCGGATGTAGCCGGGCTGGACCAGTTGGTATTCGGCCTTGACCTGTTCGTAAATCTGCTTTCGCACTTCGGCGAGGTCCACCTGGCTGACGGGACTGCGGGCGAGCCGCTCGCGCAAGAGGCGGTCGGTCTCGGACTGGATTTCCTGCTCGAGGCTGGCTTCGCGGGCCGAGCCGCGGGCCACCAGCACTTCACTGCGGAGGATGTGTTGCTGTTCGGGCGGGAGGCGGGTGGCGCGGAATTGAAGCAGGGCGTAAACGCTGGCGCCGGACAACGCCAGCAAGGCGGCGTTGAGGGTCAGGATGCCCAGGTATTTGCCGATCCAAATCTGCCAGCGGGCGATCGGTTTGGTGGCCACGACCTGCATCTGGCATTCTTCGATGTCGCGCGCCAGGGTCCCGCACGCCAGCCACAGCGTCGAAAGCCCGAGCAGCGCCGCGATGGTGCTGAGCGTGTAGGTCAGGACAATCTGCGTGAACCCCCGGGCGGTGCCGTCATCCTTGATCAAGAGGGGAAAGACCACGACGGTCAGCAGCAGGAGCGCCGCCACCACCAGAAACAGCCGGAAGCGGAAGGCGGCCTTCCACGTGAGCCAGATGATGGCAAAGACCCGTTGCATCGCGCCTCAGCTCCTGGGCTTGCCGAGCAGCGCGGCCAGCTTTTCGTTGGCTTTCTCCAGTTCCGCCTGCCGGGCGGGTTCGGCGGCGGGCGCCGGGGCGGGCGCGGGCGCGGGCGGTTCGGGGCGTGTCAGGGCCTCCAGTTTGGCTTGGGCCGCCGTTTCCGCCGGCGCCGGGGCCGGCGGCGCGGCCTCGACCGGTTTTGGCGGGGGCGCGGTGAGGCGCTCGAGAATGCGGTCGGGCGTCGGCGCGGGTTCGGCTTCGCCGCGAAGGTAGGCGGCGACGCGGGCGCCGGAGGTGGCGCCGGAGGTTTCGGCGGCGGCCTGGCGGGCTTTTTGGACGACATCCAGGAAATAGGTCTCGAGGTTCTGCGTCGGGGTGTCCACGCGGACCTTGTCGGCGGCGACGTCCTGCCGGATGATTTGCAGCACCCGTTCCATGGTTTCGCGCGGGAGGGCCGGGGTCGTGATTTGAATCGCGTCCGGGTTGGCCAGCAGCTCGCGCAGCGGCCCCATGGCCTGGATGCGGCCGCCGTAATAGATGACGACGCGGTCGCAAACGTCCTCGACGTCCGCCAGCAGGTGGCTGCTCAGAATCACGGTCTTGCCGCGGCGGGCGAGGGCGAGGATGAGGTCCTTGACTTCGCGGCAGCCGATCGGGTCGAGCCCGGAAGTCGGTTCGTCCAGGATGACCAGGTCCGGGTCGTTGATGAGCGCCTGGGCCAGGCCGATGCGCCGCTGCATGCCTTTGGAGAACTCGCCAACCGAGCGGAGATGCACCTGGCTGAGCCCCACCATCTCGAGCAACTGCTCGGCGCGCTTGCGCCGGTCGTCTTTGGGCAGCTCGAAGAGGTTGCCGAAAAACTCGAGGGTCTCGCGCGAGTTGAGGTAGCGGTAGAGATAGGATTCCTCGGGCAGGTAGCCGATTCGCTCCTTGGTGGCGACATGTCGCGGGGAGTGGCCGAAGACTTCGATAAAGCCTTTGGTGGGATGGAGCAGGCCCAGAATCAATTTGACCGTCGTGGACTTGCCCGAGCCGTTGGGCCCCAGCAGGCCGAAAACCTCCCCCCGCCGCACGTCGAAATCCACGTTGTCCACCGCCAGCGCCTTGGGCCGGCCCCAGAAATCCTTGAAGACCTTGGTCAAGCCGCGGACCGAGACGACCACGTCGTTGTTGGACGCGGCGGAGCGGGTTGGGGAAACAGCGGTGAGTGCGGCGGGGCTCATGGGTCAGGCGGGCGGAGTTTGGAATCTCCCCCGGCGGGCGGAAGGCCCCCCGGGGGCGGGGAGGTTTTTGAAATGGACCGGGCGAATCGGCATCGGGGGGTCAGCCGGTCAGGCGGCGGCCAACTGCGGCGTCGGGGTCGGCGCCGCCGGCTGGCGGGGCGCGGGCGCGGCCGGCTCGGGCTGGTAGTGCTCGAGTTCCTCGCCTTTGCGGACCAGGCGCGCGCTGTTGAACACCACGATCAGGGAGCCGGCGGTGTGCATGACCGCCGCGAGGACGGGCGGCACATAGCTCATGGCGGAGAGGGTCATGCCGCCGATGATGAACGCGATGCCGAACAGGAAATTCTGGTTGATGACGGTGCGGGTGCTGCGCGAAAGCTGGACCAGGAAGGGCAGGCGGCGCAGGTCATTGTTCATGAGCGCGATGGTCGCGCTGTGAATGGCCACTTCGCTGCCGGCGGCGCCCATGGCGATGCCGATGTCGCCCGCCGCCAGCGCCGGCGCGTCGTTCACGCCGTCTCCCACGACCGCCACTTTATAGCCCTTGGCCTTGACCGAGCGCACAAAGTCCACCTTGGTCTGCGGCAGACATTCGCCCTTGGCCTCTTCACACCCGATTTCCCGCGCCACGCGGCTGGCCACGGGCTGGCGGTCGCCGGAAATCATCGCCACGCGCCGGACGCCGCTGTGTTTGAGTTCCGTGAGCGATTCCCGGGCCTCGGGGCGCGTTTGGTCCTGCAGCCCGACCCAGCCGATGCACCGGCCATCGCGGGCGACAAAGATCAGGCTCCATCCCTCCGTTTCGTTCAAGTCCACCGACTTGAGAAAGTCCTCTTTGACGCCGTTGTCCCGCAGCCATTGGGCGCGGCCCACCAGAACCAGGGACCCGTTGACCCGGGCTTTGATGCCCCGGCCGGCCGTTTCCGAGAAATCCTCCGGCTCGACCAGCGGCACGCCGGCCTCGGCGGCGAGTTTGCCCAGGGCCTTGGCGGTGGGGTGGTTGCTGTATTTCTCCGCCGAGGCCGCCACGCGCAGCAACTCGGCCGGCTGGGTGTCGCCCAGGGGCGCCAGGCGGTTGACCGCCAGCTCGCCGGTGGTCAGGGTTCCGGTTTTGTCAAATACAAAGGCGTTGATCTTGGCCGCCGATTCGATGTCCGCCACGTTTTTGATGAGGATGCCCAGGCGGGCGGCGGCCGAGAGGGCGGCCACCATGGCGGTAGGGGTGGCCAGGATGAAGGCGCAGGGGCAACTGAAGATGATGACGGAAATGACGTTGTCCAGGCGCCGGGTGAAGGCCCAAACCAGCGCGGCGATGACCAGCACCAGCGGCGTGTAAAAGCCCATGTACTGGTCCACGATCTTCATGATGGGCAGCTTGGTTTTTTCCGCCGCCAGAATCAGCTCGCGCACCCGGCCGAGGGTGGTGTCCTGGCCGGCCCGGGTGACTTTGATCTCGAGGACCCCGGTGAGATTCTGGGTGCCGGCGAAGACTTCATCGCCGGGCTTCTTGTCCACCGGCAGGGATTCGCCGGTGATGGTGGCCTGGTTGAAGGAACCCTGGCCGCTGACGATGACCCCGTCGGCGGCCACGTTGTCGCCGGGCCGAATGCGAATGACGTCGCCGACGGCAAGCTGGCTGGCGGGCACCTCTTCTTCGCCGTCCTTGGTGATGCGCCGGGCTTTGGTGGGGGTGAGTTTGATCAGGGATTCGATGGAAGCGCGGGCGCCTTCGGCCGTGCGGGTTTCGATGATTTCACCCAGGAGCATGAAGAAGGCGACGACGCCGGCGGTTTTGTAATCGCCGGAAGCGAAGGCGGCCAGGACGGCGATGGCCACCAGTTCATTGATGCCGAGCTGGCCGCGGCGGATGTCTTTGACGGCGGTAAAAATGATGGGATAGCCCAGCACAATCGCGCCGAGCATCGCGCTGGCGCTGGCGATGGCATGGCCTTGTTTGAAAACGCCGTCCAGCAGAAAGGCGTTGATCACAAACAGGATGCCGACCAGCGTCTGCCACAATTTGACTGGCGCGTGTTCGTGATCGTGACCGCAGCTCGAGCAGGTTTCGCCATCGTGGTGATGGTGAGCGTGGTCGTGCCCGGCGTGGCGGTCAGGCTCGTTTCGGCTGAGGAGCGAGGTGACTTGCATGCTTCGAAAGGCTAAAGGGCCTGTTACTTGGGTTGCTCAAGTTTGGGTTTCGGCGGTTCCCGATTTAACAATAGCCGCAGTTCGCGGGATTTGCCAGCGGCGGTTTCGCTCAGGAAAATGGTGTCCTGGGCATTGGTCAGGACGCGGCCCAGGGTTTCAGTCAGGCGTTGTTGGACAAAAAGCTCCGGGTTTTGGCGGAACTTGGGCAGCAGCTCCAGAAACTGCTCGGCGCGGCTGGACACTTCCGCCACCAGCCGGGCGCGGTCGGATTCGGCGGCGTCAATGCGGGACTGGGCGTCGGCGCTGGCGCGGCTGAGCACCTGGTTTTCGTAACTGCGGGCTTCGTCCAGGGTCTTGTTGCGGTTGACCTCGGCGCGGAGCACGCCGGCGAACGCGTCCTTGAGGTAGCGGGGCGGGAGAGACCGAACGGTGCATTGTTCCACGACCACGCCCAGGGCTTGTTCTTCAATCAGTTGGTTGAGGCGCTTGCGAACGGCTTCGGTAAAGCCGATGACGTCCCGGGTCAGGATTTCGTCCACGGTAAACCGGGCGGCGGTCCAGAGCAGGGCATTGTCAAGGGCGTTTTGGACGGCATTGGAGGCGTTGACGAAGTCGAAGACGTAGCCGATGGGGTTGGCAATCCGGTATTGAACCGTGGCGCGCGAGTGGACGATGTTGGCGTCGGCGGTCAGCAGGTAGCCTTCGGAAACCGGATTCAGCGAGGCGGTGGGGAAGGGCTCCGTTCCGGCCAGTTCCTGTTCCGGAGTGACGTTATACCAGCCAATGGTCGAGGTGACACTTTGAATCTCGGTAATGGGGATTTTCTGGTATTCCTCGATCGGGTAGGGCAGGGACCAATGGAGGCCGGGGCCCAGGAGCTGCTTTTCGCCTTCGCCAACCGGTTTGCCGAGGCGCAGTTTGATGGCCCGCTCGCCTTCCCGCACGGTGAACAGCCCCGAGCCGAGGAAGACGAAGACCAGCACGACCATGACGAACTTGACGATGGCGAAGCTGCTGCGCAGCGCCTCCGAGAGCGCTTGCGAGCCGGCGTCCAGGGCGGGCTCGACCGGCGGCTCGGGCGGGGCGGGCTCGGGCGGGTGAGAATGGAGGTCAGCCATAGGCGTTACTTCGAGAGCAGGTTGGTGTGGGAGCCTCGAAAGAGGTCAAACGGGGGAATTTGCTGGTCGAAGATCAGAATCGAGCGGTCCTTGAGGGCGCCCTCGAGCGCGTTGAGGCGGAAGATGAAGTTGGCCAGCTCGGGATGTTGCTGGAAGACCTCGAGCGACTTGGCCGCCTCGGCCTCGCCTTTGCCGCGGATTTGCGTGGCCTGGCCGTCGGCGGCGGCAAGAATTTCCGCGGCCTTGCGGTCCGCTTCGCTCCGGATTTTTTGCGCCTCGGCCTCGCCTTCGAACTGGGATTTGCTGGTCAGGACCTGGCGCTCGGAGGTCATGCGCTCGAAGACCGACTGGGTGACGGTTTCGGGCAGGCCGAGACGTTTGATCCGCAGGAAGCGGATTTCGATGCCATAGTCGTTGGCCAGGAGCTCGGAGCGCATCGCGGCGAGGATTTCGTCTTCAATCTCGGTAAACCGGTTGCCGACGTCGGCGGGGGAGAGAAAATCCGAGAGCGGATGTTTGCCAATGACCGCGGCCTTGGCGTTGGACAGGAGGCGCTCGAGAACCTTCTCGGCTTCGGCAATGGGCGTGGTCGAAGCGGCGAACTTGGGATAGAAGACGCGGGCGTCGGTAATCTTCCAGCCCACATAGACCGAGGACAGGAGGTTGAAGTTGTCGGAGGTCAGGCCCTCGGAGAATTTGTCTTCGAAGTTTTGCACGCGTTGATCAAAGCGATGGACGCTTTGGATGGGCCAGGGCCATTTCAGGTAGGCGCCGGGGTCCTTGATCTGCCGGGTGGGTTTGCCGAAGGTGGTGATGACGACCACCTCGGATTGCCGGACTTGGAAGACGAACAGCAGCAGCGCGACAATCAGGATCAGCAGGATGCCGATGGTGAGGGTCAGAGGATTGCGTTTCATGGTGCGTAAAAGCGTGGGTGACAGTAAAAAGCGGGTTATTTCTTCGGCTCGGGCACGGCGATGTCGGTGAGGAGATCGGCGCGGATTTTGTCCTGGAGGTCCAGGGTGATGACTTCGAGGTTGTTGGTGGAAAGGAGGAGGTATTTGCGGGCCTGGCCGGAGGCGGCGACCAGCGCGCGCAGGCGTTCGCGTTCGGCAAAGACCGACGGGGCGGCTTTGAACGCGGGGATTTGGTTGGTGAACCGGGCGGCCTGGGCGAAGGCGGCGATGGTGCGGGAAAGACTTTCGGCGTGCGCCTGGTTGGTGATGCTGGTGGCCTGCGCGGCGGCCAGGGCGTTGGTCCGGATTTCATCGGCGCGCGCGGCCAGGATTTTGGCCTGCTTGGTTTGCAGGGCGCCGATGACCTTTTCGTAGTCCGGGGCGACCTTGACGGGCGGGTGCAGGTCCTGGAGGCCGACCGAGATGATGCGGGCGCCCAGGTTGCGTTCGTCCGAGGCGGCCTGGATGCGGCTGACCAGTTCCTTGGAAGCCTCCCAGCGCGAGCGCGACATCACGTCGGTCATGTCAACGCTGGCGAGGTAACGGGTGACTTCCCGCGTGGCGAGGTCCTGGAGCAGGGCCGGCGCGTCTCCGTTTTCGTAGGCCCACAGCACCAGGTTGGTCACCTGATACTGAACCGGAGTCGAGACGGTGATGAGGCTGACCGGCGGGGTGCGCCGCTGGCCGGAGGGGGTCGTGGGGGCGGGCGAACGGTCGCGGTTGGCAACCAGGAAGTTCTCTTCCTTGCTGTGCGCGACGGTCCACAACACCACGCGCTGGGCCGCCTGTTTCTCCTCGGGAACCGAGCCGACGATGAACGACTGGATTTGCTCGGTGCGGAAGCGGTAAACCTTGTCAATCGGCCAGGGCCACGTGAAGTGGAGCCCGGGGTTCAGCACGGTCCGGCCCGGAACCGGTTTGCCGAAGCGCTCCAACAGGCCCTGCTCGCCGGGCTCGATGACGACAAAGGCGGTCGAGAGCAGCAGCAGGGCGAGCTGGAGCGGGACCAGCCAGAGGACGGCGCGCTCGAAAAACCGGTAAAACCAGGTCTCGGAAACCTTGAAGCCAAACTGGTAGTCAATGGCCTGGGCGGCGGTGGTGATGAGGCCCTCGGGCTGGGCCAGCAGCCCGACCAGCCGGCTCTCATAAAGCGGACGCTCGACCTTCCCTTTGACGCGCGGACGATAAATCTCCAGCACCAGCGCGATGAGCGTCTCGGCGGCAATGAGTCCCAAAATGGCGCAGAGGGCGTAGGCCAGATACAGGTCGGTCTTGGGGAACCCGACCTGAACGCCGATGATACCCACGCCGACGGCGGCGGAAAGCAGGGCGTTGAGCAGCACATAGGCCGCGCTGGGGCGCAGCAGCCGGTTGTTTTCCAGCCGCGCGTAAGTGGCGGAAAAACGGCCCAGGATGAACAGCACCAGACCCAGGAGCAGAAACAGGAAGATGGCGGTCATCGGTTCCTTGAGCGGAACCTGGGAGGTGGGCTTGGCCAGCCATTGCCAAAAGAAAAACGCGCCGGCGGCTTCCGCCAGACACAGCAACGTGGTAAACGCCGGAACAAAGAACCGTTCAAATTGCTCGCGGGCCCGCTGCGCGGGGAAGGTGTCGGCGGACTGGGCCTCAAACAGCGCCGAGGCGGACCGCGAACGGGACAGCTCCTCGAATTCGAGTTTCTCCAAACGCTCGCGTTCCTCCAGCCGCATCTGGAACCAGGACACCCCGGCCACCAGCACCCCGAGGGCCAGGTAAACCAGGGCCACATGGCCCGCCAAAGATTGCGAGTAGGAGGCGACGGCAAAGGCGGCAAGACCGGCGACCAGCAGGGCCGCGAGGTTGACCAATCCGTTTTTTTGTATGTTACGTTGCATTCGCAATAGATCGGGTCTGGGCCGGCGCTGCCGGACCGGGCCAGTGCGGGGCGCTGGACCCGGCGACGACGCGGGCCGATGCCAGGCGGACGGTGGCGCAGGGCATGGCCGCCCTGGCTGCGCCCAACCCGTCAGCGAGCCCGAAAGCATGGCAGTTGGGCGCGGTAGTGTAAAGTACGGAAGGCACCAGCCGCCGACCCCGTTTTACTCTCACGTCACGCGTCATGGCCACCACACGACTCATCCAACGCCTTATCAGGATAGCCAAGTTACGCGGGACAAGGGAAAAGGCAACTGGGAAGGTGGAGGCCAACCGGGGCACGCCCGGAAAACCGCCCCAATTCCCCCTTGACATTAGGCCGCGCCGCTCTCAGGGCCGCACCGGGCCAAATGAG
>JARKQH010000397.1 GCA_029974925.1 Verrucomicrobiota bacterium
ACGATGGTGACGGTGAAGGAGCACGAGCTGGTGTTTCCGCAGGCATCTGTCGCCGTGCAGGTGACCACGGTCGAGCCCAGCGGGAAGAAGCTGCCCGAGGGGGGTGTGCAGGTCACCGTCACGGGTCCGGGACAGTTGTCGCTGACCTTGGGCTTGTAGTGCACGACCAGGCCGTTGGTGCAAACGAACCTGGTGATGGAACCCGGGCAGACGATGACCGGGGGAGTGGTGTCCACCACCGTGACGGTCTGCGAGCACTGGACCGAGTTGGTGCAACAATCGCGGATGTCCCAGGTCTGGCGAATGACCGTCTGGCAGGGGCCCAGAGTGTTGGTGACCGTGGCGAGGGCCGTGATGAGGACGTTGGTGCCGCAGCAGGCGTCCAGGGCCGTGGGGGGGTCGAAGCTCCAGGCGGCGCCGCACTCGACGGTCTTGTTGGTCGGACAGTTCACCAGCGGCGGAGTCGTGTCAAGCACCGTCACTGTTTGCGTGCAGGAGTTGGTCTTGCCGCAGCAGTCCACGAACGCCCAGGTGCGGGCGATGAGCTCGCCACAAGGTTGGAGGGCGTTGGTGGTGGTGGTCAGGCTAAGGGGCTGAAGGGCGCAGCCCGGCACAGCGCTGGCGGGTGGATTGAACGTCCACTGCGTCCCGCATTCCACCGTCTTGTCCGGGGCGCAGCGGTAACCGGCCTGGCAGGACGGCTTGCATTTGCCGGCCGGGCCGGCGGCGAAGATTTGGCCCAGCTCATTGGCGCTCAAGGCGCGATTGAAAATCTCCAGCTCGTCGAGGCCGATCTCGCAATGCGGGTAGGGCGGCGAGGCAAGAAACCAGCGGCTGCCGCCAATCCACAGCGAGCTGGTGTTCGGGAGCTTGGGCGCGGGCGCGGGCGACGAAAGCGTTTGCACGGCGCCATTGACGAAGAAGGTGACCGTGCCCGTGCTGAAGTCCACCGCCACGCCGACGAAGTTCCAAGTATTCGCCGGCAACGGCAGGGTGCAGGTGTAGAGCTGGCCGCCGGCCAGCGGGTCGCCCAGGGCCAGCACCAGTTGTCCGCCCAGCAACCCGAGGGCATAGCCGGAAAGCGGGTCGCCCAGGCGCAGCTTGTCCACGATGGGCGAGAGGTGCTGCGCGCCGCAGCCGATGGGATAAACCCAGGCATCAATCGAGAAGTTCGAGCCGGCCACGTCGAGAGCGGGATTACCCGGCACATCGCCATAGCCCGCGCTGCCGACCGGGAAGTAAGCTCCACCGGCCACCTGGCCGGGGACGGCATTCGGCGACGGCGGCGTGCCCAGCGGGCCGGGCACAATATTGGCGTTCAGGCCGGCCTGCAGCTCGGCGAAGGTGACCGCGCCGTTCGCCTCGTCCAGCGGCCACCAAGCCACCAGCCCGGCGGGCGCCGGAACGCAGTCCCGGTTGCCAAAAACAAGGTTTACCATCTGGGCGGCGGCAACAGTGATTGTCTGGTTGGTGGGCGTGGTGGGTGTCCAGCCCGGTTGCATGATCTCAGTAATCGTATAAGTGCCCGGCGCGGCCACCGCGAAACAGACTCTGCCGTTGGGGCCGGTTGTCACCGGGCTGGTGGTGGGTGGCAGGGGGGCCGGGCTGACGGTGAACTGCCAGCCAGGCAGCCCATTTTCGCCGGGATCGGGCTGGCCATTGCCGTTCGTGTCCTCGAACTTGTAAATGCACACCTCGACGGTTCCCACCGGCGAGACGCACTTTCGCGCGCCGTTTTTCTCCCCGTCATAAATCTGCTGAATTTCGGCCTGGGACAGCGCCCGCTCAAACAGTTCTATTTCGTCAAATCCCACGCGCACGGCCAGGGTGACGGCCCCGGGGTTGACCGCGGCCGACTTTCCGAACCAGAGCGGCGCCGTGTTCGTCGTGATGAAGTTGGCAACGACAACTGGCGGCGCGGTTGTGCAGGCTCCAAAGGCGTCGCAGACCGACAAGGTGACGTTGCCTGCCCCGGACACGCGCGCGACCACAAAGCGCCAATCGGAAGAGGACACACTGGCGGGCACGAGGGGACCGCTGACCACG
>JARKQH010000403.1 GCA_029974925.1 Verrucomicrobiota bacterium
GACGTGGGGGATGTGCCGGTGGTGGGAGACTCGTCGGGCCCCTTTGTCTTGCTGGCGCCCAACTCGACGGCCACCGCCGACCAGATTTGCCAAATCGCCACGCGCACAAACGGCGTGCCGGAGGGGTTCTTCCGGTTGTTAATCTCGAATGGCTCGGGCACGTACACCGAGTTGTCGAGCACCGACCTGGCGGTGGGCAACACCTATAATCTTGTGGTGCGCTACAATGTGGACACGGCCACTGCCACGCTGTGGGTCAATGCCGCAGACGAGACGGCCCCCGGCGCCACGGCGACCGATATCCAGACTCCGATTCAGGCGAACTACGTCTGTCTTCGCCAGGAACCCGACATGGGCAATATTTACATTGACGACCTCACGATCCTTGCCGTTTGGCGGCCGCAGCTCATCACCCTGACTCCGCCTTCCGGCGGGAGCGCGGACCTCTATTTCGCCGGCGGGCCGGGCGATACGCCCGGCGACTTCGCGGTGCAGCGCGCCGCCAGTCCGACCGGCGGGTTCAGCGACGTGTCCGCCACCATCTCCGACCTGGGTGGCGGCCGCTTCAAGGCAGCCGTGCCCGCCGCGGGCGACCAGGGCTTTTACCGGGTCAGACGCCTGCCCTTGAGTTTTTAGCTTGGGGCGAGGCTGAAGGTCCCGCGGGTGTTTGTTGTCGCGCGGGGCCCCGACGCGAGGCATAACTGCAGCATGCCAAACCGAATCCTGACGGGCCTGGACGTTTTGCTGGTGGAAGACGAGCCGCTGCTGCGGAAACAGGTGGCCGCGCATCTCACGGCGCTCGGAGCGGAGGTGACGGGAGTGGACACCTTGGGGGCCGCGCGGCGGGCGCTGGCTGATCTGACTTTTGATTTTGCCTTGCTTGACCTGAACCTGCCGGACGGGCGCGGGACCGTTCTGCTCGAGGAAAAGGCGTTTCCGCCCAACACGGCGGTGATCGTGATGACGGCGGAGGGCGGCGTGGCCGGAGCGGTGGAATGCATGCGCCTGGGCGCGCAGGATTACCTGGTCAAGCCGTTCGAGGTGGAGGAGTTGCCGCTGGTCATGCAGCGCAGCCGGCAACAGCGCCAGGCGTCGCGGCTGCAGGAGCACCGCCGGGACCGCCAGATGGAGCCGTTGTTTTTCGGACGGGCGCTTGCGCCTCTTCAAGAACAACTGCGCCGCATCCTCGAGGCCGACCGCCGGATGCAGGAGCATTTGCCGCCCGTCTTGATTGAAGGCGAGACCGGCACGGGCAAAACCACGCTGGCCCGCTGGCTCCATCAGCAAGGCCCGCGCAGCTCGCAGCCGCTGGTCGAGGTGAACTGTCCCGCCCTGCCGGAGACGCTGGCCGAGGCGGAGTTGTTCGGACACGAACGCGGCGCGTTCACGGATGCCCGGACGGCGCGCATGGGACTGTTCGAGGCGGCGGACGGCGGAACCCTCTTCCTTGACGAGTTGCCGAGCTTGTCCCTCCCCGTTCAGGCCAAGATTTTGAAAGCGCTGGAGGACCATCGCATTCGGCGGCTGGGAGGCACGCGGGAGATTCCGGTGGACGTCCGGGTGGTTGCCGCCACCCACAGCGACCTGCGCCAACTGGTCGAGGCGCGCCAATTCCGCGAGGACCTCTTTCACCGGCTGGACCTGTACCGGGTCCGAATTCCACCGCTGCGGGAATGGGGGAGCGAAATTGTGGAACTGGCGGAACTCCTGGCAAGGCGCCTCTTCCGCCGTCAGCGTCTGCCCGTGCGGCCCGTTAGCGCTGCCGGCCGCCGCCGGCTGCTGTCGTATGCCTGGCCGGGCAACATCCGTGAATTGGCGCACGAGCTGGAGCGGGCGATTGTGTTCGAGACCGGTGCGGAGCTCGAATTTGAAGCCATAGACCGTTTGCGCAGCGCGGCGGGCAAAGCCGACCCGGACGACTGGTTTAACCCCCGGTTCCGTTTTCCGGAGCAGGGCTTCGATTTGGAGCAAGCCATCGGCCGGCTCATTCACCACGCCCTTGCCCAGACCGGCAATAATGTGTCCGCGGCCGCCCGGCTGCTGGGCGTCACCCGCGATTACCTCCGTTACCGCTTGGGCGGGCTCAAACCCGGGCAGCCCCCCGGCGACCCCTCCTCCCGGGAAGCCTGACGCCCCTCGCCGCGCTTTTAGGCTTCCCGGCCGGTTTGGTTCCTCCTAAGATGGCGGCATGAGGAACGACCGCTGGCAGGTTGACGGGGGTGGGTCGGAAACCGACGCCTATTGAAATTCTCGAAGCCGCTCACGCAATTATCAATTAAACAGTCATCTCAGGCCGGGCTTAGACTGAGGCACTATGCAAGCCGTTTGTGCGGAACTGAACAGCAACGGGATCGAAACGGGCACGCCGCTGCCGCGGGCGGTGAGTCGTTATCTCGGGGTGGACCTCGGCGCCGAAACCCTGAAGTTGGTCGAGGTGATCCGCGACGGGGCGGGGCTCAGGTTGGGGCGGATCGAAGTGGTCGAGCACGGCAAGAAACCCGGGGAGGCATTGTCCGAGACGTTGCGCGATTGGAACTGGGAGGGGCTTGAGGGGGCCATGGCAAGCGGCCGGTTTGCGGCGCGGGTGGCGCTGCCCCGGATTCCGACCAAACAAGCCCAATTGCGGGGTTATCGGTTCCTCTTCGGCGGCGGGCCGGCCACGGTGGTGAACATCGGCAGCCAGGGTTTCTCGGTTTTGGAATTGCGCGAGGGCGACAGCACCTTTCGGGAGAACAGCCGCTGCTCGCAAGGCACCGGCAATTTTCTCAGGCAACTGGTCGAGCGTTTTTCCCTGTCGGTCGCGGAGGCCGGGCAACTCTGCGCGGAGGAGACGCAGCCGGCCGCCTTGTCCGGCCGCTGCCCGGTGATCCTCAAAACGGACATGACGCACCTGGCCAACAAGGGGGAGGAGCGGCGGCGAATCCTGGCCGGGCTCTTTGATGCCGTCTGTGAAAATGTGCTGCTGTTGGTCAAGCCCGGCATAAGTCCCAGCCGGGTGGTGCTGGTGGGAGGGGTGAGCCGCTGTCCCCGGGTGCGGCGCACTTTTTCCGAGGCCATCCGGCAGCGGGGAATGGAGATGCTGGAGCTGGGGGAGCCGGAGTGTCAGTGCTTGGAAGCAATTGGATGCGCGGTGGCAGCCGCGGAATCCCCCTGCCGGCCGCCGGGCCTGGAATCGCTCCTTTTACCCCCCTCCCGGTTGAGACTGGAGCAGTTGCCCGGTTTGCGAAATTCGATGCGGCGGGTTAAGCGCATGCCGGCGCGGCCGATTGCGCCGGTTCGGAAAACGCCGGGGAGGCTGGTCGTGGGCCTGGACATTGGTTCCACGGGCTCCAAGCTGGTGGTGCTGGAAGCTGCGAACCGGGAAGTCCTTTGGGAACGTTACCGGCGGACCTTGGGCGATCCGGTCGGCGCGGCGCAGGACTTGTTGCGGCAATGGCTGGCGGAGCCGGCCGGCGGCTCTGAGGTCGTCGCGTTCGGGGTTACCGGCAGCGGGCGGGAGGTGGTGGGCTCGTTGTTGCTGTCCTGTTTTGGCCGGGAGGCGGTTTTCATCGTGAATGAAATCGTGGCCCACGCCGCGGGTGCGCTCCATTACGACCCGCGTGTGGACACGATTTTTGAGATCGGGGGGCAGGACGCCAAGTACATCCGCCTGGCCGACGGCCGGGTGACGGATTGCGCCATGAACGAGGCGTGCAGCGCCGGCACCGGTTCCTTCATCGAGGAACAGGGCGCCAAATTCGCCGGCATCCAGGACGTGGCCGAGTTGGGCCGGCAAGCCTTGGCCGCGCCAGCCGGCGTGTCCCTCGGGCAGCACTGCTCGGTGTTCATGGCCGAGGTTATTGACGAGGCCGTGGCTTCCGGCGCCGCCCCGGCCGCCATCCTCTCCGGTCTCTACGATTCCATCATCCAGAACTACTTGAACCGGGTGAAGGCAAACCGCTCGATCGGCAAGGTGATTTTTTGCCAGGGAATGCCTTTCGCCGCCGATGCCTTGGCCGCGGCGGTCGCGCGCCAGACGGGTTGCGAGGTCGTCGTTCCCCCCAATCCGGGTACCGTCGGCGCCCTGGGCATCGCCCTGCTGGCGATACGAGAGTTGGATGCCACGCGCCTTGCGCCGCTGGATTGCCTGAAATTCCTCGCCGCGCGGGTCGAGCAGAAGGACAGCTTTGTCTGCCGCTCGACGTCCGGTTGTGGTGGGGTGGGGAACCGCTGCCGGATCGAACGGCTGCGGACGCGCATTGACGGGAAGCAGTCGGTCTTCACTTGGGGCGGGGGGTGCGCCTTGCACGATCGGGCCGCGCGAAAGCGCAAACTGCCGGACCGCGCGCCCGACCCCTTCCGCGAGCGGGAGGAACTGATCACGCAACTCGCCGCCGAATACGCGACGCGACGTGGCGGGCGGCGCATCGCGGTGACGGATGAGTTCATGCTGAAGGGATTGCTCCCCTTCTTCGCGGCCTTCTTCCACGAGGCCGGCCTCGACCTCGAATTCGTGCGGGGAGCCGACCGCGCGGTGCTTCGGCGGGGGATTCAACTGGCCAACACGCCCTTCTGCGCGCCGATGCAACTGTTTCATGGAGTGGCGGAGGAAATGGTTCGCAGTGGAGCC
Organism: Verrucomicrobiota bacterium; assembly: GCA_029974925.1. Classification (GTDB taxonomy): domain Bacteria; phylum Verrucomicrobiota; class Verrucomicrobiia; order Limisphaerales; family UBA8199; genus JARKQH01. Next base: position 4,610 of record JARKQH010000403.1, read on the forward strand.
GATTTTATCTTCCTGCCCATGTTGCGCAGCGTTCCAGGGTTGAAGGGCCAGCCGCATTCGTCGGTCTGCCCCATCGTTCAGGCCGGGCCGGACGTACTGCGCCATGGCTTTTCCGAAGCGGCGAGATCGCAGGGCGCGGCGGATGCCGCGCGCCAGCCAAAGGTGCTGTCCCCGCGTATTGATTTCGGTGAAGGGGGCATGGAGTCCAAAGAATTCATCGAATCCTGCCGGCGGCTGGGCCAGGCGCTCGGCTTGAGCGCGAAGACCGTGAACGCGGCTCGGCAGGCGGGGCTGGCGGCCCAACGCCGCTTTGAGGCTGGCTGCCGGCAGTTGGGCGAACGCACCCTGGCCTTTTGCCAGGCGCAGGGAATTCTCCCCGTGGTGGTCTTGGGACGGACTTATACGATTTACCACCACGCCCTCAACTCCAACGTGCCGGCGATCCTGCGGGAACAGGGGGCCATTGGCATCCCCGTGGATTGTTATCCTGTTGGCGAGGCGGTTCCCGTGTTTGGAGACATTTACTGGGGCTATGCCCAACAGATTCTGCGAACGGCTCATCAGGTCCGGCGGACCCCGGGAGTCTATGCGGTGTACTGCAGCAATTATTCGTGCGGGCCGGACAGCTTTAACCTGCACTTTGTGGGCTATGCGATGGAGGGCAAACCCTGGGCGGTGATTGAAACCGATGGCCATCGCGGTGACGCCGGCACCCGGACCCGTGTGGAGGCTTTTCTCCATTGTGCCGAGGAACATCGGCGGGCTGCGGGCGGAGTCGAAACGCTCAACGACTTTGCCGCCGTGCGAACCGACCGTCTGGTAGGCGCTGGCCGGCCAGGCAAACCGCGCCATCAGGCGGGCCGGGGCGCAGGCGGGGAACGCCTCCTGGTGCCGTGGATGGGGCCGTGCTCGGAGGTGGCGGCGGCGATCCTGAACGGCTTCGGTTTGGAAGCCGAGTGCCTCCCGCCGCCGGACCGCGAGGCGCTTCGGTTGGGACGGCGTTACACCTCGGGCAAGGAATGTCTCCCGCTGCCCTTGACGCTCGGCACGCTGCTGCAACGCCTCGAACGAGCCGGGGCGCACGAGCGGTTTGTTTATGTTCAGCCCGCCGCGGACGGTCCTTGCCGCTTCGGCGCCTACCACTTGCTGGACCGCATCATCCTCGATCAGCTCGGATGGCGGGACCGAGTGCGAATTTGGTCGCCCAAAGATGACGACTATTTTCGCGGGCTGCCCGGCGGCGCGGAACTGTTGATGTTTTCGGGCTGCGTCGCGGCGGACCACTTGTTGCAGGCACGGTTGGATGTGCGGCCGTTTGAGACTTTGGCTGGCGGAGCCGAGGGGGCTTGGCAGCGGTGGCAGCGGCAGTTGATTGCGTTGTTGGCGCACGCAGCGGCCGAGCAGGGAGACAGCCTGGCGGCTCTGTGGCAGGTGCTCAGCGGCGACCTGTTTGGCATCCCCCGTTTGCTGGACCGCGCCGGCCGGCAATTTGCCGCGCTTCGAGGGCCGGGGCGGCGCCCCGTGGTGGAGTTGACGGGCGAGATCTACGTTCGCGGCGTGGAATTCAGCAATGATGACCTGGCCCGCAAACTTGAAGCCCGCGGGCTCTCGGTCCGGCTGGCGCCGGCCTCGGAATGGCTGGCCTATTGCAGTTACCTGTCGCGCCAGGCAAACAGTTCGGGCCGGTTGGCGAGCCGTTTTGGGGAGTGGGTGCAGCGCCGCATTGAATGGCTCATCCAGGAGACCCTCGGCTCTCGTTTGGGCTGGCCTGCCGCGCCCGCAACCGGCGAAATCCTGGCCGCCGCCGAGCCCTACGTGAACCCGTTGCTGCTGGGGGAGGCTCCGTTGACGGTCGGCGGGGCGGTGCGTGCGTGGCGCCACTCGCAGATTGACGCCGTGATCAACGTTGGGCCGCTGGAGTGCATGCCCTCGAAAATCGCGGAAGCCCAGTTCCACCATGTGGCCCGCCGTGAGGGCTTGCTCGCCCTCTCGCTGTCCTTCGATGGCAGCCCCGTGAACGATTCGGTGCTCGACAATTTCGCCTATGAAGTGCGCGCGCGATTTGAACGGAGAGAAGAACGGATTCCGACGCCCCATCTCTCCGCCGCGGCGCCTGTCGGCGGCGGGAACTGCGCGGATGCGGTTGCGGCCGGATTGACGCCGGCGGCGGGCGTGTCCCCTCGGGATGAGGTGGTCTGCCGCTAACCCACCCATGAGCTTCTCGCCCTGGATTGCCGTGCTGCTCGCGATTCCGGTGCTGCTCTCGGGTGAGTGGCTGGTGCGAAACATCAAAGTATTCAGCCGGTTCAACCTGCCGGCACCCGTCGTCGGCGGGCTGCTGGTGTCGTTGGTGGTTTTGGCCGGAAATGTCACGGGTTGGTGGCCGGTGCGAGTCGAGACTACGGTGAACGACCGCTGGTGGACGTGGCTGGTCACCACCGGGCCGGAGTGGGCGACCGCACCCGTCAAGGGAGTCAATCTCCCCTTTCTGGTGGGCTTTTTCACGTGCATTGGGCTCAACGCGAGCTGGGACCTTGCCCGGCGGGGCAGCGTTCAGGTGGTCTTGTTTCTCCTGGTTGCCGGTGTGCTGGCGGTGGTTCAGAACCTCGTCGGCATCGGCCTGGCCCTCGCCATGGGCGTCTCGCCGCTGCTGGGCTTGGTCTGCGGCAGTGTGGCCATGACTGGCGGGCATGGAACGGCCTTGGGCTTTGCCGCCGAGTTCGAGAAGGCGGGGCTCCCCGGCGCGGCGGTGGTTGGGGTTGCCGCTGCCACCTTTGGCTTGGTGGCCGGAGGATTGCTCGGCGGGCCGGTGGGGGGCTGGCTGATCCGGTCCAAGGACCTGCGCCCTGTGGCGCGGCCCGAAGTCCACCTCGAAAGCGGCGTGGCGGGCGCCTCGGGAATCCTGGGCGATCTGCGCGCCACCGCCGGGTTTGGCTGGCAAGCCGTGCTGCACCTCGCGGTGTTGCTGTTGTGCATCAAGCTCGGCGCGTGGGTGAGTTTTTTCATCCAAAAAAGCCAGGTGACCTTCCCCGTTTACGTCGGTGCGATGCTCGTGGGGGTCGTTCTTCGCAACGCCTTGGATGCTGCCGGCCGCCCCTGGATCAGGACCGAGGTTGTGGATACCTTGGCGGCGGTGCTGCTAGGCTTGTTTCTCTCCATTGCCATGATGAGCCTGAACCTGGTCGAACTGGCTAATACGGCGGTGCCAATGATGGTGGTGTTGTTTTTTCAGATTGGGGTGGTCGCGGCGTTCACCCGCTATGTGACCTTCCGCGTCATGGGCCGCGACTTCGATGCGGCCGTCATGGCCGGCGGTCATTGCGGGTTCGGCTTGGGCGCCACCCCCAATGCCATTGCCAATATGAGAGCCCTCGTGGAGGCCTTCGGCCCCGCGCCCCGCGCTTTTCTGGTCCTCCCAATTGTTGGCGCTTTCCTGATTGACCTCGTCAACGCGTTCAACATCACGTTTTTCCTAAACCTCCTCAAGCCATAAGCAGGCGCTTCGGCTCTCAGGCCGGATGAGAGCAGGGCTGCAGGCCCGGGGTCCCTCGGGGCTCAAGCCAGGGGGTGTCCTTTTCCCGAATCAGGCATAGGAATCCCACCTGCGGCTGGCAGCCGGTTTTGTGGTGAAGCACCCTTCTTCGGGGCGGCCGATTGGTGCAATCACCCAGCGGGGGGAGGAAGGTGCCGCGAGAGGTTTTTTCATAAGTGATTAAGGGATAGCCACCTGAGGATTCAGGCTGCGGCTGGCACGCGTTGTGCCACTAATCAAATTGATAAAGTGCATGTTTTAGATAATCATGGAACCAAGGGCGAGCGAATGAGCCGCTTCGTTTTATGAAAACTTCCAAGCTCAGAACGGCCATGTCGGCGGCTGTAATCCTGACCGCCCTGGCAGCGGACGCTCAAACCACGACTCAAGCGGACCGCGACGGGACGGTGGTGGTTCCGGATCGGCCCACCGCGATTGATGCAAACGTGGCTCCGACGACCGCCTTGCGGCCGGTTCGCCCTGAGCGCCCTGAATTGCCCCCACCGGTGAAGGCGCGGATCGAACGGTTCAAACTGGATGCCCGCCAGTACATTGCCCAGCAGCAGGCGCTCAAACAAAAACTGCAAGGGGCCAACGATCAACAGCGTGCCTTGGTCCGGGCCCAAATGCAGGAACTTCGCGAGCGCTGGCTCGAGCGCTCGCGCGAGATGCGTCAGGAGTTCAAAGAGCGCTTGCCGGAGGTGAAAGCGCGTCTCGAAGACCATCGCAAGATGCTGGATGAAATCCGTGAGAATGCCCGGCAGGAAATCCAGGATCGCCAGGACGGCACGCGTCGCGGGGTGGAATAGCGATGGCGCGGGGGCACCGGGGGATGGCTGCCGCCCCTTGGATTAAGCCAGGCAGCCGCTGACCGCAGCGACTCGCAACCAAAAAAATCAGAACCAGAACCGCATGAAGGCCGCTACCCTCGGCAGGTTCCCGCGCCACGTGACGCGGACGGCGCTCCGCGCGTGGCAGGGGGAAGGGTCTTCCTTTCTTCCGGCAAGTCCGTCCACCGACTTCTCGGGCGGAAAACCTGTCCTGGGCCGAAGCACCGCCAGGCCTCAGGCGCGCCGAAGGACCGCATGGAGCGAACCCGACAAATAGCTGACACGCTGTTGCGTTCGCAGCGGGCAATGCTCCTGGCCTTGAGCCTGGTCTTTGCGGTGCTTGCGGCCGTGGTTTTGGCGGCAACACTGAAAGCCGGGCAAAGCATCCGGCGGCAAATCGCCGGCCGCGACGGCGAGGTGCTTTACGCGATGGCGTTGATGTACTACGCGCAAGACGTGGCGGACGGTTTGGCCGGGCCAATAACCGATCCAGGCAATCAGTTGAGCATTGTGTTGCGCAGCTCGGAATTGCGTGGCGTGTTGGGCGTGCGCCTTTTCCAGACCAACGGGGTTTTTGTCGAGAGTTTTCCGCCCTATGTCACCGAGCGGGACCTGGACCCAGCGCACCTCCAGCGGCTGCAACAGCTTCGGCCCAGCAGCCAATTCCACGCCGCCCTCGCAGGTTCGGATTTGTTCTACCCGGACGGGCCGGAGAATGGCAACGATGCCATGCCGGTGCTCGAGGTGAACGTGCCGCTGCATACCCCCGGCGGGCCGCTTGCCGGCATCGCGCAGTTCCTGCTCGAGGGACAGAGCATCGCCGCGGAATATGCCCGCTTGAACCGGCACCTGGCGGCGCAGGCTTTCGTGGGCTTTGGAGCGGGCGCCTTGATTGTGGGAACAACCCTCCTTTGGGCGTTTGGCCGCGTGCGCAAATTCCACCGGCTGGTGGCCGAACGGAACGAGGACCTGCTCCGCGCCAACCGTGAGCTGGCGCTGGCGGCGAAGACTTCGGCGCTGGGCGCAGTGGCCGCTCACCTCATCCATGGCTTGAAGAATCCGCTGGCCGGCCTGCATCAGTATGTGGCCTCCCGGGCCCAGGACTCGACCCTGAACGGAGAATGTGATTGGGCACAAGCTGTGGCTTCAACCCGGCGAATGCAAAGCCTGATCAACCAGGTCGTCAATGTGCTGCGCGAGGAACAGACCGGCGCCGCCTACGACGTCACACTCGAGGAACTGCGTCAAGCTTTGCTGCGCCGCCTGCAGCCGCTGGCGCTCGAACGAAACGTCGAACTGGCCACGGTGCTGGAGGGGGAGGCGAAGCTGCCAAACCGCGACGCCAACCTGGTCAGCCTCATTCTGGTGAATCTCGCCGAAAATGCGATTCAGGCCACCCCGCCGGGCAGGCGCGTCACCCTCCGGTTAAAGGGGGACCCTGTGGACTGGACCTTCGAGGTTCAGGACCAGGGGCCGGGCTTTCCCCCGAATCTTACGGTGTTCATGCCGTGCCACTCGCCTAAGGAAGGCGGAACGGGAATCGGCCTGGCCTTGGCCAAGCAACTGGCCAATCACCTCGGCGCGGAGTTGGTTCTTTCCTCGAACAGCGCCGAAGGGTGTGTGTTTACCCTGCGGCTGCGAGCGCAGGTGGCACGGATGGAGGCGATGGCGGCGGCGGGCTGATGCCGAAAGGAGTGCTTGTGCGCCGCGCCATTCCCACGTGCCTTGTTTGGGTTGCCACGGCAAGCGCCTGCTGCTGCGCTTGCGCGGTGGATTTCCCGTTGCGCTGGCGTTGGTCCAACCCGGCCCCTCATGGCGGCAACGTCGTGGATATGGCGTACTCCCCCGCGCTTTCGCTGGCCATCCAGGTGGCCGAGCGCGGCCAAATTTACGCCAGCCGCAATCTTGACATTTGGAGCGCATGCGACAGTGGCACGACCAACGCCCTCCGCGCGGTTGCCTTCCTGGGTTCCCGGATTCTGATCGCTGGCGAAAACGGATTGGTCCTGTATGGGGATGACGTTGGCAGTTTCCGGCCTGGCACCCTGCTGGATGGTCCCACGACCGCTTGGCTGGAGGCGGTGGCAACCTCGCCAACCCTGGCGGTTGCGGCGGGGGATGCGGGCTCCATTTACACCAGCCCCGACGGGGTGTTTTGGAAAGAACAGTCCAGCGGCTCCACGGCCTGGTTCCGGGGCGCCGCCTATGGGGGCGGGGTTTTTGTCGTGGCCGGTGACTCCGGCACCATCCTGACCAGCGCCAACGGCACCAACTGGACCAAACGAACGGTGCCAACCACCGCTCACCTGCATCGCGTCAACTACGGTGCGGCGCGTTTCACTGCGGTCGGAGATGGGGGGGTGACGGTCTCAAGCACCAACAACGGCGCCTCCTGGTTCACCGAATATCCGGGCGCCACCAATGCGCTCCAAGCCGCCGTCACCGGCGGCATGGACCGTTTGCTCGATGGGGACCACGAAGTCCGAATTCAGGATAACCAGGTTTGGGTTGACGAATTGGCCAAAACCAACGGTCCGCCCCCCTGGACCTATTACACTGCCTTGGGATTCCCGGGCTTCTTCACCATCGCCGGCCATACGGGTTTGCAGGCGGAAGGTTACCAGGTTAGCGAAATGCCCTATTCCTGGCTGCTGCCGTATAACAGCGTCCGCAACTGGTTGTGGGAGGTTATCCGGCTTCCCAGTTTCTACGTCGCCGTCGGCGACTTGGGCACGGTGATGACCAGCGGCAACGGCGTGGATTGGGTGCTGGAATTGCCCCCTCCGGCTGTGACAAACGCCATCTTTCTTGGCATTGGCGGCACCACCAACCTCCTGGTGGCTGTCGGCGAAGGCGGCAAAGCGATCTACAGCCCCAACATTCTCAGCAACCTTGTGGTTACCAACCTCTCCGGCGTGGTCACTCAGACCGTGAGCTCGCTGGGGGTGCTCTGGCTGCCGGTCCCCCTGTTTACCACCAACGATCTCCAGGCCGCTGCGGTGCTCAGCAATTCCCTTTATGTCGTCGGTGGCGCCAAAGGAGTGCTTTTCAGCAGCCCCGATGGCACCAACTGGACGCCGCGAGTTTCGCCCACCACCAATCTGCTCTCCAGCATCACCGAATGGCCCGGCGGTTTGGTTGCGGTCGGGGACAGGGGCACGCTCTTGACCAGTGCCAACGGCATTTCGTGGAGCAGAACTTCTGTCGGAACCACCAACTGGCTTTACCGCGCCCGCTGGCTCAACCACACCCTGGTGATTGTGGGGCAGAAGGGCACCATCCTGACCAGCACCAATGCAGTGAGCTGGTCAAGCCGAACCAGCGGCACCACCGCCTGGCTGACCGACGCCGCGTATGTCGGCGACACTTGGTTTGTCATTGGCGCCAGCGGCACGGTGCTGACCAGCAGCAACCTGGTTAATTGGGTCAACCGCGGGACAATTACCAAAAAGGCGCTATACGGCGCCGCAACGGACGGGGGCCAGTTGGTGGTCGTCGGTGTGGAGGGTGTCATTCTGCGGAGCCAGGTGGTGCCTGATTTAACTCCGGTCTCTTTCCTCAATTACTCCCGCGTTACCACGAATGTCCCCCCCACCGCCTACAATATCTATCTGTTCGGCGGCAAGCCGGATCAACGGTTTACGCTCGACCGCACGACGAACCTGACCAGCCAGGCCTGGACAACGGGACCGTTGTTGGAAATCTTCGATGGCTCCGGCACGCTGTACTACGTTGAGACCCTCTCCGGAACCAACCAACCCCCGGTCGAATACTACCGAGCCACCCTGCAACCCTGAGCCGCCAGACTTTTCCGCCCATCGCCATTAAGCCGGTCGCCCGGTGGGTGTTTTTCCCCCTTCCTCCGGCAGCGTCTGGGTGATTTCCACCACACGGGCGCGTCAGGCTTCCACTAATTTTCAGGGTTTTAGGCCATTTTAGCGATTTCCTCTGGGTGGCACGCCATTAGCAAGGAGACCTCTGAAGTTCACACACAGACCCTTGAAACCTATGAAAGTTTTCCAGCAACTCCTTGGACTGGCCGGGGCGGTGCTCGCCCTGACGTCATCCGTACTCCCTATCCGGGCAGATAATCCGCCCTGGCCTCCCACCGTCATGGTGGTGGCCTTGGACCCTTGCGGGGCGGAGGAAGGCTCGGATACCGCAACCTTTGCCGTGATACGGACTGGCCCCGCCGACGCCCCCTTGGCAGTGCAATATCAACTCGGCGGCAGTGCGGTCAATGGGGCCGACTACGAACCGCTTTCCGGGTTGGTCACCATTCCCGCCGGCCAATACTGGTCGCCCGTGACCGTTACGCCGGTGGATGATTATCTGGTCGAGGGCACCGAATCGGTGGTGATTGCCCTGACACAACCCGCCATCTGGCCACCTCCCTATATCGTCACCTGGCCCGCTGTTGCAGTAGCCCACATTGCCGACAATGATTCCCAGCCACCGAACCGGCCGCCTCAGGTCTCCCTGGTCCGCCCGCCGGAGGGGGCGGTCTTCGAAGCGCAAGAGGACATCCTGCTGGTGGCCCGCGCTTCGGACCCGGACGGTCGCGTTGTCACCGTTGAGTTCTTTGCCGACGGCGTCAGCTTGGGCGTCGTGACGAATCGTCCCGTGGCCGTGCCTCTTTCCGCAGTGGGCGAGGACCCCGCATTCGAGCTGGACGCAGATGCCTTCCCGGACCTTGACAGCGCCCCGCTGGCTGCGTCGCTGCCCATCCACCCGTTCCGCTTGTGGTGGTCCAACGCGCCCCCGGGCGAGCACGTGCTGGCCGCCGTTGCGACCGATAATGACGGGGCCACCAGCCGCTCCGCACCCGTCCATATCAAGGTCTTGGAGTGCCCTCCGCAACCGATTGTCACCATCCGCGCCGTTGACCCCGTGGCCACCGAACCAAACCCCGACGGAGCCTTGCTCGATACGGCCCTCTTTCGCGTTCACCGCACCGGCCCAACGAATTTCCCCTTGCAGGTCTGGTACCGCATCGGTGGAACCGCTCTCAACGGAGTGGATTACAAACCCTTGCCGCGAAGCCTGCTGATTCCCGCCGGCGCCCGCTCCCTGGATGTGATGATTGAACCGCTCGACGATTTGCTGGTGGAGGGCCTCGAAACCGTGGTGCTCACCATCGAACCGCCGATCTGTATCGCCGTTTATCCGCCGCCACCGGATTGCTACCGGGTGGGCTGGCCGGACACCGCACGCGCCGTGATCCGGGACAACGACCTGCCGCCCAACCGGCCGCCGGTGGTGCGCCTGGTCAAACCCGAAGACGGCGACGTTTTTCTGGCTCCCGCCAACATTCGGCTCGTCGCCCTGGCCCGCGACTTCGACGGTTACGTCACCACGGTCGAGTTCTTCGAGGGAACCAACAGCCTGGGGATCGTGACCAACAATCCGACAACAGCGGATGCCGCGCTTCCGGCTTTCTCGCTGGTCTGGTCCAACGTTCCTCCCGGGCGGTATGTGCTCAGCGCGGTGGCGACGGACAACGGCGGAGCCTCCACACCCAGCCGGCCCGCTGAAATCCGGGTCGTCCCGCAGGTTGTCCCCCCAGTGGTCAACCTGCTGACTCTTGACCCGGAGGCGGCCGAGACTCTGCCCACCGGCATTCCCAACCCGGCTGTGTTTGCCGTGACCCGAACGGGCGGCACGCAGTTCCCGCTGGTCGTTTTCTACTCGATCGGCGGGACTGCCTCCAATGGCCTCGATTACCGGCCGCTAACAGGGCGGGTTCTCATCCCGGCCGGGGCGGTTTCCAATCACATTGTGGTCGAGCCTATTGATGACCTCCTGGTGGAGGGACTGGAGACGGTGCTCTTGAAGCTCGAGCCCGCTCCAATCCTCTCGGCCGCGAACACCGCCCCGTACGACTATTACCGGATTGGCAGCAATTACTTTGGACGCGCGGTCATTCGCGACAACGACCTCGCGCCCACCAACCTGCCGCCCAAGGTTGCCCTGGTTGAACCGGAGGAGGGCGAGGTGTTTATTGCCCCGGTGGACATCCGGCTGGCGGCTGCCGCCCACGACCCTGATGGGTGGGTGCGGACCGTCGAGTTTTTCTCCGACGGCACGAGTCTTGGAATCGTAACCAATTCCCTCTCTCCGGGCGGTGGACTGGACCCCACAACGGTCACGCCGGAGCAACTCTTCTGGCTGCTCTGGAAAGACGCGCCGCCGGGAACCCACCACCTCACGGCAAAAGCCACCGACAACCGCGGGGCTGCCTCGGTGTCTGACCCGGTCCGCATCCGAATTCTGCCGCCGCCGATTCCTGTCGTGACGATTGAAGCCACTGATCCCTACGCCAGTGAGGGCGGCGAGATCACGCCGTGGGCGGTCAGGGACTCCGGTCCCGTCCTGACGAATGCGGACCCCCGCACCGCGGTGTTCACCGTTTTCCGGCGCGGTCCAACGAACCTCCCCTTGACCGTTTACTATCGGCTGAGCGGCACCGCCCTTAACGGCACGGATTATCGCTTCCTGTCCGGCGAGATCACAATTCCTGCGGGCGCTCGTGCGGCGCGAATCCTGGTGGTCCCGATAGACGATCCGCTGCCTGAACCGACCGAGACCGTGGTGGCCACCCTTGTGCCGGTGGCTTGTCCCGCGGTCTATCCGCCGCCGCCGGGATGCTACATCGTGGGCGATCCCAACGAAGCGCGCGCCTTTATTTTCGATAACGACTTCAACCAGGCGCCCCGCCTGGCCATCCTCCACCCCCAGGACGGCATGGTGTTTCGCGCGGGGTCGGATATCGAAATTGATGTCGTGGCGCGGGATGCGGACGGCTGGGTGACCAAGGTCCAGTTTTTCGCCAACGGCGTCCTCATCGGCGAGCAAGGGATGCACTTCATCATCCCGCCTCCGCCAGGCCAGCCGCAAAAATTCTTCATGATCTGGTCCAACGTCCCGCCCGCGCTCTATTCGCTGACCGCCAAGGCTACGGATAACCAGGGCGGCATGGCCCTCTCGGATGCGGTGCAAATCAAGGTCGCGCCCCTGCCGCCGTTGCCGGTGGTGACCCTCCACGCCGTGGACCCCGTCGCAACGGAACCCAACCCGCTTCTTCCGGTCGAGCCTGACACCGCGATGTTCAAAGTGGTCCGCACCGGCGATTTGACCCTGCCGTTGACTGTCTGGTATCGCGTCGCCGGCACAGCCTCCAACGGCTTGGATTACGTGGAACTCGCCGGTTGGGTCACCCTCGCCGCGAATTCTTCCTCCGCCCCCATTGAGATTCGGCCGTTGGACGACAACGTGGCCGAGGGAACCGAATCCATCATTCTCTCACTGGTGCAGCCGCCGTGCGTGGCCAGCGACCCCGTCACTCCCGGCTGTTACATCGTGGGACGGCCCGGTCGCGCCATCGCTTACTTGCGCGACAATGACTCGCCCCCGAACCAGCCTCCCACGGTGGCCATCGTCAGCCCGCCCAATGGCGCGGTGTTCACTGCGCCGGTCACTGTGCGGCTGGTAGCGGCAGCCGCCGATCCGGACGGTTGGGTGACCACCGTGGAGTTTTTTGACGGCTCCACCAGCCTCGGCATTGTCAGCAACCGGGCTTGGGTGCTCGACACCGAGCTGGAAAGGCTGCCCGAACTGGGTCTGGCTATCCTGCCGGACCAGGACTTGACCCACCCGTTCTCCTTGCTCTGGTCGAACGTCCCGCCCGGCCGCCATGAGCTGACCGCTGAGGCTACGGATAACACCGGCAACCACGCGCGTTCACGCCCCATCGTGATTACCGTCCTCGAACCGGTCAGTCCGCCGGTGGTCAGCATCATGGCCGTTGACCCCATCGCTCGCGAAGGCACCACCAACACCGCTGCCTTCCGCGTCCGGCGGACGGGAGCCACCAACGACTCGCTCACCGTGTCCTACACGATCCGCGGCACCGCCCTCAACGGCGTGGACTACGCCGCGCTCCCCGGCCGGATCACCATCCCCGCGGGCCGCCGCTCCGCCCGGATCCTGATCGAGCCGCTGGACGACAACCTCGTCGAACGCTGCGAGACCGTGGTCTTGCGGCTGCTCGAGTCGTCGGTGGACCCTCTCAGGTACCTCATTGGCCGGCCGGCTGCCGCCATGGCTGTCATCCTGGACAATGATTATCACCTGCCACCCTCGTGCTGGTTGCCCGATGGCAACCTCCACTTCCGGTGGGCTGTCCCGCCGGGCATGCCCTACCGCGTGGAGGCCTCCACCAACCTCCTGGATTGGGAGGCCGTGGTCTGCGATGTCGCGGCTGAATCAGCGGCCAGCTTCCTGGAAAACCGCGAAGACGCTTCTCCTTGCCGTTTCTTCCGGATTGTCCCGGAATTCGGTGACCTCGAGGAGGATTGACTCTGTGGAATGGTTGTGGTGCCGCCAGCCCGGGGCTCTCCCTTGGCTGGCGGTTTTCCTGGGGGGCCCGGGGGGTGTCGGCGCGGGTTGCGGCGTCGCTTCATCGTGACCTCGAGCGGCTGAATTTCGCTTTCCCTCATGCTCGCCACGCCGTAGCCTCCGCGCTTGATGGTGCTTGGACGCGAGTTTTGTTGGTGGTACTCGCCGCAAGAAGCGGTTTTGCGAGCCTGGCCCTGCGCCTGTGGGCGTTCTGGGAGCAACAAAGGAAGAATTTCATGACCTCGTCCAATTCCATGGCCTTCCGGGCCTTTCTCGCCGTGGCGTTGATGATAGGCTTCTATCTGCTGGCCGTCGGCGTTGCCCTCGGCTTGCTCTACATTCCTTATGCCGAAGTGGTGTACGCTCATCGGATTCACCTCAAGCTGGCCCTTGGGTGTCTGCTGGGCGGTTTGGCGATCCTGTGGTCCGTCGTTCCGCGTGTGGACAAGTTTGTTCCGCCGGGCCCGCGGCTGACTCCGGACCAGCAGCCGCGGCTGTTTCAGGACATCGCCCAGGTTGCCCGAGCTGTGGGCCAGGAGATGCCCGCGGAGGTTTACCTCGTACCGGATGTCAACGCTTGGGTGAGCCAGCGCGGCGGCATCATGGGGTTTGGGGGCCGGCGCGTCATGGGTCTCGGGCTGTCCCTCATGCGGCTGCTCTCGCGGTCCGAGTTTCAGGCCGTTCTTGCGCATGAGTTTGGCCATTACCATGGCGGCGATACCCGTCTCGGTCCCTGGATTTACAAAACGCGGGCCGCCATCGGGCGAACCCTGCAATCGCTCGGCGATGGTTCCATTCTCCAACTGCCGTTCCTGTGGTACGGCAAAATGTTCCTGCGGATCACCCATGCGGTATCCCGCTGTCAGGAGTTCCAGGCCGACGCCTTGGCCGCGCGCACGGTCGGGGCGAGGCCGCTGATCACGGGCCTGCAAACCGTTCACGGCGCGGGTCCGGCCTTCCAGCATTATTGGATTGGCGAATGCGCGCCCCTCCTCCAAGCGGGCTTTCAGCCGCCGCTCGCCGAGGGTTTCTACCAATTTGTCCAATCCTCCACCATCGCCGGAATCATCCGGCAAGCCATCGAGGAGGAAATGCGCAGCGGCAAAGCCGATCCCTACGACACCCATCCGCCCCTCAAGGAACGCGTTGCCGCGGTGATGGAGTTGCCCCCCGCCAGCCGCGCGCTCGATGATACCCCCGCCATTGCTTTGCTCGAGAACCTGCCGGGCCTCGAAGCCGGCTTGCTGGCTGCCATGGCCGGCCCCGAACACGCCGCCCGTCTGGCGCCCGTGAGCTGGGCCGAGGTGTGCGAAAAAGTCTATTTGCCGCAGTGGCGGCGTCTGGTCGCGGCGAACCGACACGCGCTCGACGGCCTCACCCCGGAATCGCTGCCGGAACGGGTCGCTGAGCTGCCCAAACTCGCGCCTGCGTTCGTCCAGGCCAACGGCGACAAGATCAATCCCGAAGCTTCGGAGGGATTGGCTGCGGCGGTCATTGGGGCGGCGGTGCTCCTGGCGGTTCTTGCCCGCGGGGGGACGGCCGAAACCGACCCGGGGAATCCGGTCTCCGTCACTCTTCACGGCGTCCCCCTCCAGCCCTTCAACTTGGTCAGGCAGCTTGCCGGTCGTGAGCTCTCGGCCAGTGCCTGGGCTGAGCAATGCCGGCAGCTCGGCATCACTGGGTGGAACCTGGGCCAGGGCGTGTCCTCCTGACGCCCTCGCCTTCTTCCCATGCCAGCGCCTTACAATCGGCTTGCTCAAAAAGGGCGTCCGCCACCCCTTTTGGCTTGATTCACTTTGCTGTGGGCCAGCACATTGCCTCTATATGTCCCAGTCCTTTGCCGGCCTTTGTTTAAATCCAGCGATTGCTCTGCCATGAAAATTGGGTTTCACACTGACGCGTTCAATTCCGCCTATTGGTCTTTCGAGAAGTGCCTTCAGTGGGCTGAACGGAACGAAGTTCACTACATCGAGTGCGGTCTGATTGACGGCGTGAGCTGGATTCATGGCTTGGGCTATCAGCCTCATGTGGCGCTCTATGAGGACCCGGTTTTGCTGCGGCGTAAAATGGCCCGATACGGCGTCGCTTTTTCCCAAGTGGATGCGGCCTATCCCTTGTCGCAGGCCGACGGCCCGCTGCGCGGAGTGCCGTATGTGATGAAAGCCATCGCCTGGGCGGCCCAGGCGGGAGCTCCTTGCGTGGACACAACCGACGGACTGCATGCTCCGGCCGGACTGCGCGAGCGGGAAGCCATGGCGCTGATGAAGCGCAGCTACCAGCAGATTCTTGAGGTGGCGGAGGCGCACAAGATCGTGGTCAATATTGAACCCCATGGTTACTTTACCACCAACCCGGACAGGATGGCCGAGATGCAGGCGTTCAGCCGCAGCCCCTTCCTCCGGATGAACATGGACACGGGCAACACCTTCATCGCGGGCAACGACCCGGTGAAATTCCTCAAACGTTTTCTCAAGCGCGTCGCCCACGTGCATGTCAAGGACGTTTCCGAGTCGCTCGCCGCCGCCTTGCGCGGCCACGACACGGGCATCGCTGTTTCCCACTGCGCGCTCGGCGAGGGGGTCAACGCGGACCGTATCCGCCGATGCCTCGCCTTGTTGCGCGATGCCGGCTACACCGGCGTGCTGAGCATCGAATGCGAGGGCGCGGGCGGTCCGATGATCGAAAAATCGCTTGCCTGGCTGCGCCAAACGCTCAAGGACCTGCGCATCAAGGAAACCCGCTGAACCCTGGCGTGCCGCCACTTCCGGCTTTAATCACCATGAATCGTCAAACTCAGACCTCGGCCGGCGGCCTCTCCCGCCGGGCCTTCTTGCGAACCTCAACCCAGGCCGCCGCCGCCGCCGCGATTGCCCTGGACGTCTCCCGCTTTGCCCATGCCCAGGGCAGCGACATCCTGCGCGTCGGGCTGATTGGCTGCGGCGGCCGCGGCGCCGGCGCCGCCGTGCAAGCGCTGACGGCGGACCCCGGGGCGCGCCTGGTCGCCCTGTGCGACATCTTTCTTGACCGGGTTCAGGCGAAGCTCGCCAAAATCCGTGAGGCCAGGCCTGATCAGGTGCAGGTGGATGCCGACCATTGCTTCACCGGTTTTGCGGCCTACAAAAAGGTGATTGAAGCCTCCGACGTGGTGCTCATTGCCAACGCGGCGAAGTTCCATCCGCTGCAGATGCTGGCGGCCATCCAGGCGGGCAGGCATGTCTTTGTTGAAAAGCCCCACGCCATTGATCCCGCCGGCATCAAAGTTGTGCGTGCTGCCTGCGAGCTCGCCCGCGAGAAGCGGCTGTGTGTCGTCTCCGGCTTGCAGAGCCGTTACCACCCCGGCATCGCGGAGACGGTGCAGCGCATTCAAGACGGTGAAATCGGGGAGGTGGTGGCCATCGAGGAGAACTTCCTGCGCGCGCCTTACGTGATTGTCGCCCGTGACCCCAAACTCAGCGAGCTCCAATATCAGTGCAGCACGCAATATCATTTCAACTGGCTTTCGGGCGACGATGTCACTCAGTCGCTGGTGCACAACTTCGACCGCGCGAGCTGGGTCCTCGGCAACCAGACTCCCGTCAAATGTCATGGCTTGGGTGGACGCTCCTCCATGACCGCCGAGGAATATGGCAATGTCTTTGATCATCACTCGGTCGTTTACGAGTTTGCCAACGGCGTCCGGATGTATGGCTTTTGCCGGACCACCACCGGGTGCTACGATGAAAGCTCGAGCATTGTGCTGGGCGCCAAGGGACGGGCCTCGGTGGCCCGTTGTGAAATCCGTGGGCCAAAGGTCTGGCGCTGGAAGGACAAAGCGGATGCCTACCAGCTCGAGCATGATCGGCTGTTTGCCGCCATCCGTTCCGGCGAGCCCATCAACAACGGCGATTACATGGCCAACAGCACCCTGATCGCCATCATGGGCCAAATCTCGTGCTACACCGGCAAGGAGGTAACCTGGGAACAAATCACCCATTCAGACTTCCACTTTCCTCCCAAACCGGAAGACTGCCGTGACGACATGGAGCCGCCCGTCAAGCCGGGGCCTGACGGGACCTACCCGGTTTATATTCCGGGCCAGACGGTGCTGCTGGAGACTCCACCGCCGCCCGGCGAACCGCCCGCGGCTGGATCGCCGGAAAGCGCCCGGCCCCCCGCCCAAGGAGCCAATCCTCCGGCCGGCAATCCGCCGGGACGTTAAACCACTCGTGCTCCCTTTGCCATGACATCCCATTTCTGGAGTTTGCTGCTGCTGACGTTCACCGGCTTGAGCGCCCTGGCCGCTGAGAAAGCCAGGGTTCTCCTCGTCACCGGGATTGATCATCCGGCCCATCTTTGGCGGGAGACTGCGCCCGCCCTGAAGGCGGTCCTTGAGCGCAACAACCGTCTCGAGGTTCGGATCGTCGAAGACCCGCACTTCCTGGATTCAGCCGCGCTGAAAGCTTACCGGGCAGTTGTGCTCCACTTTCAGAACTGGGAAGCTGTCGGCCCCGGTGCGGCCGCGCGGGAGAATCTGCGCCGTTTCGTCGCCGAGGGCGGGGGATTGGTCAGCGTCCATTTTGCCTGCGGTGCCTGGCACGGTGAATGGCCGGAATTCCAGAATATGGTGGGGCGGGTCTGGCACGGCCAGGGACCCGGCAAGCCCCAGCACGATCCCCGCGGCCGGTTTACTGTGCGCATCGTGGATCGAATGCATCCCGCTGCCGCCGGCCTGGAAGACTTTGAAACCGACGATGAGCTTTACACCTGTCTGACCGGCGACGCGCCGATTCACCTTCTGGCGGAGGCGACCTCGAAGGTGGACAAGCGGGATCATCCCATGGCCTTCGTCCGCCACTATGAAAAGGGCAGGGTGTTCCTTACCACCCTGGGCCATGACGTCCGGGCTCTGACCAACGGCCCCGTCGCGCGCTTCCTCGAGCAGGGCTGTGCCTGGGCGGCCGGCCGGTGAGACCGCCGCGCTGCGACCGCAATTCGTTTCCGCATTTCATGGACCCATTCGGCCGGCGTCCCGATCGGGGCCGTCCTGCCGTCCAGGGAAGTCACCCGGGGATTGCCATTTTTTCAACGGCCGTGCAGCATCGCTGCCATGATGAACCGCATTATCATTCCACTGGGGGTCTGGGCTGCCGCGTTTTGCGTCGTGGCCGCGGACCTCGAGCCAACGGCTCCCGGCGCCCGTCTCGAAAAACTGGCAGGTGACTTTTCCTTTACCGAAGGACCCGCAGCCGACGCGCAGGGCAACGTCTATTTCACCGACCAACCCAACGACCGGATTCTGAAATGGAGCGTGGGCGGAGGCCTTTCCACCTACCTCCAGCCGTGCGGGCGGGCCAACGGCTTGACTTTTGACCGCGAAGGCAACCTGTGGGCTTGCGCGGATGAGAAAAACGAGCTGTGGCGCATCAGCCCCGACGGCAAGAAGACCGTTGTGCTCAAGGATTTCCAAGGAAAGCTTTTCAACGGCCCGAACGACATCTGGATTTGCTACCGCCCATCCGGGGTCCTGCGGTCACCGGCGGACACGGCCGCGGCAGGGCGGCAATCCGCAGCCTGGATTTACTTCACCGACCCTTATTACAAACGGCCCTACTGGAATCGGGGTCCCAAGGAACTCCCGGAAACTGTTTATTTGCTGGAGCCGCGCAGCGGGCAGGTGCGTCGCGTCATTGACGACTTGAAACAGCCCAACGGCATCATTGGCACACCCGACGGAAAAACCCTTTATGTGGCTGACATCGGAGCCAAGAAGACCTACCGCTATCGCATCGCGCCTGACGGGGCGCTGGAGAACAAAACCTTGTTCTGTGAACTGGGCTCCGACGGCATGACAATTGACGAGGCGGGCAATGTGTATCTTACAGGGAAGGGAGTCTCGGTGTTCAATCCCGAAGGCCGCCAAATTGCCCAGATAGACGTGCCCGAGCCCTGGACCGCCAACGTCTGTTTCGGTGGCGCCGACCGCCGCACCCTCTTCATCACAGCCAGCAAGGGTCTTTACAGCATGCGCATGCGCGTCCGCGGCGTGGACAGCCAGTAACCCGACACGATGCCCGATGGAACCAGTCCCCCCGGCGCTTCAGTTCTTGTCCGCGGGGAATTTCTTTCGCCAACACCGCTACAAAGGATAATCTTGCCGGCGGGAATAAGGTTAAGACTGTGCTCTCGCAGGCTGCCGGCCCCCGCGCGGCCCTCGGCATCAGGTTTTCAGTCTCCCGAGGAACTCGGTCGCCGTCAGGCCGTAAATCTTGATGGTTTTGTGGCGGGACGTATGTCCGCGAACCAGTTGAATCTGGCTCCGCGGCCAGTCGAGTGTCCGGGCAAGAAGCCGGATCAGCGCGTCGTTGGCCGCAGCGTCCACCGGCGGTGCCGTTACCCGCACCCGAAGTTCCGAAGCGAGCGGGTCCCCAATTTGATTGGCGGCGGCGCGGGGCTGGAGCTTGAGGGCAAGGAGTATCCCATCGGTTTCCTGGCGCAGATAGGCTGGCAAAGACTGTGACGGCCCAGTAGAAACTGAGATGCTGCGATCGCGCATAGTCACAGCCTTACAAATAAGCTAAAGGGCGGCCTGGCGGAAAGATTTGTCTTCGGCCGCAAAGGGGAGGGGAGGGAAGAAGGCAAGCGGGTGGACCAGAGGTCGGAGCTCATGGTTCTACGACGAAGGTTGGTTTCCACCCAATCAAATGGCAGAGAGCACCGCGGCGACGAGGCCTTCAATGGTGTGGGGTTTGGCTTCCACGCGGGGCTTGATCCCGAGCACCGCCAGGGCTTTGGAGGTTTCGGGGCCAATCGAAGCGACCTGCAGCCGCGGATGCTTCACCAATAATGCCGGAAGATCGAACCGGGCATGGAATTGTTCCACCGTCGAGGCGCTGGTGAAGGTGAGCCAATCGGCCCCTTGTTCGATGAGCTTGGCCGCGTCGCCGCCGGGTTCGCCGGGATCCGGCACAGTGCGATAGCACGCGATGTCATCCACAATGGCCCCCAGCGCCTCGAGGGCGCGCGGCAGTTCGGGATTGGCCACCTCCGCCCGCAGCAGGCAGATTTTAAGGTTTTCGATGCTCTCGAATTTGGCAAAGGCCTGGGCAATGCTCGACGCCAGCGATTCCTCCGGCATCAGGTCCACCTGCAAATGGAGTTCCTGCAGTTTCCGCGCCGTGCCGGGTCCGATGGCGGCGATGCGCGCCCCGCCGAGGTCGCGCATGTCATGGAACTGCCGGAAGAAGTACTCGAAAAACTTGGTGACGCCGTTCGGGCTGGTGAACACCAGCCAGTCGTACGAGTTGAGCTCCAGCAGCGCGTCCACGATGTCCTCCCGGCGGGTGGGGGGCTCGAAGGTGATGGTGGGCACCTCCAGCACTTCGGCGCCCAGTTCACGCAATTGACGGGAAAGCTGCGAGGCCTGCTCGCGCGCGCGGGTGACGACCAGTCGCCGTCCAAACAATGACCGGCGTTCAAACCAGTTCAATTTCGACCGGAGCTTCACCACCTCGCCAATCACCGCCACGGTGGGCGGGCCGATCTGGCTTTCGGCAACCACCTGCCCGATCGTGGCCAGCGTGCCCTCCACCGAGCGTTGGCGGTCGGTGGTGCCCCACTGCACGACGGCGATGGGGGTCGAAGGTTCCATCCCCTCGGCGACGAGCCGTTCGGCGATTTGGCCGATGCGTTGGGTGCCCATCATGATCACCTTGGTCCCGGGCGTTTTCGCCAGGTGCGCCCAGTCAATGCTCTCCGATTCGCGCGCCGGGTCGTCGTGCCCGGTCAGCAGCGTCAGGCGCGAGCAGCAATCGCGATGGGTGAGCGGCACGCCGGCGTAATTCGGCACCGCCACAAAGGAAGAGACGCCGGGAACGACCTCAAACGGAATGCCCGCATCCGCCAGTTGTTCGGCTTCTTCTCCCCCCCGGCCGAACACGTAAGGGTCGCCGCCCTTAAGCCGCACAACCGTTTTGCCCTCGCGCGCTTTGGCGATGAGCATTTGATTCAGCTCCTGCTGCGAGAGAACATGCGCGCCGGCCCGCTTGCCGCCAAAAACAATCTCAGCGCTGCGGGGGGCGAGGCGCAGCAATTCCGGGTTGACCAGGGCGTCATAGACGACCACGTCGGCGCGCCCCAGCAGCTCCGCGCCCCGCACGGTGAGCAGCCCCGGGTCGCCAGGGCCCGCTCCAACCAAATAGACGGTTCCAAGGGTCTTCATACTCCTACTTTTTCAGTTGGGCGGCCACCCATTGCCCGAGTTCCACGGCCTGGTTTCGGGGACGCGAGGCCCGGGCCCGCCGCACCGGCTGCGCGGCGAAGGAGACGGCCGAAATTTCAAGGGTTTCTCCCGCCACCCACGCGTAGGCCGCGACGGGGCTCTGGCAGCCGCCGCCCATCGCGGCCAGAAACGCTCGTTCGGCGGTTACACACTGGGCCGTAGGTTCGTGATTGAGCTGCTGACAAATGGCGGCCAGCGGCTCATCGTTGTCCCGAATCTCCAAGCCAATGGCGCCTTGGCCCACGCATGGCAGCATTTCGTCCAGCTCCAGTATGGTGGCCCGCAAGCCCGCGGGCACGTCCTGCCCTTCGATCGCGCCGGCCGGGGAAACCGCGTACCGCAAACGGGACATTCCAGCGAAGGCGAGGATCGTGGCATCCAGCGACCGCTGGCTGGCCAGCTTCTGCATCCGGGTCAGGACATTGCCCCGAATATCCGGTGTCTTGAGTCCCGGATTGATTGCCAGCAATTGTGCTTTGCGCCGCGTGCTGCTGGTGGCCACCACCGTGCCGGCGGGCAGGTCCTTTATGCGCACAGGCGCTCTGAAGCCGCCCCCGCGGCCCTCCGCCCCGGCAGCTTGGGCGTCGCGATAGAGCAGAACATCGCGCACGTCCGCCCGCTCGGTGACCGCCCCCAGGCGGAGGCCGGTCGGCAGCTCGGTCGGCAAATCCTTCAGGCTGTGAACCGCCAGGTCGGCCTCGTGATTCAACAACGCCACCTCGAGTTCCTTGGTGAACAGCCCCTTCGGCAGGTTCCGGCCCTCGTGAGCCAGCGCCGCCGTTTGCAGTTTGTCGCCGGTGGTCTTGATGACCTTGAGTTGAAACTCGAGGGCGGGAAACGCAGCCTGGCAGCGAGCCATCACCATGTGGGCCTGGGCCAGCGCCAGGGCGCTTCCCCGCGTGGCGATGCGAATTGGAGGGTTGGCGGCGGTCATCATGTCGGCCTGGGGTTGGGAACCGGCGCTTTGTCCAACAGCGCGGCGGCTCGTTCCTGAATGATCTGCTCGCAGCGCGCGATTTCCTGCCGGCGCTGCCTGAGGGAGTCCTCGGCGATGGCTTGCAGATCGTCAATGTTGTAAAGGAACACGTTCTCCATCAGATTGACCTCCGGCTCGATGTCGCGGGGCACCGCGATGTCAATGAGGAACAAGGGACGGTTCCGGCGGAGGCGCATCAGGGGCTCGAGCCGGCTGCGGTCCAGAACATAGTGCGGCGCCGACGTGCTGCTGACGACGATGTCCACGGCCGCAAATTCGGCGGTCCAGTCCTCAAACGGGACGGCCCTTCCCCCGAGGGCCTCCGCCAGCGCGACGGCTTTCTCAGGCGACCGATTTGTCACCAGGATGGCGCCCGCCCCCCGGGAGAGCAACGCCCGCGCCGTCTTCTCGCTGGTATCGCCCGCCCCGATGACAAGCACGTTTTTCCGGGCGAGGTCGGAAAAGATTTTTTCCGCCAGCTCGACGGCAACGGAACCGACCGAGACGCTGCCGCGCTGAATGTTGGTTTCGGTGCGGATTTGTTTGGCGACATTGAAGGCGCGCTGGAAGGCCTTGTTGAGCCGGGCCCCGGTGTGGCCGTTTTTCAAGGCCAGGTCGTAGGCTTTCTTGAGCTGGCCGAGGATTTCCGTTTCACCCACCACCATGGAGTCCAGCCCACAGGCCACTTTGAACAAGTGATGCAGGCTTTGGGGTTCGACCAGGCGGTACAGCTCGTTGCCCACCGGCTGGTCGTATTGCCGTGAATCCACCAGCCACGCCTCGAGGCCCTGAAACACCTGCTGCGGTTCGCGCGAGGTGGCCGCGTAAATCTCCACCCGGTTGCAGGTCGAAAGAATCACCGCTTCCTCGGCGTGCCCGGTCTTTCGCAACGAATCCAGCGCTTCCGGCACGCCCGTCTCTGGAAAGGCAAAACGTTCCCGCACCGTTACGGGACAGGAATGATGACTCAAGCCAAGGACGATAATGGGCATCTCAGCAAGCGGGCGGTCCGGAGATGCTCCGGACGGCGGTCAGGAGGCCTGTTGGGAGCGCGCTCATGGGTTGTGCAGGGGGGAGAGGGCGTTGGTTCCCCAGAAGGTCAGCAGCACGAACGCGAAACTGCCCAGCGCGCCGAGCGCGAAACGCCGTCCGGTTTGGTCGAACACCCAACGCATCAGAATCAGTCCCAGATAAAGCAGCCAGACCAGGGCGGACCAGAGGACCTTGGGATCGGTGCGAAACGCCTGCGGATTCTGAAGATGCGTCAGACCCAGGGCGCCGATCGCCAGCCCAACCGTCAGCAACCCAAAACCCGCCACCAGCAACCGCCCCACCACCAACTCCAGCCGCTGAATGGGCGGCAGCAGCGAAAACACGGCTTGCAGCTTGTGAAACTTCAGATTCCGTTCCTGGGTCAGATACATCAGGGCGGCGACCGCGCTCAAACCAAAACAGCCATACGCCAGCGACAAGGACGCTGCGTGCAGGCTGGTCCAGAGCTTTGGCACTTCCGGCCGGGCGGCCTGCACCGTGTCCAGCCCCGGCATCAGCGCAAAAACGCCCACCGCAAAGAGCACGGGAGAAGCGAATGCGCCGAGAAACCGGACTCGCCGCCAAAGGCCGATCACCAGGTACACCGCGACAATCGTCCACGTCGAAAAGATCGTCGCCTCATAGAGGTTGGATACGGGGCAATGGTTCAGCCGGTAACCGCGAAGGAACATCGCGGCGGTGTGAAATCCAAATGCGAGCAACAGGAGGCAATAGACGATGCGATTGTGGTGACGAAAGCCCTGGCGCCAGAGAAAAATCGAGTAGATCATGCTTGCGCCGTAAACCATCACGGCAAGCATGAAAACATGGCGTTCTGTAAACCAGTCCACAGTCTCAAATTAGCCCGGGAGAGAGGGTCTGCAAGCCGTAAGTGCGCGGCGGCTGGCACAAGGCATGCCGCGGTTCTTCAGCTCAGCAAGGCGCGGCAGGCTGAACGCAGTTTGCGCAGGTTTGTTTCCGACCGGGCTTCGATGTAACAGCGAATCAACGGTTCGGTGCCGCTGGCGCGGAACGCAACCCACTCCCGGTTTGGCAACAAGTACTTGTAGCCGTCGGTGGTAATGAACTTCTCGACCTTGAACGAACCAATGCTTGCGAGCCCGCTGCCCAGCTTCGCCAGCAACGCTTCTTTGGTGTCGGGCTGGATGCGAAGGTTGATGCGCTCGGTGTGAAACTCGCCGATTTGCTTTTCGAGGTCTTTCAAAATCCGGCCCAATGACTTGCCTTCGGCCGCCACCAGCTCCGCCATCAGGAGGCACGCCAGAATTCCGTCTTTCTCCGGCACATGACCTTTGACGCTGAGACCGCCGGACTCCTCGCCGCCCACGATAATCGGCTCGCTCTCCATCAGTGCGCCAATGTATTTGAAGCCGACGGGGGTTTCATGCACCTTCACTCCCAACAGCTCGGCCACCGCGTCCACCTGGTGGCTCGTGGGCACGGTTCTCACCACCGCTCCGGTCCATTTGCGGTTCTTCCTCAGGTGATAGAGTGCCAGCGCCAGCACCTGGTTGGGCGTCAGCCAGGTGCCGTCCTTGTCCACAATCCCGAAACGGTCCGCGTCGCCGTCCAACCCGAGCCCGAGTTGCGCTTTGCCGCTTCGAACAAACCGGCTTGCTTCCGCCATCCCTTCCGCATTGGGTTCCGGGTGGTGCCCCCCAAACAGCGGATTCAGCTCGTTATGAAAAACGGTGACTTTCGCCCCCGCCTCCGTTAGAAGCCGGTCAAGGTAGCCGTGGCCGGTTCCGTACATGAGCTCGACCGCAACTTTGAGGCGGGCCTTGCGAATGACGTCGAAATCCACCAGCTTCCGCAGTTGCTTGAAATAGGCCGGCTGCGGGTTGATGGTCTTGCACGAAAAAGTTCCCACGACCGCCGCGTCGAAACTCCAATTCTCCGCCAGCCGCCGGGCGGCGTTCGCCTCGATCTGGCGGGTGACCTCGGGGTGCGCCGGTGCGCCGTTGCTGGTGGAGAACTTGAGCCCCTGGTACTCCGCCGGGTTGTGGCTGGCGGTCATATTGATGCCGCCGATGGCCTTCCGGACACGGATGGTGTGAGCGATCACCGGCGTGGGGGTGTCGCGGTCGCACAACAGAGGGGTGAACCCGTTGCGCTCCAGAACCTCCGCGGCCGCCAGCGAGAATTCACGTCCCAGGAAGCGCGTGTCGTAGCCCATGATCACTGTCCGGGATTTCGGCTCGGACAAGGTGGACAGGTAATCTGCAATGGCCTGCGTCGCCAGGCGCACATTGTCGAAAGTGAAGTCCCGCGCGATCAGCCCGCGCCACCCGCTGGTTCCAAACTTGATCATACGCTCAATGCTTCCAATCGAAGGCTTCCTTCTTCACCGCGTAGATGTAGCCCACCAGCAGCACCCCCAGAAACGTCAGCATCGCGCCCAGAATCAGGCCCGCCTGGTCCGCCAGCATGTCCCGGTAAACCACCGCCCAAGGGTACAAGAACACCACCTCAATATCGAAGAGGATGAACAGCATCGCCACGAGGTAGAATTTGATGGAGAGCCGGCTGCCGCCCCCGCCGGCCGGCAACATCCCGCATTCATACGCCGTGTCCTTGATCTTCGAACGCCGGCCTTTCTTGCCCAACAGAACCGACCCGATCAACATCCCCGCCGAGAAAACCACCGCCAGAATCCCCAGCAGCAGCACCGGCAAATATTGTTTCAGTTCTTCGGACAATTCCATGCGCGGGAATTTACGGGCGGCGGTCGAATTGGCAAGCGGAAAGCCCCTGAAAGCCCCGGTTGCAACGCGCCGGGATTCGGGCGGTGAGGGCGGCCTTTGAGGGGGAAACCGCGGGCAGGCGTCGCCGCGCGCGGGGGCTTGACTTTCCCGAGGGGAGTGGTAGCCTTGGCCGCGAGGGATGCGACGGTTGCTGGCAACTTTGACGTTGGTCTTGCTGCCGCTGCTTGCGGCGGCCGACGGAAAGGTCTATGTCACCACCGCCGTGGCCAGCCCTGTTAACATCCCGGACCAAAGAGCCTTGATCCACTTCACCAACGGCGTGGAACGGCTGGTCATCGAAACACGATTTACCTCGGCGGGCACCCACTTTGCCTGGGTGCTGCCACTGCCCCGCCAACCCGTCATCGAAGAGGCGACCCCAGGCTTGTTTCCTACCTTGCAGTATTTGTTTCAGCCGCGCGTCGAGCACGCCGTGCCCCGGTACTTCATTGGGGTCTGCTGCTGCCTGGGCCTGGTTTACCTTCTTTTGTTTGTCCGGCCTCAACGGCCGGTCCATTGGCTGGACCTGGCCGCCTGTCTGTTGGTCGCTGGTTCCCTCGGACTGGTGGACCCGGCCTTGGGGACCCTCACGGGTGTCGCGTTGGCCGCCTCGATTGCTGCCGTCCGGGTTTTCAAAACCACGGCACTGACCATTCTTTTCCTGATCCTGATTTATTTCGTGTTGCTGGCCATGATGTTCCCGGCGCTGGGACGCGCCCAAGCGGGCGCAATCGCGTCGTCGCATCCGGCCGTCTCGATTCTTGAACGCAAGATCGTTGGCGCATTTGAAATCACCACCCTTGCGTCCGAGGACGCCAGTGCCCTCGGCAGGTGGCTGCGCGATCAGGGCTTTGGCGTCTCGACCAACAGCGAACGGGTGATTGCCGATTACGTCAGACAGCAATGGGTATTTGTCGCGGCAAAACTGAATCGCGGGTCAAACCATGCCGCTTCCGAAACCACGACCATCCATCCCTTGTCCTTCACCTTTCCCACCGCCAGGCCCCTTTACCCGATGCGGCTTACGGGCGTGGACAATGGCCCCGTCAGTGTTGAGTTGTTTGTTTTTGGACCTGACCGGGCGCAGGCGCGGGGATTCGAGGTCAAGGATTGCGTTCAGCCGGATTACCCTCCGCCGCCCTCTGACTGGACAAGTCGAAAGTCTGAAAGGATAGCCATCGTGCATCCCTTGCTCCGAAAGTGGGTTGAGGGCGCGCCGGTGGCTACACGCTTGACCAGCACCCTCGCTCCGGAGGCCATGCGGGAGGACGTGGTCATCAACTGGGTTCCTTTCTCCAAACAGCGGGCGCGCCTCTACAGCCCGGCCGGTGCGCGAGTGCGCGCCTTCAATTGGGCCAGTGGGGTGTTCGCTGCGGGACTGCTGGCGGCATGCGGCGTCTCCTACAGGCGCAAGGCGTTGATCTGCCGGTTCCCCTCACTGACTTGGGCCCTGGCCGCCCTGGTTCTTTTCACCGGTGCCTTCATCTATCTTGCCTCGCCCAAGGTCGAGGTGCGGTTGGTTAAAGCACCCGCAGTTCGGGCCCGCCTCAGCGTGGAAAGTGTGGGACGGTCATTAACGGACGGGGCTCACCCGGACCCGGCGGTGCTTTCTGCCGAAGCGCGAGAGCTCCTTCGCAACATGCACGGCATGGCCGGCATGGGGTCCGAAAACGTGCTGCTTGGCGGCGAGATTCGCGAGGAAGACTCTCCCGGCAATTACACCATTCGGCGTGGCGGAGGTGGCGTCGAATTCGTGACGTACGATTTGTGGGGCGCCGAGCATGTCCTTCGAACGATTCCCCTGCGACCCGAGTCCAGTTTGACGACGGAGGACCGTGAATAGCACGCCGCGCCGACAGTCAACAAGGCGCGGCAGGCCCGCGGCGGCTTTCCCGTCCGAAGGCTCGGACCCGGGTTCAGCGGGACGGATAGCGCCAAACCCAGTCACCTTTGGTGGGATCGGCCCGGCCGCTTTTGTTGAATTCAATTTTGCCCCCCTCATCGGTCCGGTTCCACCCCACCGAGTAGAGCACGAACTGGTGCTCGGTGGCGAGGTGGTATCGCAGGGGCTGGCCGTCAATCAGGTCATGCGGCAGGGGGTCAATGAATCGGGGAGCCAGGGCCGCAAGCGTTTCAGGATATCGGCCATTCGCCAGGCGGTATCGCTCCAAGGCACAGGCCACCCGCGCCTGATCAATATACGACTGGATCTGCGCATTCTTTTGCGCAACTCCCGCCATGCCCGGCAGCAACAGGCTTGCAAAGATATTATAGGGGTTCCGTCGTGAAAGCCGCCGCTCCATGAGAGACCTGAACTGACTTACAATTTCCGGCCGCACCAGCCGTGATTTGGGGTCAACGGCAACCAGCAGGCAACTCCGGTAGAGCTGACCGATGGCGTATTTGTTTTGGTCGAACCAACCCGACGGAACGAGCTGGAACACTGCCGCCCCCAAAGACTTTTCCCAAGGAGCGGGCTCCCCGGATTCGGCGCCGGGCACTCCCTCGCTGAAGATTTTCTGCCAG
The DNA here is from genome assembly GCA_029974925.1 of Verrucomicrobiota bacterium. Classification (GTDB taxonomy): domain Bacteria; phylum Verrucomicrobiota; class Verrucomicrobiia; order Limisphaerales; family UBA8199; genus JARKQH01. Next base: position 32,925 of record JARKQH010000403.1, read on the forward strand.
CCAACTTTGCGCGCGTAATCAATCGTCCAGAGACTCAGGGCGCGTTCTCCGCGCATGGCAAAATGGTAATCAGCCAGAAAGTCAAGCCGGACCAGCTCACCCTCCAGTGATGCCAGGTCCGCCTCCGTCCAGCACCGGTCGTTGAGGCCCTCCCACACTGGCTGCAAGGCGATTTGCACCATGGCCGCCCGCACCAGGTGTGAGATGAGGAACGGCTCGTGCCGAAGGTATTCCGTGATGCGCACCAGGGCCCGAATGTCCTCGAGGGCTGTGGGGCGGTCGCCGGCTTTCAGCGCGGCGGTCGCGTGCAGTGAAAGGTAGGTGGCGCAGCCGCGCATCCGTGCCAAATGCGGCAGCAGGGCCGCGATGCCCGCGTCGTAATTCACCCAGAAACGGCCGTGTGGGCGCCGCGCGGTTTCAATCAGCAGTTGGCGGTTTTGTTCGAAGCGGCTGAGCGCCAGGAGCACGTCCTTGGCCGGACTTTGCGGGCTGGCGGCGACCAGGAAATAATTGGTCGAGGTGCCGTTGGCGGCGGCGAACAGGTTGTTGCTGCCGCGATAGAACGCCTGCCAGGCGGCCAAATCCACCGGCGTCGCCTCCTGCCAGCCACCGTAGCGAGGCGCTTCCCGGCCCTCGGGTCCATAGATGTCGAAAAGGGTTCGCTTGCTCGACGGATCCTCGTCGCCGGTTCCCGAAGGGGGGGGCTGAGCGGACCGGAGGTCGCTCCAAAGGGGGCTCGCAAAAAAATTCTCCTGCTCGGGTACGGGGGGCGGGACATAGGCCGAAAGGTCAAATCGTTCGCCCAAGGCCTCCTCGCTTCGCTTGAACTCGAGCCAGGCCCGGCGGCCGCGCCAGTTCTCGACGGCATACAACAGAGCAACGAGGGTAGCCAGGCACAGAGCGACGAAAAAACGGTAGCGCAGCAACCAGGCAAGGCCCCGGCGAACCGGCGGTATCCAGGCCAGAACAAAGCAGGGCAGACTCACCAGGAAGCCCAACGCGAAACCCAGCGCCGCAAATGCCAGCGGCACGTTTGGCTGCGACAACACAGTGCCCCCTGTCACCAGGGTGCCGATCAACCCGCACACGCTTAGCAAGGCCAGCCAGAAGAAAAAGTGACGGGGCTCGGTCCACGCCCGCTGGAGGATTTCGTTCAGGCTCTTTTTCATATCATAAATCTTTCAAGTACAGAAGGTTGGATTGCGGATGAATCCGTCCGAGGTCCCGGCGGGACTGGTTCGCCTTCGCCGGCTTTTGAGGACGCGACCGATTCGGCAAAATCCGCCATTAACAGGCGCTTTTGCCACAAGGCCATCCGCATTTCGGCAGCGGAAGGCGTGGGCGCCGCCGCGCCGGGCGGTGCCGCCGGTTCGCGCGCCGCGCCGTGCAGGGACAGGATCACGACCCACACCGCCGCCAGGCCGGCCCACGCTGCCGGTGATGGCCGCAAAGCGGTCCGGAGGTATTGGCTTAGGCTTGCCCACCGCGGGCGGATTCCGCGTGAGGCCGAAGGGCGCGGAGCCGGCGCGTTCTTGGGGGAGGACAGCACCTGTTCCTCAATGGCTCTCCACAGGGCGCTGGTCTCTTGACGTTGCCTGAGGCGAGCCATGATGGGTGTGTCGAGTGCCTTCCGACTGGCGAACTCGCGCGCGCACTCCGCGCAGCTCTCCAGGTGCTGCTCGACTTCCACCGTTGTCCGCGCGTCCAATTCGGAATCCAACCACGCATCGTACAGGCGCTGAATCTCGTCACAGTTCATAGTCAGTTCTCCTTGCGAAGTTTGGTGCCGGGATGGCAACGGCCTAACAGGAGACGCATCTTCTGTCTGGCCCGGGCAAGGTTGCCCATGACGCTCCCCAACGGAATGCCCAGGGTGTCGCTGATTTCGCGGTACCGCAGTTCGCCAATGGCGCGCAACAAGAGAACCGCTCGTTCCGTGTCGGTCAAAGTCCTCAGGCCGGCGGTAAGCGCCGGCTCCAGGACCTTGTCCAACTCCGCTTCGGAGATCGGCGCGGCCCCGTTGAGCCTTGGCGGGTCTCCGGCCGCAAGCTGCTCCAATTCCTCCGGCTCAAGTTGGAATTCGTGACGGGCCAGGCGCACGCGCTTCCGATTGATGGCCAATGCCTCCCGGGTCACGATTTGGAACATCCACGCCCGGAAACTTGCCCCCTCGCGATACCGATCAAATGCGGCAAAACCCCGTAACACCGCGTTCTGCAGTGCGTCGGGAGCCTCCTGAGGTTCCCAGACCAGACGCCGACAATAGTTCTCCAGGTCCTGCTCGATGGGCTTGACCAGGGCCAGGAATCGGTCGGCGTCGCTTGTCCCGGGTTCGCTCATGTTTTCTCTTTCTGTTTAGATAAAGCCGGCTCCCCCTCGTTTTATTACAGTTTTCTTTCGATTTTTGTTGGATGCCGCCTCCGACCATTTCGGATGCCGCCCCCCAAATTGCCTGTTGCCCAACGCGATTCATGCCCTTCCGCAGACGGCGGCCCTTACAGCCTTCCCTGCGCCCAGAGCATGAGGCCCGCAAGCAGCTTCGCCCCGGAGGTGTCAATAATTGCATCCTCCGCCATGAGTGGCTGAGTGGGTGGGGGAACCAGACGCGCCAGAACGTCCAGGTTGAAAAGCGGTTCCAGAAGTTTGCGCCCCGGCTCCGCCTGTTGGCGAATGGCTCTCCAACCCGGACCATTGAAATCCAGCACCCGGTAGTAAAACCGCCGTTCACGCTGCCTTCGTGGCAGCCAATGTTGCAGGGTGGAATGCAGACTCAGCAGGCGCTGCTTCCCCCAAGACGGGCGAAGCGGGATTAACGGCCGAATGTCGTACGCATTCCGGTCCAACGGCAGGCGCGCAAGGTCGGGAAAGCGGGTGATGACCAGGTGCTCCTGCAACCGGCGGCGGAGCATTGAACCCAGCGGTATGCCGCTCATGACCTCGAGCACTTTGCGGTCGGTGGTGGGCAGAACCGGCCAGCCCCATAGTCCGTGCAGCCCCAGCACGGGCGAAGTGTGGAACCGGTGGCGGTGCAGGATGGTGTACGCCCAAGCCTTTTGGAAATCCTCGCCACCACAGGCCTCGAAATCCTGGCGCATCCGCTCGATCGAGCGGTCAATCGCGTCCGAGAACCTCTCCGGACGCAGCAGTTGTCGCAACACCGGCGCGGGAATGCCCCAGCGGTTGTCCCGCGCGAACAGATGCTCGAAGCGTACGCGCCCCTCGGGATCCGTCTGAGATTGCTGAACCACGATGCCGCCGCCGATTACGATATCCATCGCCTGGCCGGAGGTAAAACCCCCGGATGCCGGGGGAGTCTGCCGTTGCTGCCAGCAGAATACGGCATTGAAGCCGTTGGCCAGGCTGCGCCACTGGACCTCTCGCTGCGCAAACTCGGGGTAGCTTGCCTCGTCCACCGGCTGGGTTTCGTGCTCGAGTCTCAGGGCCTTGACCACCTTCCGGGCACAGTGCATTTCCAGATCGCCCGAGTCGCCCCACGTGATGGCCTTGGGGCGCAGGCAACGCTGGCGCAGGAAGCCCCCCAGCATCCGCGAGTCCAGCCCGCCTGAGAACAGCATCTCGTAGCGCGGTCCCCCCGGCATGTGCCGCGCAATGGCTTGGTCCAGGCTGGAGGCTGCCAGCTCGGCATGGGCTTCGAAGTCCAGGCCGAAATAGCGGTCCGAAACCGGAATGCGATACTGAGCCTGCTCCCGGGCTTCGCCTCCTTCCCAAATCAGCAGGTTGCCAGCTCCCAGCCGCCGCGCCCCGGCCCAGAGCGTCCGGCCGTCGAGCAAGTAATTCGCTGTGAGAAGGCCGGCCAGGCCCTCAAGGTCCAACCGCCCGCACCACCCCGCATGGCAACGAAACAATTCAGGACTGGACGCCACAAGCAGAGCCCCGCCCACGCGGTAATAATAAACCGGGAACCGGCCCAGAATATCGGCTCCCACCAACAGCCGCCCCGGGCGGCGCCAGACCAGCGCGCCGTAAAGCCCGTCAAAAGGGGCGGGAATTGCGCCGGGCGCGGCTGCCCACGCCTGGGCCACCTCGCGCGCCGAAAGACTCCGCGGCGCGCCATCCAGCGCCTGGCCAAACAGCAGCGCCACCGTATCGGACGCTTGCCAACAGTTGGCCGGTCTTCCCCACGGGGAGGCCCAGACGGCTGCAACGTCCGACGTATCGAATGAAGCAATGGGAAGCCCCAATTCTTCGAGCTGTCGCCCCGCGCGGGCCACACAATGCGCGCGGGCCTTGGGACTTTCGTCCACCACCGCGAGAAAGTGGCTCATGAAAACAGCGGGGCGATTGTGCTGGAAACCGTCGGGTTCTTTCCATCCGGTGGCAACAGAGCCGCCCCCGTGATCACCTGGGGAAATTGGGGCAGGGGTGGCATGCGGTCCTGCCGGCGGGGTGGAAGGACGAATGCGGGTTTCATTGTTTCGGGTTTGCCCTTCGGTTTGGTTGGCGGCATGGCGGGGATTGTGCCGTGGCGGGGCAGGGCGTCAAGGCGGTGCATCCTGGCCGGGGGACGGGGACGCTGGTTCATAAATATAAGAATGTCGAATGGTGAGTATTAACAGGCCAAAATTCGTGTTCCCAAGCATAACCCCCACTTGCACCCTCCATTGCCAGAGGTTATGAATCTCCGCGAACAAAAACCAGATGAAGTCCGGCGAATGTTGTCTTGGTCAAGCGGTCAATGGTCAAAACTTGTCATGGATAAAACAATTGACGTTTAGGGCAAAAGCGCAATATTCACAAATCCTGTATGTGGTGTAAGGCGCAATCTGATGGCGGCCGATCCTTGCGGGTTGATCCACTGCGAACCGCCGGGGATTGGACCTGACCCTTTTGACACAATGTCTGCGATTTTTCCAAAATGGACGAATCGGTTGCCCCTGATGGTGCTGACGGGTGGCTTGCTGGTGGGGGGGGCCTTGGTGGCCGGGGCGTGGTATTACCTGACCCCCAAGTACTCGCGCGTGGGTTACAAGCCCATTCAGCCGGTGGCCTTTTCGCACAACACGCACGTGAATCAGTTGGGCATGGACTGCCGGTATTGCCACAACGCTGTCGAGCAGTCGTGGTATTCGAACCTTCCGGACAGTGCCAAGTGCATGAACTGTCACAACCAGGTATTGAAGGATGATCCGCGCCTGGCCCTGGTGCGGGAGAGCGCGGCGACCGGACAGCCGATTCCGTGGGTGCAAATCCATCGCGTGCCGGATTACGTCTATTTCAACCATTCGGTTCACGTCACGCGGGGCATTAGCTGCGTGGAATGCCACGGGCAGATTGACCGAATGGAAGAGGTTTACCACGCGCAGCCCTTGAGCATGACTTTTTGTCTGGATTGCCATCGGCATCCGGAGTTGAAGCTGCGTCCGTTGGACAAGATTACTGACATGAATTGGCAGCCGGAATCCCCCTTGCAACAGCGTGAGTTTGGACAGCGCGCCATAAAGAATTGGAAAGTCGAATCGCTGGAAAACTGCTCCGCATGCCACCGATGAACCCTCTGCCCTCCGCTTCCCCGCCTCCGGAATCCGGCCGCGCTTATTGGCGGAGCCTGGATGAACTGTCCGACACGCCCGAGTTCCGCCAATGGCTCGAGCGGGAATTTCCCGAGGGGGCCAGCGAGTGGTTTGACCCGGTGTCGCGGCGGCACTTCGTGCGGATCATGTCGGCGTCGTTTCTCCTGGCGGGTTTGGGCCTGGCGGGGACCGGGTGCCGGCGGCCCGAGCAAAAGATTCTCCCGTTCAGCAAAATGCCGGAGAATTACACCCACGGAGTGCCGCAGTATTACGCCACCTCGATGCCGGCGCGGGGCGGCTCGTTACCCCTGGTGGTCAAATCGCACGACGGCCGCCCAACGAAGATCGAAGGCAATGCCTTGCATCCCGATAGCAACGGCGGCACCGACCGTTTCGCCCAAGCCTCGATCCTGAACCTTTATGATCCCGACCGCGCGACGCGTTTCCTGAAGGACGGAATCGCGACCACGCCCGAGGCGGCGCTGGATTTTCTTGCCACGCTCTCCCGGCAGCTCCAGACCGGCGGAGGCCGGAAGCTGGCCTTGCTGGTCGAACGCAATTCTTCTCCTTCCCGGGAGCGGCTGCTTAGCCTGCTAACCGAAAAGCTGGGGGCGCGGGTCTTTTTGTATGAGCCGGTGCAGACCGCGGCGGATCAATTGGCGGCGCAGCAGGCCTTCGGCCGGGCGGTAAAACCCATTCCGCATTACGACCGGGCCCGGACGATCCTCTCGCTGGACTGCGATTTTCTGGGGTCTGAGGACGGCGTGCACAACCATATCCGGCGCTTTGCGCAGGGGCGGAAGATCGAGAAGCCAGACGACTCACTCAACCGGCTGTATGCGGTGGAGAGCCTGCTCACTTTAACCGGGGCCAACGCGGATCACCGGTTGCGGGTGCCGAGCAGCGGGGTGGCGCTGGTGGCCGCCGCCATTGCCGCCCACATCCTGCGGGGGGACTCCCGGCCTCAAGGATTGGATCAGATCGCCCCGCCACCCGGCGTGGACCCGAGGTGGATTTTGGAATGCGCCAAGGATCTTTTGCAGCACCAGGGTCAGAGCCTCGTGGTTGCCGGCCACCGCCAGCCTCGCGTGGTTCATTTGCTGGCCTATGCCATGAATGTGGCCCTCGGCAACGTCGGCAAGACGCTGGTCCTGAATGAAGCGCCGCCGTTGCGGGAACAGAACCTTCCGGAACTGGCTCGCGCTCTTCATGCCGGCGAGGTCGAAACGCTGGTAATCCTCGGCTGCAACCCGGTGGCGACCGCGCCGGCGGATTTGGACTGGGCCAGTGCGCAAAAGCGGGCGCGGACGGTGGTGCGGCTGGCATATTACGAGGACGAAACCGCCCCCCTCTGCACGTGGCACCTGCCGGCAGCTCATTTCCTGGAGTCCTGGGGGGATGGTTTGGCTCAGGACGGCAGCCTCGTTCCGGTTCAACCGCTGATTGCCCCGCTGTTTGGCGGGTTGACCGAGCTGGAGGTGTTGGCCCGGATTGCGGGTTATCCCACCTCCAGCCCCTACGAAGTGGTTCGCGAGACCTTTGCCGGGTTCGTTAAAGGGGCGAACTTCGAGGAGGCGTGGAAGAAATTTCTCCATGACGGTTTCCTGGCCGGGTCGGCGGCCCGGCCGGTCGCGGCCACGTACAATCCAGCGCCGCTGTCGCAGGCGCTGCCGAGCCTCCAACCCGCGTTGCCGTCCAAAGACCGGCTCGAGGTGGTCTTTCATCTGGATTACAGCGTGGACGACGGCCGTTACAACAACAACGGCTGGCTGCAGGAAATGCCGGACCCGATCACCAAAATGACCTGGGACAACGCGGTCCTCATCAGCCGCAAAACCGCCCAGGAGCTCGGGGTGAAGAACCACGAGATGGTGGAAATCGCCCTGGGGGGCCGCGTCACGCGCGGCCCGATCTGGATTCAACCGGGCATGGCCGACTACTCGCTCGGGCTGGCGCTGGGCTATGGCCGGACCCGTACCGGGCGCGTGGGGCACAAAACAGGTTTTGATGTCTATCCGCTGCGGACCACCGGAGCCGAACATTTCGCCGTTGGGGCCAGCCTCAAGCCCCTGGGCACGACCTATCCGCTCTCGTGCACCCAGGACCATTGGTCCATGGAAGGTCGGCCGATTGTGCGCGAGGCCAATTTGAGCCAATATCGGGAGCATCCGGACTTTGCCACGCGGATGAACGCCGAGGAACCTCCGGTCAACCAGCCCCTCTATCCAAACCCGTTGGACAAGTTGAAACCCAGTGCGCTGCATCAGTGGGGCATGGCCATTGATCTGAACCGGTGCGTGGGCTGTTCCGCGTGCATCATGGCATGCCAGAGCGAGAACAATGTTCCCATCGTGGGCAAGGAGCAGGTCCGCCGGGGGCGCGAGATGCACTGGATTCGGATTGACCGCTACTACGCCGGCAATCCCGCGCAACGGCAGTACACGGACAGCTACAAACGCGAGCAGCAGCAGCAGTTCGAGGCCTGGGTGGATGACCCGCAGGTGGTGACGCAGCCCATGCTCTGCCAGCATTGCGAGGCGGCGCCATGCGAGAACGTCTGCCCCGTCAACGCCACGGTACATGATCACGAGGGCCTTAATGTGATGGTGTACAACCGCTGCGTCGGCACCCGGTATTGTTCGAACAACTGTCCTTACAAGGTGCGCCGCTTCAACTACTTTGATTACAACAAACGGCCCATCACCGCGCTGTATCTCGGGCCTTTTGGACGGCGCAAGGACGATGAATGGGACCTGCTGAAGATGGTCAAGAACCCCGACGTCACCGTGCGCATGCGCGGGGTGATGGAAAAATGCACCTTCTGCACTCAGCGAATTGAAGCGGCCAAAATCGCGCAGAAAGTCAAAGCGGGCGCGACGGGCGAGGTGGTGGTGCCGGAGGGAACCTTCACCACGGCCTGCGCCCAGGCGTGCCCCGCGGGCGCAATTGTTTTTGGCAACCTGAATGACCCCAACAGCCGCGTGGCCAAACTCAAACAGCAGGACCGCAATTACAGCGTCCTGGACCTGCTGCTGACCAAGCCCAGGTTGACCTACCTGGCCCGGGTGCGGAACCCCAACCCGGCGATGCCGGACTACCAGGAAGCGCCGCTGAGTTTCGAACATTTCCGCGAAAAAATGGGTGATCCCTTCAAGCACTCCAACACGGGCTCTGGACAGGGTCACGCGACAGGGAAAGGAGGCCACTGATGGCCGCGCGAGCCACTCCCTTGACCATTCCCGAGCCCCCGGCCGAGCTGCAGCGGCCGTTGCTGGTGGACAACTACCGCAGTTTCGGCTGGATCTCCAACCGCGTTTGCTCGCTCACCGAGGGCAAGGCCCCGGTCTGGTGGTGGGTGTTGTTCATTCCGAGTGTTCTGGCGCTGGGGATGTTGCTGTTCATGCTCGGTTATCAAATTTCCACGGGCGTGGGCGTTTGGGGCAACATGCATCCGGTGATGTGGGGCTGGGATATCATCAATTTCGTCTGGTGGATCGGCATCGGCCATGCCGGTACTCTCATTTCGGCCATTCTCTTCCTCCTCCGCCAGCGCTGGCGCACGGCGGTGAACCGGGCGGCCGAGGCCATGACCATTTTCGCGGTCATGTGCGCGGGCATTTACCCGGCCTTGCACGTGGGGCGGGTTTGGTACGACTGGTGGCTGTTCCCGATCCCGAACTCGAACTCCATCTGGCCGCAGTTCCGGTCCCCGCTGATGTGGGACGTTTTTGCCGTTTCGACCTATTTCACCGTCTCGGTGTTGTTTTGGTACATGGGCCTGATTCCGGACCTGGCGGTGATGCGAGACCGGGCGCGGACCAGGATTCGTCAGTTCGCTTACGGGCTGTTTGCCCTGGGATGGACCGGCTCGAACCGGCACTGGAGCAATTACGAAAAGGCCTACCTGATTCTCGCGGGGCTTTCGACCCCGCTCGTGCTTTCGGTTCACTCCATCGTGTCGCTCGACTTCGCCGTTTCACAGGTGCCCGGCTGGCATACCACCATTTTCCCGCCTTATTTCGTGGCTGGCGCGATCTTCTCCGGATTCGGCATGGTGCTGACGCTGCTGATCCCGCTGCGGAGCATCTTCAAACTCGAGGACATCATCACCCTGCGGCACATAGACGTGATGTGCAAAGTGACCCTGGCGACCGGCTCGATTGTGGGTTACGCCTATGGCATGGAGTTTTTCATTGCGTGGTATAGCGGCAGCCCCTATGAGCGCTTCGCGTTTATCAACCGGGCGCTCGGGCCGTATTGGTGGGGGTATTGGACCATGATTGTCTGCAACGTGGTGGTGCCGCAGTTGTTCTGGTTCAAGTCCTTGAGGCGCAACCTGGTGGTGGTGTTCATCATTTCCATTCTCGTTAACATCGGGATGTGGTTCGAACGCTTTGTCATCATCGTGATCTCGCTGCATCGGGACTTTGTGCCGGCCAACTGGGGTTACTACTCGCCCTCGTGGGTGGATATCTGCACCTACGTTGGCACCTTTGGCCTGTTTTTCACCCTGTTCCTGTTATTTATCCGGTTCTTGCCCATGATCGCGATTTCCGAAGTCAAGGGCGTCACCCCGCAGTCGGATCCGCACCATCCGCTGGGCGGCGCCAAAATCAAGGAGATGGCCCTCCATGAATAATGCGCCCAAACCCTACGGCATCATTGCCGAATTCCGCACGGCGGCGGACATTTTGCACGCCGCGGAGAAAGTGCGGGACGCCGGCTATCAGAAGTGGGATGTTTTCACACCCTTTCCCGTGCATGGCATGGACCGCGCAATGGGACTCAAGAATTCGAAGGTGGGTTGGTTCGCGTTTCTCGGGGGGGTGGCGGGGTACACGACGGGGATGTTGATGATCTGGTTCATGAACGCCCTGGACTATCCGCTGGTGGTGGGGGGCAAGCCGATGTTCAGTCCGTTTTACGCCTTCCCCCCTTCTTATGAGCTCACGATTTTGTTCGGGGCCTTCGGCTCGCTGTTCGGGATGTTGTTCTTGAACCGCCTGCCGCGGTTGTACCATCCCCTGCTCAAGAACCGCCGCTTCGCGCTCGTGACGCATGACCGGTTCTTTCTGGTCATCGAATGCGCGGACCCGAAGTATTCGGAGGCCCAGGCTCGCAAATTGCTTGAAGAAGCCGGCAGCCGGCACATCGAAATGGTGGAGGACTGATGCGCTACTTTTTCGCCCTCTTCGCCGTTTCCGTCGCGGCCGTGATTGCTCTGTTGGGTTTTCGCGGCAGCCACTTCCGCAAGCCGCCGCTTTACATTTTTCCGGACATGGAATTTCAATTGAAGCTCCGCCCCCAGGCGCCCAGCGGCTTCTTCCCCAACGGCCGGACCTCGCAACTGCCGGTCCCAGGCACGATTGCGCGCGCGGTGCCGGTGCAGACGGCATCGGGGCCGGTGTTCCCCTTTGAGGATGCGCCGGTTAACACGGGCTGGGTTGTCGGAACGACCAATTTTGTCGAGCACAATCCGCTGCCGATCACTTCCGCATTACTCAAGCGCGGCCAGCAGCGATACACCATCAACTGCGCCCCTTGCCACGGCGGGCTGGCGGATGGGAACGGCATTACGCGGAAGATCGGGGCAATGGCCGTGGTTGCGAATCTGCATGACAAACGCATTGTCGAGATGCCGGATGGAGAGCTGTTCTACGTGATTACACATGGGCGCAACCTGATGGGGCCGTACGGGGCCCAGGTCTCGATCGAGGACCGGTGGGCCGTGGTTGCCTACCTGCGGGCGCTCCAACTGGCCCGGCTGGGGGAACCCGAGGATTTGCCGCCGCAACTGCGAACCTTGCTGAAATAGTGGCTCTATGAAGAAGTCCATGTCCACCCCCCTGGATTTGTCGCGCTGGCGGAAGGTGCCCCTGCTGTTGACGGCGGGCGGCGGCTTGGTGGCTCTGCTGGGCTTGCTGGTCAACCGGGAGCAGTTTGCCTTTTCGTGGCTGCTGGCGTTCATGTTCTTTTTGAGCTTGAGCGCCGGGGCGTTGTTCCTGGTGATGGCCCATCATCTGTTTGATGCGGGGTGGTCGGTGCCCCTCCGCCGGTTCCTTGAGCACCTCGCAAATCTGTTCCCGTGGCTGGCGGTCCTGTTTGTGCCGATCGCGCTGCTGGCGCCGACGCTTTACCAGTGGATGAGCCTGGATCCGCATCTGGACCATGCGTTGCACGCGAAGCAGCCCTTGTTCACGCGGCCGATGTTTTACGCGGTGGCCGCCATCTGTTTCGGCGTGTGGATCTTCCTATCGAACCGGCTCCGTCACTGGTCGCTTGAACAGGACCGCTCCGGCGCGGCCCTGCCCACCCACCGCATGCGCTTTTATTCGTGCGTCGGAATCTTTCTGTTTGCGATCACGTTGACGCTGGCGGCAATCATGTGGATGAAGGCGCTCCAGCATCAGTGGTTTTCAACGATGTACGGGGTGTACTATTTTGCGGGAAGTGTCTGGATGACCCTGGGGACGGCATACCTCATCACCCTGGTGCTGGACCGGCAGGGGGTGCTGACCGATACCCTGCATGATCACCAGTATTATTTCCTGGGCTCGCTGCTGTTCGCGTTCACGGTGTTTTACGCCTACATTCATTTTTCCCAGTATTTCATCATTTGGAACGGGAACATGCCGGAGGAGACCTTCTGGTATGTGCTGCGCGAGAAGGGCACCTGGTGGTGGGTGGGAATGGTGATCATTTTCGGGCATTTTTTCCTGCCATTCCTCGCTTTATTGCGCATAGATGTGAAGAGTATGTTTGGGTTCATGGCGCCGCTCTGCGGCTGGACCTGGCTGATGCACTACCTTGACTTGTCTTTCAACATTATGCCGGTGAAGCATCCCGACGGGTTCGTCCTGCATTGGATTGACCTCGGGTGCTGGGCATTCATGGCGGGGTTGCTGACGATGATCTTTCTGCGGGAGTACGGCAAGCATCCCCCCTATCCCCTGAAGGACCCGCGGCTGGTGGAGGCAATGGGGTTCGCGCATCCGATTCCGACGCAGATATCCGGCGGAGAGCTGGATGAATGCGATGACACGCCGGCTGTGCATCCGGAAGTGCAGGGAGGTCGCCAATGAACGAAGGTGGATTGAAACAAGGTGCTTCAGCCGCCCTGGCGGTGGCGATTGTGGGGACGTTCCTGATCGTGGCCGGACTCGTGGGGGTGATGCGGCGGCATACGCAGGCGCCGCTGGTGGATGCGGCGCGGATCGCGGAGCGGAGCAAGGCGCTGGCGGAACTGCGGGAAGCGGAGGCGGTGGCCTTGAGCACGCCGGCCTGGATTGACCAGGCCAAGGGCCTGGTCCGGCTGCCCATTACCAATGCCATGGACTTGGTGCTGCGGGCCTGGGAGAATCCGGCCGCGGCCAGGTCCAACCTGATTGCGCGGGTTGAGAAAGCCACGGCGGCGCCGCCCAAGGCGCCGGAGAAACCCAGTGAGTTCGAGTGATGGTTTCTCCGGAGGCAAAGGCCAAAGCGGCGGCAGGCGCGCCGGCGATTGACGCTGGGAGCGCCGAGGAGACCGTTTCGTGCCGGTGGCCCTTGCTGGTTTTGTTTTTGGGCGCGGCGGGGTGGCTGGTGGCAGGCTCGCTGCTGGGGCTCCTTGCCTCGATCAAATTTCATTCACCGATGTTTCTGGCTGAACCGGCCTGGCTCACGTACGGCCGGGTGAAGGCAGCCAGCGCGGCCCTCCTGGTTTACGGCTTTTGTGTCCCTACCGCGCTCGGAGTGGGCTTGTGGTTGATGTCGCGCCTGGGGCGCGTGGCCCTGGCCGGGCCGGTCGTGGCGGGATTCGGCGGGGGGCTCTTGCATGCGGGCGTGGCGGTGGGTTTGGTGGGAGTGTTGCGGGGTGACGGGACGGGATTTCTTCATTTGGAGTTTCCGGCGGGGGCGGCGGGCCTGGTTTTTTTGGGGTATTTGTTGCTCGGGACGGTTGGGGTGCTGACGTTGTATCGGCGCCGGGAAGCGCGGATGGAGGCGGCGCAATGGTTTGTGCTGGCAGGGTTGTTTTGGTTTGGGTGGATCTATTCGACGGCGAATTTGTGTTTGTTGGTGTTCCCGGTGCGGGGTGTGGCCCAGGCAGCCATCAATTACTGGCATACAGGCAACTTGCTCGGGGTGTGGATGGGGTTGATGGGGCTGGGGACCGTGTTTGCCTTGCTGCCTAGGCTGGCGGGGCGTGAACCGGGCCGGGAGTATGTCGCCATGTTTGTTTTTTGGGTCTTGTTGTTGTTCGGGAGCTGGACAGGCATCCCGGCGACGGCGCCGTTGCCGGCCTGGATGCCGGCCCTTAGCACTGTGGGCACAGTCTTGAGCGGATTGGGCGTGCTGGGAGTGGCGGTCATTGTTCATCAAACACTGGCTGGCAGGTATGGTTCGGTATGGCGGGATGAGCGGTTGCGGTTCCTGGGGTTGGGTGTGGCCGCGTATGTCGTGGGAGGGGTCATGCAAGTCGTTGAGGCTCTCAGCGGGAGGTCGTGGATGCTGCACTTCACCTGGTTCACAGCCGCGCGGGAGTGGATGCAGGTTTATGGTTATCTGGCTCTGGTGATGTTCGGGACGGTTTATGCCATTGTGCCGGCGTTGGTGGGGGTGGATTGGTGGAGCCGGCGTTTCTTGCGGTTGCATTTCTGGCTGGCGGGCGCCGGTTTGTTGTTCGTGGCGGCCCCGCTGGCGGCGGGCGGTGTGGTGGAAGCCGCGAGGCTGTTGAATCCTGCACTGGGATTTGTGGAAGTGAGCCGTGGAACGCTGATGTTTTTGCGGCTGAGCACGATTGGCGAGCTCTTGATTTTGGCTGGGAACGGCTTGTTCTTCGTGAATCTGGCGGGGACGGTGGCGGGTATTTGTCGGCGCGCCCTGGCCGATGCACTCCGACGTTGGGGCGCGGAGACGACGGGAGAGGGGGCTGCGGCATGAGGCATGGCGCGTTGGTTTATCTGGGGGCTTTTTTTGCCCTCGCCCTGTCGTGGACGGGTTTTGTGCTGACACCGCAGATGCAGGTGGGACAAATGGTGGCAACGAACACGGTGCCGGCAGGGGCCCGCTATCCGGTGGCGCGGCCGGGTTTGGCGCAACAGGGACTCCAAGTGTATCGGGCAAACGGTTGCGCCTATTGCCATAGCCAGCAGGTTTGGCAGCAGGGCACCGTGTTTGATGTCATGTTGACCGATGGCGGAACCAACCAGCCAGGGGTGGTCGCGGCCCTGCAGGCGGTGATGCCCCGCTTGTCCCGGCCGGAAGCTTTGCAGTTGCTCGAAGGGTTGCCCAAGCCCGTCCTGCGGGGCGTCAGCCGGGAGGAGGCGGAAAGCGCGGTCAAGAAGCTGACGACGAGCGGAGCCAAGGCCACCCTGTGGATCGAGGCGGTGGGGCCTGATCTTGCCCGGGGCTGGGGAAAACGGCGAAGTGTGCCGGAAGATTTCTTGTATGATTACCCCGTGCTGCTTGGGGCGCAGCGGGTTGGACCCGACCTGGCTGACGTCGGTGTTCGTCAGCCGGATGTGGGCTGGCATTTGAGGCATTTGTATGCGCCAGCATCGGTCGTGACCGGCTCGGTCATGCCGGGGTATCCGTATCTGTTCGAAAAGCGGCGTGTCGTAGGGGCGGGGTCCGCAGACGCCCTGGCGTTGAGCGGGGACCATGCTCCCGAGGTCGGATACGAGGTCGTGCCGAAGCCGGAAGCCAAGGCGCTCGCAGCTTATCTGGTGAGCTTGCGCGCGGACGCGCCCTTGTTTACCGCGCCGTTCAGTGTGGGGGCCTCGGGCGGCCCGGCGGCGCCGGCAACCAACGCGGCGCCAACTGCGGGAGGGGGTGTTCCATGAGCGTTGAAATGCGGCGCCCTGCGCAGCCGGCAACTGAGGGGCGGGAGGAGCCGACGCCGCAAGGTGCGGTCCCGATGTGGCTGTTTATCCTCCTGTTCGTGGCGTTGTTTTGGGGTATGAACTATTTTGACCGCCACGGCGCGTGGTTCAACGGGCGGGTGTACGCCCCCTACCGGTCGCTCGCCGAGTTGCAGATGCATCAGCCGCCCACGGGCGGCATCAATTTGGAGCGCGGCCGCGCCGTTTACGAAAGCGTATGTGCGCTTTGTCATGGCGTGGATGGGAAGGGCAAGCCCGGACAGGCGCCGCCGCTGGCGGGGGCGGAGTGGGTGCTGGGGCCCGTGAACCGCTTGGTGCGGATCCCCTTGGCGGGGTTGACGGGGCCAATCGAGGTCAACGGACAACAATGGAATCTGGCGATGCCGGCAATGGGAGCGGCGCTGTCGGATGAGGATTTGGCGGCAGTCTTGAGCTACATGAGGACCTCGTGGGGGAACAAGGGCACGGAGGTTACTGCCGAGCAGGTGGGCGCCGTCAGAAAGGAGATCGGCAACCGAACGCAACCGTTTACGGCTGCGGAGTTGCTGACCGTGCAGTGAGCCCGGCCCTTTCGGCTTGAAACGGCCGGAGGCGGAATCCAAAGGCAACGGCAGCACGGCAAAAAAATTATAGCGGGGGCCTCTATTCGGGGTTATTTTGCCGACTTTGAGCACCCACGATGGGTCGGGACTGGCAACGCCTTGGCTGGCGCCGCCAGCGACCCAAAGCGAAATGACTAAGCGTGTTGATTCAGACAGCTTCGCTCCCCGCCCACGCAAAGGCGGTGTGCGACAGCAAGCCGGTACCCACGAGGGCCTTCCGCAGACCAATCGCCAGCGTTTTTTGGCCGCATGCCGGTGCGAGCGGGTGGATCGTCCCCCCGTGTGGCTGATGCGACAGGCGGGACGGGCCTTGCCGGAATACCGTGCGCTGAAAGAGAAATACACTTTTCTGGAACTGGTGCAGACGCCGGAGCTGGCTGCGGAGGTGACGTTGCAGCCGATTCGGCGATTTGGCTTTGACGCGGCGATTTTGTTCAGCGACATCCTGGTCATCGCGGAAGGGCTGGGGCAGAAATACCAGTTTCGGGACCAAGGGGGCATCGAGATGGAGTTTCTGCTCAAGGGCGCAGACGACATCGAACGGCTCGAAGTGGGGGCGGTTTGCGAACGACTTGAATATGTGGCCCGGGCCCTGAAACTCATCAAGGGCGAACTGAGAGGACGGACGGCCTTGATCGGTTTCGCGGGCTCGCCCTGGACCTTGGCCAATTTCATGATCCAGGGCGGCGGCGTAAAGGAATACACCAAAGCCAAGGCGCTTTTCTACACCGACCCGGGCCTCTTCAGGCGGTTGATGGAAAAGTTGACCTCGGCCGTCAGCGACTTTTTACGGCTCCAAATTGACGCGGGGGCGGAAGCAGTCCAGATTTTTGATAGCTTGGGCGGGGTGTTGTCCGATGGCAGTTTCGGGCCCGCCTCGGCAATGTGGATCAAAAGAATTGTGGAATCAGTGAACGGCCGGGTGCCAGTGATTGTTTTTAGCAAGGGCGCGCACGGGAATTGGAAAGACTTGGTCCAGACGGGGGCCAATGTCCTGGGAGCGGACTGGACGGTCCGGTTGGCGGAACTGGCGCTTCGCCTGCCGGCGACGGTTGGGCTGCAAGGGAACCTGGACCCGTTCGTCCTGAGCACCTCCCCCGAGGTGGTGGGCAGCGAAACCAGCCGCATCTTGCGGGAGATGAATGGGCGGCCCGGGCACATATTCAACCTCGGGCATGGCGTGACGCCCAACGCGAAGCTGGAAAACATTGAGCGCCTGGTCGCGACCGTTCGCGAATTCAAATGAGCATGCTGACCGTTGATCTCGATCTGGTGAAGAAGTACAACGTGGCCGGACCGCGTTACACTTCCTATCCCCCCGCGACCCGGTTTACCGAAGCGCTGAAGTGGGCCGACCTGGCCGGGCTGGTGCTCGAAAACAACCGGACGGAACGGGATCTGTCGCTTTATTTCCACATTCCCTTTTGCGAGACGCTTTGCTGGTATTGCGGCTGTACCACGGTCATCACCCTGAATCACGCCCAAGGGGAGGCTTACGTGCGCTACCTGGACCGGGAGATGGCCCAGATGAGCACTTTGCTCAGCCCCCGCCGAAAGGCCGTGCAATTGCATTGGGGTGGGGGGTCCCCCACCTTCCTGGCTCCGGACGAAATCCGGCGGCTGGGGGAGAGCATCCGGCGGCATTTTGTTTTTTCGGAGGACATCGAGGCAGGGGTGGAAGTGGACCCGCGCCGGCTGACACGGGATCACCTGGTGGCCCTGCGCGAAATCGGGTTCAACCGCGCTTCGATCGGGGTCCAGGACTTCGACCCGACGGTGATGAAAGCAGTGCATCGGGAGCAGCCGCGGGCGCTGGTCGAGCAGGTGCTGGGCTGGGTGCGGGAGCTGGGCTTCAGCTCGGTGAATTTCGACCTGATTTATGGTCTGCCGTATCAGACCGTGGAGTCCTTTAATCGAACGCTGGACGCCGTGGTGGAGATGGGCCCGGACCGGCTGGCGGTATTCAGCTACGCCCATGTGCCGTGGGTCAAGCCGGCGCAACGGATTCTGGAACAAAAAGCGTTGCCCGGCGCGGAAGTCAAACTCCAGCTTTTGAAAACCGTCATCGAGCGTCTGACGGCGGACAACCGATATGTGTACATCGGCATGGATCATTTTGCCCGGCCGACCGACGAGCTGGCGGTGGCCCAGAGCCGGAAGCAACTGCAACGCAATTTCCAAGGCTACAGTACCCGCGGTGGGGCCGATATTTACGCCTTCGGCATGTCCTCCATTTCACAGATTCCCGAGGCCTACTGGCAGAATGAAAAGGACCTGCCCAAGTATTACGCCGCACTCGACGCGGGCCGGGTGCCCCTGGCGCGCGGGTATCGCGTCACCGAGGAGGACAAAATCCGGCGGGAGACCATCATGCGGGTGATGTGCGACTTGTCTTTGAACTACGCGGCGATGTCGCAGCGTTTGGGGATAGATTTCGCCGCGCACTTCGAGCGCGAGCTGGAATCGCTCGCGGGGTTCGAGGCGGATGGCTTGGTGCGGCGCACGGCGGAGGGAATCGAAGTGACCGGCACCGGCCGCCTCTTCATCCGCAACATCGCCATGAGCTTTGATAACACGCTGGCGCCCGAGGGCGAGCGGA
Organism: Verrucomicrobiota bacterium; assembly: GCA_029974925.1. Taxonomy (GTDB): domain Bacteria; phylum Verrucomicrobiota; class Verrucomicrobiia; order Limisphaerales; family UBA8199; genus JARKQH01. The sequence continues at coordinate 51,517 of JARKQH010000403.1, forward strand.
AACATTCGCGGACGATTTGAAGGGGGACTGCCTGCAGGATGCTGCGAACTCACTGGAAACCGGTGACGAAAGAAGGATGAGCCCTGTTGCAATCATCGGCGCGGGAATCACCGGGTTGACCGCTGGCTTCTACCTCCAGCGCAAGGGCATCCCGGTCACGGTCTATGAAGCCGGCTCCCGGGTGGGAGGGGTCATCGAGTCCCTCCGGAGCCATGGCTTTCTGGCTGAGTTCGGCCCCAACACAATCCTCGAGACGTCGCCCAGAATTGGGGAGTTGATTCGCGACGCGGGGCTGCAGTCCCGGCGGCTGGATCCGGACCCGCGGGCCTCGGCGCGTTACGTCGTCCGTTACCGGCGCCCGATTGCCATGCCGGCCTCGCCGCTGGGTTTTTTCACCACGAAACTTTTCACCGCCAAAGCCAAGCTGGCCGTGTTGCGGGAACCGTTTGTGCCGCCCCGCCGCGACGGCAAGGAGGAGAGCGTGGCGGAGTTCGTGGTGCGCCGGCTGAATCAGGAGTTTCTCGACCACGCGATTGACGCCCTGGTGGCGGGAGTTTATGCGGGGGACCCGCACAAACTGTCAGTGACGCAAGCCTTCCCGAAGCTGGGGCAGCTCGAGGAGCGCTACGGCTCTCTGATTCGCGGTCAAATCTTCGGCGCCCGCGAGCGGAAACGGCGCGGAGAAGTGGCCAAGGACCGCGCGCCCAAGTTCTCATTTGATGAAGGGCTGCAGGTGCTGCCCGAAACCCTGCGGGAGCAGTTGGGGCAGGGGGTGCGGCTCAACACGAAGGTGACAGGTTTGCGGCGGGTGGGCGGCGCTTGGGAGCTACGCTATGTGGCGGGGCGGCAGGAGGGCCGGGCGGAGCACAGCGCGGTAATCTACGCCGGCACGGCGCATGCCCTGGCTGAACTGGGAGTCGAGGCGCAGCCCCCCATCAGTCTCGAGGCATTCGCCGAAATCCGATATCCGCCGGTGGCCAGTGTCGTGCTGGGATTTCGCCGGCAGGACGTGGCGCATCCCTGTGAAGGCTTTGGCATGCTGATTCCGAAGGTTGAAGGCTTCAAGATTTTGGGAACCATTTTTTCGAGCTCGTTGTTTCCCAATCGGGCGCCCGCGGGGCACCTCACCCTGACCAGTTACGTCGGCGGGGAACGCTACCCCGATCTGGCCGGATTGCCGCCCGACCGCCTGACCCAAATCACCTGCGATGATTTGAAGGTCCTGCTTGGAGTCAGCGGCCGCCCAATCTTTGAGCATACCGTTTACTATCCCCGCGCCATACCGCAGTACGTGGTGGGCTACGGTCGTTACCGGGAGCTGATGAACGAGATTGAAACGCAGGCGCCGGGCCTGTTTTTTGCCGGCCATTACCGCGACGGAATTTCGTTAAGCGATTCGATCGTATCGGGCTGCAAAGCCGCCGAGCGTGTGGCTGCCTGGATGGCGCAAGCCCGTTCCGGACCTCCGGAGGAGAGCGGCCTCCGGCCGTCTGGCGCTCCCGCTAAAGGGCACATTCGATGAAGAAAGCGGTTTTGTTGGTGAACCTGGGTTCTCCGGACTCGCCCTCGGTGCCGGATGTCAGGCGCTATTTGCGGGAGTTTCTCATGGATGGAAGGGTGCTGGATGTGCCCTGGCCGGTGCGTTTCTGCATCGTCCATTTCGCGATTTTGCCTTCGCGGCCGAAGGCGTCCGCGCACGCCTATCAAAGCATCTGGACGCGGGCGGGGTCGCCCTTGGTGGTGACCAGCCGGAACGTCCAGCGCCAACTGCAGCAACGGGTTGAAGTGCCGGTCGAGCTGGCCATGCGCTACCAAAATCCCTCCATTCCCAACGCGGTCAAGCGCCTGGCTTCACAAGGGGTTGACGAACTGCTCTTGATTCCGCTTTTTCCCCACTACGCCATGTCCAGCTACGAAACCGCCGTCGAGCGCGTTCGCGAGGTGGCCGCCCGCCGGGCTCCGGCGATGCGAATTGTGGTCCAGCCGCCTTATTACGAAGACGCGGACTATATTGCGGCGCTGGTGGGCAGCGCGCAGGACTATCTGGCCGAGCCCTACGACCACCTGCTGTTCAGCTTTCACGGCGTGCCGGAACGGCAAATTCGAAAATCGGACCCAACCGGTCACCATTGTCTCAAGGCGCCAAACTGCTGCGAGACGCCCAGCCCGGCGCATGCCTTCTGCTATCGGGCGCAGTGTTTCAAGACCGTGGCGGCCTTCAACCGGGCGGCGGGCATCCCGGCCGGGAAGAGTTCGGTTGCGTTTCAGTCGCGGCTGGGGCGTGACCCCTGGTTGACCCCCTACACCGACCAACAGGTGGCCGCCCTGGCCCGGGGCGGGGTGAAACGGTTGCGGGTGATCTGCCCCGCATTTGTCTCAGATTGTTTGGAGACGATTGAGGAGATTGGCATGCGCGGCAAGGAGACGTTCCTGGAGGCGGGCGGAAAGGATTTCAAGATGATCCCCTGTCTGAACGAGCATCCGCTCTGGATTGCCGCCCTGGAGCGGATGGTGCAACGGTTTCTCGCCCCCGCAAAAGCCGGCGTGGCTGTGGGAGTCTGAATTGTTCCAGGGCGCAGGAACCCGGCATACGGGAGCCCGCCGCAAAGCGGCGCCTTGGGTAAACGTTTTGCAGGCCTGACGTCCTGGCCGGCCCTCGGGGCGGCAAATGCTTGCGGTGGCCTTGAGGGCGGCTGCTCATCCCCATGACTTGTCCAGCCGCTTTACGGTCCCGCGGCCCGGCCATGCGAACGCCCCCGGCAAGAAACTTTTTCGTGACTCCGCCCCACAACTTCCCTTATTTTCGCTCCGTTTTCGGAATTCTGAAACCAAACAGACATGCAAACGCGTTTTGACCTGACCCAGGCCGACATTCCCCAAAGTTGGTACAACCTCTTGGCTGATTTCCCCGAACCCCTGCCGCCGCCGCTTCACCCCGCAACCCGGCAGCCGGTCCCTCCCGAGGCCTTGGAGGCGATTTTCCCCAAGAACCTGGTGCATCAGGAAATGTGCCCCGACCGATATGTTGAAATCCCCGGACCGGTTCGGGACATTTATGCCTTGTGGCGGCCGACGCCGTTGATGCGCGCGGTGCGGTTCGAGAAGGCGCTGCAAACCCCGGCGCATATCTACTACAAATATGAGGGAGTCAGCCCGGCCGGCAGTCACAAGGTGAACACCTCGGTTGCGCAGGCCTTTTTCAACAAGGAAGCCGGCACCAAACGCCTGGCCACGGAAACCGGGGCGGGGCAGTGGGGCGCCTCCCTGGCCATGGCCTGCAAATTGTTTGGCCTCGCGTGCAATGTTTATATGGTCAAGGTGAGCTATCAGCAGAAGCCCTACCGGCGCATGCTGATGCACACCTGGGGCGCAACGGTGCATCCCAGTCCCAGCGACCAGACCGAATACGGACGGAAGCTCCTGGCCGAAGACCCGCACTGTCCGGGCAGCCTCGGTATTGCGATCAGCGAGGCGATCGAGGACACCATCAAGACCCCCAATACCAAGTACTCGCTCGGCAGCGTGCTCAACCATGTTTGTCTGCATCAGACCGTCATTGGCCAGGAAACCATCCGTCAAATGGAGTTGGCGGGGGAGGAGCCGGACACAATTTTCGGTTGTTGCGGGGGCGGCAGCAATTTCGCGGGCCTGGTTTTCCCCTTCATCCAGAAGAAGATCAAGGAGGGGAAGAAATACCGCATTATCGGTGTGGAACCGTCCGCCTGTCCGTCGTTGACCAAGGGCGAGCTGCGCTACGACTTTGGCGACACGGCCGAGACCACGCCCTTGCTCATGATGTACACGCTGGGTCACAAGTTTATTCCGCCCTCCATCCATGCGGGGGGCTTGCGATACCACGGCATGGCGCCGATGGTGAGCCACGCCTTGAAGCTCGGTTTGATCGAAGCCGAGGCTTATCACCAGACCCGGGTGTTCGAATCGGCCACCCTGTGGGCGCAAACCGAGGGCATTGTGCCCGCGCCCGAATCCGCGCACGCAATTGCGGCGGTGGCCGAGCACGCCGTCAAGGCTCGCGAAGCCGGGCGGAAAACCGTGTTGCTGTTCAATCTTTCCGGCCATGGCCTGTTGGACCTCAGTTCCTATGAGACGTTCATGACCGGAAAACTGCAGGACGTTTAAACCCGTAAAATAAACCCATGAGAAGAATCAAAACCATTCAGACCATCCCCGGCCTGCTGGTCGCAGGTCTCATCCTCATTCCCGGACTGCTGTCCGCCCAACCGTCGGCGCACTACGTGCCGGGAGTAGAGGGCATCAAGGGCGCATCGCTGCCGCCTCCGGGCGTCTATGTGCGCGACTACAACGTCTTTTACTTCGCCAACCAGGTGAATGACTTCAGCGGCGATGAAATCCCCGGCGTTGACCCGGAGGTCTTCATTTACGCCAACGTTCCCAGGATCATTTGGATCACCGAGCTGAAAGTGCTGGGGGGAAACATCGGGGTGGATGCCCTGATTCCGCTGCAGTACACGGATATCGGCCTGATTGATGACAGCACCTTCGGCGTGGGTGACGTATTCGCCGAAGTCACGTGGTCCCGGCACTTCCAACAGTTTGACCTGTCCCTCGGATACGGTGCCTACGCTCCCACCGGGAACTCGGACCCCGCTCCGCTGAACACCGAACCGGGGCTGGGTTACTGGACCCACATGTTCACCGCCGGAGCCACCTGGTACCCCGACAAAGACAAAAAATGGGCCCTGTCGGCGTTGAACCGTTACGAAATCAACACGGAGAAGGACGACACCGAAGGCTGGAGGCCGGGCCAGGTCTGGACGCTCGAATACGGACTGAGTTATGGCCTTCGTCCGACGGTTGACGTGGGAGTGGTTGGCTACTATCAACTGCGGACCACCAAGAGCACGGGGGCGGAGGACCGGGAGCAGGTCGCCGCGATTGGTCCGGAAGTCAGTGCGTTTTGCACCAAGCTCGGCTTGAATACCTCCCTGCGCTACCTTTACGAGTTCATGGCAGAGGGACGTCTCCAGGGACACACCGTTGCCCTGACCCTCACCAAGAAGTTTTAGCGGTTTCACTGCGGTTTTGGAGCCATCCTCCGAGTCCGCAGGTTTCAACTCTCAACCCTCCACGGAGGGTTGAGAGTTGTTTGTTGTGGAATAATCCGTTTGCCACCGCATCAGCCCCCGCACCAGACTGACAGCATTGAAGGCTGGATATGACTGACACTCAATGGCAGCAATTATTGGACGTTATTGACGGCCGGCCCGCAGCCCGGCCGCCCGTCGGTTTTATCATTGATTCGCCCTGGCTTCCCAACTGGCATGGCAGTGACATCCTGGACTACTTCACCAACGAGGAGCAGTGGTTTCAGGCCAACCGGAAGGCCGTCGAAACCTTTCCCGACGTGACGTTCCTGCCGGGCTTTTGGTCCGAGTTCGGCATGTGCACCGAGCCGTCGGCGTTCGGCACCAAATGCGTGTTTTATCAGAACGAGTTTCCTTTCGCGGAGAAGCTGATCCACGACGTCAGTCAGATCAACGACCTGGCGGAGCCGAATCCCGCCACCGATGGACTGTTGCCCTTCATGTTGAACCGGCTCAGGAGCACCCGGTCCCGCCTCGAAGATTTGGGCCATCGAATTCGGTTCTCCGTATCGCGCGGTCCGCTGAACATCGCCACCTTCCTGATGGGAACCACGGAATTCCTGATGGCGCTCAAGACCGATCCGGAGCAAGTGCACAAGCTGTTGCGTATCATCACCCGCTTCCTGAAGAACTGGCATGAATTGCAGCGCCAGACCTTCCCTTCCATTGACGGGATGTTCCTGTTGGACGACATCGTGGGGTTCATGGGCGAGGCGGATTTTTTAGAGTTCGGGTTGCCGTACCTCAAAGAGCTGTATGCCGCGGACGTGCGGGTGAAATTCTTCCATAACGACGCGGAGTGTGCAAAATCCATCAAGTACTATCCCGAGATCGGCATCAACTTCTATAATCCGGGCATTTTCAACAGCCTGGCCGAGTTGCGCCAGATGTCGGGCAACCGCCTGGCGCTGCTGGGCAACATTCCCCCGAGAGACGTGCTGGCTCGGGGGACGCCCGAGGCGGTGAGCGACGCGGTGCGAAAGCTGCTGGCGGAAAATCGCGACACCTGCCGCTGGATGCTTTCCTGCGCGGGGGGCATGCCGCCGGGCGTCTCTACCGCCAATCTTAAGGCCTTTATTGCCGCGGCCCAGGCCTGAGCGAGCGCGGCGGTCAGGCGGCGGGTATTCAAGGCTGCGGGCCCACGCCCACCGCTCCCTCGGGCGGTATGGCGGCACGGCCTGCAGGGACGGCGGGCGGACGGCGACGGCCTGCCTCTGACAGGCTAAACCCGATTCGGAACGGCAAAAGGCTCGCGGTATTCGCGCGTCAGCAGGGCGTTGGCGCGCGGGTTGTCGCGGAATGTTTCTGTGGCGGGGTCCATGCGGAGCACGGGGCCGATGGTCAGGGGGGTGAGCTTGAGTGCCACCTTGTTGGCGATCAGGTGCTCCTCCATGCGGGCCAGGGTTTCGAGCGCCGCCGGGTCTTCGTTCAATTGTTCGCGAATTTCCTCGGGGGCGGCCTGGCGCCCAAGCCGGTGGGAGATGTTTCCAGTATGGCACAAGGCGCTGGAGAGGTGGCCTTCGAGGATGTCGGCTTTCAACCTTGAAACGGCAGTTGGGGAGCTTGCCAACAGGGGCAAGTAATTGGTGTCATGGGCCATGCCGCTGCAAATTGCGTCCGTAGAGGTTCACCCGCAAGGTGAAGTCCTCGATCCCCGCGCCGCCGCCGCCCGCGCGGT
>JARKQH010000418.1 GCA_029974925.1 Verrucomicrobiota bacterium
GGCACCTGCGCCACCAGGTTTGACAGGGCTGCATCCGCATAGACCTCGAACCGGTAGGAGAGCGGGTCGCCCTGAAAATCCACCGCATTGGCCACCGACAAGGTCGGGCGGACGATGGGGACGCTCGAAAGATTGGCCGGTGCGGCCAGGAGCGGCGCGCTGGGAGCCGGTTCCCCAATGCCGATGTTATCCAGGAAGAGGTCCTGATCCGGCGCGCTACCCCATTCGCTCCAAACCACGAACCGGAGGCGAATGGTGCGGTTGGTGTAAGCGGTCAACGGCACTTGCAGACGCGTCCAGTTCTGATTCCAGTCGTAGTTCAAGCCAATGAGCTCGCTCCAACTGGCGCCGCGGTCGGTGGACGCTTGAGCGCGGAAGCGGGTGCGATACCAGAGCTGGCCACGGGCCTGGAACGTCAGCAGCGGGTTGAGCGCATTGCTGAGATTCAACTCGCGATTGAGCACCAGCGCCAGTTGCGCGTCCGGCGGGATTTGGGGCGGCACGGTGTCGCGCACGGCGTACCGACCGTCGAACGGCGAGTTGGTATCCACCGTCCAGGAGGAGTGCAGCCAATTGCCGAGCCCGTTTTCAAAGCCCTCGAAAAACGGATACACCGCCGGGTTGGGCATGTGCTCGGCCAGGGTCAGATCGTCCAACGCCCAACCGTCGTCCTGCGTGCCACCGTCGGTGTTGACTTGGAACCGCAGCCAGACTTGGGCGGAGTTTTTCCAGGGCGAAAGGTCAATACTCTGCTCCGCCCAAGTGGTGCGGGAGGCGGAGACACCGTAAACACAAGTCCAGCTCGCGCCGCCGTCGCCGGAGACAAAGAGCCGGCCCCAGTCGTTGTTGGCAAAGACGTGCCGATCCCAGAACCGCAGCACCGGCCAGTCCAATCCGCGCAGGTCCGCGGCCAACTGGGCGTAGTGCGAAGCGCTGTTGGGATAATCCCCTGGCGAATCCACCAGCGCCGCCGACCCGCCCCGGCCCGCGCCCGGCCAGCGTGTCCACGTCCCGGTTAATGTCCAGCCGGCCTGGTTGGTCTCGAAGTCGTCCGCGAACGGCAGGGGCGCGCCAGGGGTCATCGCCGAGGCCAGGTTCGAGCCGATGCCGGTGTCGTTTTGATTGTAAAGATAGACGCGGTAGTAATAGGTCTTGCGCGCCGTCAGGCCGGTGTCGGTGAACGTGGTCGTGGCGCGGTTGGTGAGGATGGCCAGCAGCAGGGAGTTTTCCGTCACGTCAGGCGTTTCGCTGCGATAGACCCGATAGGCCTTGAAGTTTGGAATGCCTGTCTGGCTCCAGCTCAACCGCATCGAGGCGGGCGTGAGGTCGGACGGCGGGTCGAGCACCACTGGCGGTGGGGGCTCTTCGATGACCACGTTATCGAGCCAGAAGCTCTGGGCCGGTGCGGAGCTAAACTCGTTCCACGTCGCAAACCGCAGCCGCACCACCCGGTTGGTCAGACTCTGCAAACTCACCTGCAGCCGCGTCCAGTCCGCGTTCCAATCGTAGTCC
>JARKQH010000420.1 GCA_029974925.1 Verrucomicrobiota bacterium
CAGCGAGGGCTTGTCCCCCCGCGAACAGGAGGTGCTCGACCTCCTGGCCCGGGGCTACCTGTACAAGGAAATTGCCGAACGCCTCAATATCAGCATTCCGACCGTCAACACCTACGTGCGGCGGATGTACGAAAAACTCCACGTCCGCTCCCGCGCCCAGGCGGTGGCCAAGTACGCTCACCTGGCTGGCTCGGAACCCAAACCCGCCCCTGCCGCCCGGCCCTGAACGCCCTGCCTGCCCCCTGTCATGAATTTTCATGACATGCCAGCGGCGTGTTGATCTGCTAAAGTATGAAATAGTTAGCCGTTTCCTTATGAAACCTCGTGCCGTTTGGCGAAGGACTCGTGCGGAAAGCGTGACCGCGACGCTGGGTCGTGTTTTTTCGCGTCGAGCTCTTTCTTCCAATCGGAAAGTCCGTTAATCCCATAACAGCAGAATAGAGATATGAACCGTAATCATACACCCCGAATCTGGCTTCAACGAGCCGCGCTGGCTCTGGCTCTGGCAACGTCCTTGACCCTGGGTCAGGCGCAGACTTTCACCAATATCATCTTCAATCAATTTGATGATGCTTCCTCTTGGAACACCCTGGCCAAGTGGTGGGGAGAGCCCGACATCGTTTGCGAATGGGATGGAACGGTGAACGTGGCTCCCGGCCCGTACGGAACCAATGCGCCAAGTTCAGGTTCGATGAAGGTGACCGCCAACTGGAACAGCAGCCACAACCAATTGATGATTTGGCAGGAGGTGGACGGCAACCAAACCTGGTGGGTCAATCCCGAAAACCGCATCAATGGGTTCTATTACGACCTGTCTTTCGACATCAAATTCGATCCCGCCTCCTCAATGGGCGTCAATGGGGGCCGCGGCAACATCCGCTTTGGCGTTACCACCCCTTCCTGGGCGCAACGGGAATTGATCGCGTTCACCCCCTTCCCCGTCACCAATGACTGGATGCATGTGGACTGCAAGATTTCCCCCAACCTCGTGGATATTGACCAGATTACCGGGTGGTACATGTACTTCAACTGGCAGCCGGGTAACATCACGAATCAACAGGTCTTCTGGATTGACAACCTGATTTTCTACACGAATCTCAATAAAGACCTCAAGCCCCCCACGCTCAGCCTGTCGCCCGTAACCAGCAACCCGGGGCTGCAGATCATCGCCGCAGCCGGCGATTACCCGCGCCAGATGATTCGCACCCTGCCCGCCAACGAATATACCTGGATCGGGAAAGGGTCGCAGCCGGTGACTTACTCCCTGACCATCACCAACTATCCCTCGAACCCTTACACGAACTTCCAAACCCATATTCTGCTGGTTCCCAATCCCGGAACGGAGAACGCCCCAGACTGGAACCAGCCGCACACGTTGGCGCTGATGATCGAGAATCACATGGACGGCACTGCCAGCGGCTTCTTGCGCTACAAGACCAATTTGCCCAACGCCAACGCAATGATGTACAACTCCGAGCCCACCAACGGCCCGGTGGGTCATATTGCAACCGTGGTGGCCCCGACCCCGCTCGGCACCTGGTCGCTCACCTTCCTCAACGATACCAATATCACGGTAACCGGCCCGGGCGGCGTTACGGCCACAGCGAACCTGGAGCCTGATGCGGCGGGTTACTTCGGGTCGGGCCTTGTTGCCTACTTCGGAAATCAACCCAACGGTTCGGTCAAGTCGGGCCAGTTCTGCACCTTGAGCCGTGTAAGAATCACGGGCGCTTGGGGCCCGGACATTGATGATACCTTCCCCGGGCCGGACATTGACACAAACCATTGGGAGAAGATCGCCGCCGAGGCTGCGGGCGTGTTTGTGGTTGGAGCCAATGATGTCTGGTGGCTGACTTGGACGCTGCCGGACCTCAACTTCAATACGGTTCAGGTGAGCCCTGACCTGGCGCCGGGTTCCTGGACCGACACCACTCTCCGCGACCGGGCCTTCGTCAAGGGCGCAACCCGCACCGTGCGAGTCGCCAAGTCGGATATGCCTTCCACCGACCATTGTTACTTCCGGATGGTCAAACGGGTCGCGACCAAACTCCAGGTCCTGCTGCCCGGCGAAAGCCCGGCGCCCGGCACGCCCACTGGCAAGACCGGCACACCCACAGCCCAGGCCGTGGGCGTGGCCTTCGACGTGACCGTCCGCGCGGTGGATAACGAGTGGAACCTGATTCCGACGGTGACCGACACCGTACGGATCACCAGCAGCGACGAATATGCTGGACTGCCGCTTGATGCAGCGCTGGTGGGCGGCGTGGGCACTTTCAGCGTCATGCTCAACCAGGCCGGGACTTGGACCATCACCGCGACCGACCTGACCGATGGCAGCAAGGCCCCGGGCACCAGCAGCCCTGTCACCGCCAACTAGTCCACAAACACACTCATCCTGTTGGACTTGTTCAGGGCGCCGGGAAAACCGGCGCCCTTTTTCTGCCGCTGGCGGCATCGTGCCCCACCGCGTGCCATTTAACTTGAATTCCGCAGTTGAAGTAGCGGCGCCTGAGCGATTGCGGGGGCGCCTCGTTGGAGCTGCATCGCTGACATGACCACCCACGCCGGCGACTCGCTTCACCCGGCCTGCCGGCCGTTTCGGCGCAGGCCGGCGGGTGAGACCGTTTTGACTTCTGCCTCCGCCCAGGCGTCCGCAACCCGCCCGCCTTCATGGAGTGCGCCGCGGCCGCGGCGCTTTGGATTTGCCTGCGTGACGGGTTGGATTGCCCGCGCGGAAGAACGACCACGCAAATTGAAACCAGCCCGGCAGCACTCTGGTGGGGGGCGACGTCCCGTCGCCCTTGCGCTAGGCGGGGAGGATGACCGTGTAGAATGAAACCAGCGCAAGATGCGTTCTCAACCGGCCCACCTTGGGAGCCGCGGGGACGAGACGTCCCCACCGTGGACGCCGCCGCGGTAGGAAACCCTCAGACTCCTCAAGGCCGGTCCGGTTCAAAGCGGAACCGCCATTGACGGAGAATTCATTCTCCCACTGCGGAAGTCCGGTTTAAGGGGGCGGTCTCACGCCCGAAGCGGCATGTCATAGCTCCACGGTGCGCGCAGCGGCCGGGCGACCATGCGGGCCGCCTCGGCGTCACCCAGGATTTCCTCTTTCACCGGGTCCCACTTGATTCTGCGTCCCAGGATCATCGCAATATTGCCCAGGTGACAAATGGCGGCATTCCGGTGCCCGACTTCGACCGGCTCGACCGGGTCCTGCCGCGACTTCACACAGTCCAGGAAATTGCGTTGATGGTTCTGGCTGACGTAGAGGTGTTTTTCCTGGGGACCGATGACCGACTCCTGGATGCCGGCCGGCTCGCATTCGATGCCGCGGCTGCCCACGCGCAGCCAGCCCTCGGACCCTTCGAACCTCGCCCCGAAGCTGAACGGATCGGTCTTGCAGACCAGCTCCACGCCGTTGGCGTACCGGGCACGGAATGCCACCTTGGTGGGCGTGTTGAACAGGTCGCCCTTGGGTGGAAACTCCGCGCCGAGGTCCTCGAACTCGACCGGCATGGTGTCGTCCGTACCCATCGCCCACTGGGCCACTCCGATCGAGTGGGCGCCAAAGTTCGTCGTCTGGCCCCCCGAGTAATCGAGAATGAACCGGAACTTGTAAAAGCAGCGGTCGGCGTGGTAGGGCGCCTTGGGAGCGGGGCCGAGCCAAAAATCGTAGTCGAAGCCCTTGGGCACCGGCATTTCCTTCCAGCCCGGCCCGGGCCCGTTGAAGTTGTTGGGCGCCACGAAGGTTTCAATGCGCCGGACCTGCCCAATGCGGCCGTTGCGGACCAGCTCGCAGGCGCGGCGGATCAGGGCATTCGAGCGCCACTGGCTGCCGGTTTGCAGCACCCGCTTGTGCTGCCGGACGGCCTTGACCATTTCCCGCCCATCGTGAAGCGTCAGGGACAGCGGTTTCTGACAGTAAATGTCCTTGCCCGCCCGGGCGGCCAGCACCGTCATGACCGCATGCCAATGGTCGGGCGTGATGATCGCCACGGCGTCAATGTCCTTGCGCGCGAGCACCTCGCGGAAGTCCTCATAAGCGTCGCAGCCCTTGTACCGGCCGCTGGCGGTTTTGCTGCCGTAGGCTTTGTTGACAAAATCCCGCTGCGGTTCCCGGCCAAGATATTGTTGGGGCGTTTTGTACCCGTAGCTGGCGGTGTTGACGTCGCAGACCGCAACAATCTGGCAATCGTCGCACTTCAGCCACTCGGGAATGTCCACCGTGCTTTGGTTGCCGCAGCCGATGATGCCCAAGGTGATGCGATTGCTCGGCGCATTCTGGCCAAAGACAGAAGACGGCACCACGTAAGGGCCGGTCAGCACGCCCGCCGTCAGGGCCGCCGACGCCCGGAGGAAGTCACGACGCGTGAAGCATTGGAAAGAACGAGGTGTTTTCATATACAATCCGTTTGTTCACAGCGTAAGGTCCCGGTCGCGGGAATCAATCCCGCAATGCGAGACGGCCGAGATTTGTCTCGAAACGCGGGACGGCCCGCCCTAGAGTGAGCCAGCGAGAGATGTCGTCGAACGAGATTCCAAAGTTACGGATGGCGCCGGCCGAAAGCGCGGAAGAGCTGGCGCATCGCGTGGCACGCGAACAACGAGCCACCCATTTGCAGCGCGAGAGCGGCCTGGAGCAATCCCTGGCCCCGTTCCGGGTGGGGTCCGTGCGGGCGCTGAACACCGTGCCGCTGACCCGCGGCATTGAGGACCAGGTGGTCCTGGCCGCGCCGTCGCGCCTGGCGCAAATGCTCGAGCGCGACGAGCTGGACGCAGCGCTGGTCAGCGTGGTGGCGGTGCTGTTCAGCGGCCGTTACGATATTCTGGACGGCATCGCCGTCGCTTCGCTGGGCGAGGTGCGCAGCGTTTTGCTGGCGCATCGCCGCCCGCTGGAGGAGGCCCGCGTAATCCATTGCGATCCCGCCTCGCTCACCAGCGTCCAGTTGTTGCGCGTGCTGCTGGCCGAACGCGGCCTGAAACCCGAATTCAAGCCGCTGCCCAGTTACGATTTTTCAGCCCTGCCGGATTACGCGCTGCTGATTGGGGACACGGCGTTGGACCTGGCGCTGGGCCCACACGAACACGAGATTTTCGACCTGGGGGCGGCGTGGTACGAACTGACGCGGCTCCCGTTTGTGTATGCGGTCTGGGCGCTGCGACGGGGCATCGAAAACACCGCGTTGCGGCGCCAGTTGCGCGAGGCGCGGGACTTTGGCCTGGACACCTTGGACCACATTATCGCCAGCCGAACCGAATACACGCTCGATTTCCGCCGCGATTACCTCGGCTGGCACATCCATTACCACCTCGGCAGCGACGAAAAGCGCGGCATTGCCAGATTCATGGAGCTGCTGCGCAGGCACGGGTGCGGCGAGGTCCACGAACCGACATTCGTCGTCTGAAGTCTCGTGAAACCCCGGGCCGGGGAACTGCGGTCGGGCGGCGGCCCGCTCAGCCGCCCTGCTGGAGGGCGGCCAGCACCTCCGGATCCCGGACATCCACCCACCGCCCCTCGATTTCCAAGCCGGCGATCCGGTGGTGAGTGGCGACCAGCGCAGCCACCGCGTCCGTCAGTTCATACTCGCCGCGCGGCGATGGCTGCAGTTTCGCGGTGAACTCGAACAGCGACGGCCGGAAAATGTAAATGCCGGCGTTGTACCACACCGGCGCGCCGGGGCGCAGCAATCCTTGCGCCTCCAACTCCGCCAACTGGGCGGGGGTCGGCTTCTCGATCAGGCGCGTCAGGCAGAACTGGTCGTCAAAGAAATTAACCGCCCCCTTGGTCACATCCTGCCCCCGGGTGACCGTAATCACCCCCGAGAAATGGCCTTCATTGTAACGATGCACCATCCGCGGGTAGGTTTCCGGCCTGACCAAAATGTCGCCGTAGGTCAGCAGAAAGGAGGCCGTGCCGACAAACTCGCGCGCCAGATGCGCGGCCCGGCCCGTGCCGTCCTGCACCTCCTGCCGGCCGTAGCTGATGCGAACGTCCCACCGGCTGCCATCGCCAAAATAACTCTCGATGGCCTCGGCGCGAAATCCCGTGACCATGAAAAACTCGCGGATGCCGGCCCCCCGCACGCCTTCGAGAATGCGTTCCAGGATGGGCTTGCCCTGCACGCGGAGCATGGGTTTGGGGACCTCGTTGGTGAGTTCCCGCATCCGCGTGCCTTTGCCGGCGGCCAAGATGACTGCTTTCATGCGCCCAAAAGATGGCGTCCGCACCCCGGGCTGAGAAGCAAATTCGCGCGCCCAAGGCAGCGGCGCGTGACACCCCGGGCGGCCGTAGCCTCAGTGGCAAAATGGCACCGCACGGTTCAGGCCGACGGGCGCTGCCGCACGGTTCATCACCCCCCCCCCCGCCGCCCCTGCGCTGCCGCCTCACTGCAAACCCGGCCGGCTTTTATAATTGCACGGACGCGGGTTCTGGTGGATGGAGAGCGTGTACATGAAAACACGCCTTTGCCGCCTCGCCTGGCTCCTGGCCAGTCTGGCCGCCTTCGCCACTGTGCCATTGGCTTCAGCCGCGCCCGCGGGCTCCCCAGTGGAGGCCGTGCGGGTCGCCTCGGCCACTGACGTGGTGCGCCAGTGGCGGCCGGGGCTCCATTTGTTCGTCAAGGGCAACGTGGGGGCCGGCGATGCCGCGCTGAATACGCTGGCGTCGTGGCTGGCGGAGCAGGGGACCAATTGGGTGGTCGTGCTGGCCGAGAACGCCGAGGGCGAAACCTATACCGATGCGGAAGGCCGGACCTATCGCGGTGTCGAGGCCGTCAACCACGCCCTCGGCAAGGGGTTGATGAACCAGACCGCGTTCGGCCAGCAGGTGGATGCCCGGACGGGCGAACGGAACGCGGCCTTTTTCATTCTGTTCCTCAAGGAGCGCCGGCTTTCGTATTATGGCTCCGACGCCCAAGACAAGCGCGGGTTGGGGGAGGACCATTGGGTTGGCAACCTGGACCGGGCGGCGGTTTCGGCCATGCGGAACGGGGCGCGGGTCGTTGATGCCGCGAAAGATACCGTCTCGACCCTCAACCGGCGGCTCGAGGACCGGATTGCGGCGGAAGCGCGCGAGCGGCAACAACGGGCTGTCGCCGAGCAGAAAGCGCGCGAGCAGGCGGCCCAACGAGCCGCCGCGGCGCTGGAAAAAGCCCGGGCCGATTACCTTGTGGCGGAGACCAAATCGGGCGAGTTCTCGCGGCGTTTTCCAGACCTGACGGGGGACCTGGGGCGGCTCGAGTTGACCGGGCTGAAGATCGAGCTTGCCGCCGTCCAGGCGGCCGTCGAGCAGGGAGACCCGCAGAGTGCGGTCAGAAAAGCCGAGGCCCTCCACGCGCGGGTTCAGACCCTCCTGCGCGCGTTGGAGCAGTATCCCAGAGACGGCAGGACGCTCGAAAGCCTTGCCACCCAGCTCCAGGCCGAGGCCGGCCGTCCCTCCGCGAGCCGGGTCCCGGGGCCGGTGCAGTCCGCGCGGGAATCGCTGGAAGCCGCCCGGCGGGAATACGCGCGCGGCGATTCCTCATACGTGGCGCTGCTGGAAGCCGCTTCGCGGGCGGTCGCCACCGCCCGCATGGCGGTCGCCGGCGCCGAAGCCGCCGCCGCACGGCAGCAGGTGTTCCTCGGCATGACGTTGTTTTCCCTCCTCGCGGGCGCGGCGGTGGTGGGTTTGCTGCTCAACCGGCGGCGCCTGCCCGTCATGGTGGAAGCGCGACACCTTCACGAGTTGTGGAGAAACGCCCTGAGTGAAAAGACCACGGCGCTGTTCGCGCTGCTGGACCGGCGCCTGGGGGTTCTGGGCGAATCGGAAGAAGAAACCGTCCGGCGTTACCGGGGTGGGACCCTGCAATTGGGGCGGCAGATTATTCAGGACGTGGACGAGCTGTTCATCATGTCGTCCTGTGCTGGCAGAGTCCTCGAGCAAGCCGGCGAGCTCGTCGCGCCGGCGGGGATCTGGCTGCGCTTGCTCAATTTGTTCGGGAGGACGCGGTACCGCCAGGCGGTTGCGCTGCTGCGCGACCACCCCATCGCATTCAAGCCGGAAGAGGGCCTCGAGCTGGTCGTGCGCGGCCAGCGCACCGAACGGGACCGCCTCGCCGGCGACTTGCAGTCGTACCGCCCGTTCACGATGACCTTCCACGAGCTCATCGAAGCCTTCAACCAGCGCGCTGAAAGGGCGCTGGCCGGTTTGGAAGAGCTCGAAAACGCCCTGCTCACCGCGCCCGACAAATTCAAGCGCATCCAGGAGGCTATTGATGCCGCCAAAACCGCCGAGCAAGAGCTGGCTTCGAGCGCCCGCGAGGACGGCTGGTTCGATTTGAAACGCCTTTTTGCCGGCCTCTTGCCGTCCGCCCAGCGGCATCTGGCCCGGGCGCGCCAGACCGCCGTTTCCGACCCGATTGATGGGTTGCGCGGGGACGGTGCGCGCGCCGGTCAACAAGCCTCGGATGCGGCCGCGCTGGTGGACCTGGCCCGGCAGGCCCGTGCCGGCCTGCTGCCACGCGCCCGCGACGCGGAAAAGGCGCTGGCCGCCCAGGGAATTGGCACGGCCTGGATTGGCGAGGCACTTCACCAGGTTTCCCTCGAGGCGGACCAGGCGGTTTCCGCGGCGCTCGAACGGCCCGCGGAAAAGGAGATTGCGGCGCTGCGGCAGGCAATCGAAAACCTGGCCACGGCGGCCACCGAGGCCGTGGCGCTGGATCAGTTGCGCCGCGAGCAAGCCCTGCCCCAAATCGCTCAGGCGACGGCCGCAGTCCGCGAAGCGCGAGCCGAATTGGGATCGGCCCTGGGACTGCCCCCCGGCGAGACGCTGCGCGAAGACGGCCACGACCCAACCGAGCTTCTCGCCTCGGCACAGGCGCAACTGGAGGCTGCCATCGCTGCGTTGTCACGAGGCGACCTTTCCGCAACTCGCAACGCGCTTGACAGCGTCGAGGCGTTGACCACCCAGGCAAACCATGTGGTTGAAGCGACGCGACGCGCCTTCGGCGACTACGCCCCTGCCGCGGAAGCCCTGGAACAGGAGGTCCGGCGGATTGGCGCTCGGGTCCCCGAACACGCGGCAACCCTGGCGCAGATCCGCCAGTCCTATGCGCCCGCAGTGCTGGGGCTGGGCGCCGGCGATCCCGCGCATCCCAACGCCAACGGCACCCTCGAGGACAACATCCAGGAAACCGAAGCACACCTCGGGCGGGCCCGTCTGGCCCTTGACAACGCCGCCAGCCGGTTCCGCCAGGCCAGGGTGTTGGAATCGGCGGCCCAGCTTCAAACCGTGAAGCAGGAGCTGGACACCGCGCTGTATCGGCTGTCGGAAATTCAGGAGAAGCGGCGGCGGCTGTCGGAGACCGAGGCGGCAAACCGGCGCTTGCTCGACACCCTGGAACAGCGTTGCCGCCAGTGCGAGACCCTGGCCAGCCAACCCACGACCATGGCCGCCACCATCAAAACCTTTGAAGCCGCCGCGCACTCGCTCGAGATGGCCCGCGGCGCCGTTTCCGGCGTCCCCGCCGATCCGTTCGCGGCAGCCGAGAGCCTGGCCAGGACTCAGGCGGAGCTGGACCGCGTCGCGGAGCAGGCGCGCCGCGACCGCGAGATTTACGAACAAACGGGACGGAGCCTGGCAGCGGCCGAAAAACAGTTGGCCGACGCCGAGCGCATCGCGCTGCGGAGTGCCACGGACAACTTGCCCGACAGCGGAGCTGTCCAGCAGGCCAGGGGAGTGGTTGCCTCTCTTCGAACGGAATTGCAGGCTCTTCAAGCAGGGTACCAGAGTCCTCATGGGTATTGGCACGCCCTGGATGAGGCGGCAAGCGGGATGGCCAATCGGGCGGCGGCGGCGGCCGCCACGCTCAAAGGCGAACTCGAGCAAGCTGAAGCCAGCGTCGCCGCCTTGTCCGCAGCCTCGGACCGTGTTCGGGCGGCGGCAGGCTGGACGGGCGGCTATGGTGTGGTAATCCTCGGCGCTCCTGGGGCGGAGGTCCTCACGCAGGCACGAGTCCACCTCGAACGCGGGGAATACACCCTGGCGCGGCAAGTGGCGGAAAACGCGCGGCGCGCTGCCGAGCGGGCGATTGCCCAGGCTCAGGCCGAGGCGCAACGACGGCGCCTCGAGGAGGAGGAACGACTCGAGCGCGAACGGCGCCGGCGTCGCGAGGAGGAGGCGCGGCGCATGGCACACCAGTCTTCGTTTCCTTCCGGCTTCGGCGGCTCGCATGGGGGAGGTTCTTCCTGGGGCAGCTCCGGTTCCGGAACGCGCACCTCGAGCTTCTCCAGCGGCTCGGGCGTGCGCACTTCAAGTTGGTGAAGAACCGCCTTGAGTCACCGGCGTCGGGTTCAAGACAGGCGCCACCGGCCTCACTCCGCTCATGGCGCTTCCCCGGCGCTTTGATCCAACGCCCATCGGGCTGCAACCAGCCCCGACTGTTCTGCTTGCCCAAGTTCTTGTCCACCCAAGGTTCCGGAAATAAATCAAAGCCGCCGGAGGCGAACCCTGCCGGCGGCTTTGAAAGCACCCAACTTGCAGGTTACCCAACCGGGGCGATCATGGCAGTTGGAGCAGATAGAATTGCCGCGGCGTGCCAGGAACAACCGGCAAAGTCGCGGTGAAATTGCCGCTGCCGTCAAAGTTGTTCGTCAGCACGGGAATCCAGAGGCTCAGCGGCGCGCCCACATTGGTGGAACCCAGGACATAATAAGTTGCTCCGGGCGGGCCCCCGCCACCCGAAATCTGGAGGTTCGAACCGGCCAGGAGCACGGCGCCGATCTTCGGCGACGGCGGTGGCGCCACGATGACCTTCAAAGTCCCGGCGGTTGCCAGGCTCGACACATCCCAAGCCAGTCCTGCGCCGGGCGTGGCCGGCACAATGGCGCCAAAGCTTCCCGCATAGGTCGCGGCATCAAACAGCTTGAACTGGTCGCCCGCGGCCAGGGGGTCCCCGGTGAGGGTCAATTCCAGGGCCCCGCCATACGTCAGCGTCGTCACGCCCTGGATGAGGTCGCTGGTGAGGCTGGCACCCGCCTTGTCAACGTTCATACGGGCCACGCCGCCAAGGTTAAGTGCGCCCGCAACGGTCAGAGTCCCAATGGCCGCGCCAGCCGGCGAGACGGCGCCGCCGGCATTGACACTCACCGGCGCCGTGATGGTCCCGATGCCGGCCAGAGTACCCCCTGCCACTGTGACCCCGCTGCTGGCCTGAATCTGGCCGTCAACCACCAGCGTGCCGTTGCTGACGGTTGTCTCGCCGGTGTAGTTGTTGGCCGCGCCCAGAATCAGCGTGGTGCCGCCAGCCTTGATCAGGCTGCCGTCGCCGCCCACCGGGCCGTTGAGGATGAGGAGGTCGCCGCCGGCATTGAAGATGCAGGCGCCGTGCAGCGTGATGGGCGCGATGAGGGTGTTGGTCCAGCTCGCGTTGTTCACCGTGAGATTCGTGCCGGTGCCGTTCAGCACGATCTTTTTGTTCCACAGATTCGTCGTCCGGTAAAACTGGAGCATCGCGCCGGCCTCGACTGTCAGGGTCTTGGCGGGGTCCCCCATCGAAGTGGTGTTGCCTTCAAACGCCAGGGTGCCCTGTTTCACCGTGATGTCGGCCAGCGCCGGGTCCACCGTCGCACTCACGATATAAACCCCGTTCGGCCCAACCTTGGTCAGGTTGAAGGGCTGCCCGCCGGTGCTCAACCCGGCCGTGATCGGGTCGCCCGTGCTTCCGGCCGGGGACCGGAGGTCCCACCGCCCGGTGCCGCCGAAAGTGGTATCCGCCGCCATCGTCACATAACGCAAATTCACCCCCAGGAAAGCGGGGTTCCCGCTGTTGTTCACAATGGCCCCCTGGCCGCCCGCGCCGGCGCCCGAAACGGTCACCGGGAGGATGTCCAGATTCACGCCGTTGACATCGAGGCTGCCGGTGTTAGTGATGACGACCCCCACCGTTTGTGGCAGATTGTTGGCCGCCGTCACCCGCAGCGTGCCGCCCACCACCTGGACCGGCCCGAAAAACATCGTGTTGTTGTCTCCCCGCAAGGTGAGCACGCCGGGGCCGCGTTGGAGGAAGGTGCCCGTGCCCGTGAGATTGGCCCCGAGCGTGGCGTCCACGCTCTGCTCGAAGGCCAGCGTGCCGTAGAGGTTGATGACGGGGCCAAAGTTGTTTTCGCCCGTGTTCGCCACCGTGGCGGACGCGCCGTAGGCAACGTCCAGGCTGGCGCTTTCCAGATCGTTGGCGCTGGCGCCCGCCAGCCGCAGGCTGCCGGCATTCACTGCAATGCCTCCCGCAAAGACGTTGCTGCCGCTGTTCTGAACCGTCACGCTGCCGCCGCCATTAAGCGTCAGTTTGCCGCCCCCAATGCTGCCCGTGCCGCCGAAAACATAATCCTTCGTCGTGTTGGCCATCGTCATTGAACCGGGCACCAGCACCCCGGCCAGATTCACCGGCGGAACCGCCGAACCCGAGTCGTCGAATGTGACCTGGTCCAGATTGTAGAACTTGTCCGCGCTCCCGCCCTTGTTCCAATTGGCCGCGCCCTGCAAATCCCAAAGATTGGCCGAACCGTCGCCCACCCAGGTCAGATTGGCGGAGCCTGATCCCCCAACCAGCAGACGAACCGCCCCGGCCACGCTGGTGTCGAAGGTGAAAGTGTAGCGGCTCTGGGCCACCGGACCCACCACTTGAAGATTGGCCGGGCCGCCCGAAAGCGTGGTGTAGTTGAACAAGGTGTAAGCGGAATCAAAGCTGCCCTCATAGCTGTTCAAAGCCACCTGGTTGAGACCTTGCAGGCTCAGCCCGGCGTAAACCGACACCTGGTCATTCATGCCCGCCCCGCTGGCGGACAGATCAAACTCAAGCCGGCTGTCCTTGATACTCAGATCGTTGAAACTCGTCAGCATTCCCGGCACGCCCCCACCGCCGGGTTTCAAAGTGGCTCCCGGCGCAAGCGTTACTTGGCCGGCGAGCGTTCCCGCCCCCTGCAACAGGTTGCTGATGGTGAAGCCCCCCGCCAGCGAGCTAAAATCCCAATAGCACGCGGGGTCAGTCCCCATGTCGAGAACCTGGCTTCCACTGATGACCCCGCCGTTGGCGACAATCAACGAGTTGGTGACCGAAAGGACCGCGGCGTTGTTAATGGTTCCATTATCCACAATCAGCGTCCGGGCCAGAATGCTCGAACCTGGCGGAAGGTTGAGGCTGGCGTTGGTCACCGTCAGAACGACCGTTCCCTCGCAGGCGAGCCGGTTGCTGACGCTCAGCGAGCCGCCGTTGAGATTCAGCGTGGCATTTCGCGCCACCGCCGAGCCGGCATACCGGCCCAAACGCAGGAGATCATTCACCACGGTCGTGGTTCCAAACAGATTGACCGTTCCGTCCACCCGGGAGGCGGCGGTCGGCGCATTTTGGTAAGCCACGTCAAAGGTGTTGACGTCCAGGGTCCCAGGACCGAGGCTCAGAAAGCCCTCGGATTCGCGTCCCGTGCCCGTCTGGCCCCGCCCCACCAGCAGGGCGTTGGCCAGAATATCCACGCTGCCGTCCAGCAACGTCACCGTGCCCCGAGTCGGGTTCCCGCTGGCGCCCTGCTCGGACCCGTCGCCAATCGCCCACTCGGTCACCCGGTTCGTGCCGCCTGCGCTGCCACGCACCACCAGGGAAGACGGCGCAAAGCCCGGACTGAACCCCATGAACCCCCGCTGTTTCTGCCCGCCGATGCGAATGTAGTCTGCCTGCAGGCTGTTGGCCTGCCCGAGCCAGAGGTCGGATTGGCTGCTGTTGCCATTGTTATTGCCTGAATTGTCGCCCACCAACAACCCGGGGTTCGCATAGGTGCCCCGCACGACAATCGAGTTGGTCTTCGCCAGCCGCAGCAAGCCCATGGCCCGCCGATAAGTGCCATCCCCAACCCCCACATTGAACGTCTGCACGTCCGCCGCAAAGTTATCCAGCCCGGACAGGTCCAGCGTAGCCTGATGCGCCCCCGCCGTCGCGTGTGTCTGGCGCACATGCAAGGCACTGGCGGGATTGCTGACGCTCAGGCTTCCGCCTGCTCCTCGAAAGGTGCTCGTCACCGTCGTCGCCACGTCCACGTCCTGACGCGTGCCCACGTAAAGGGGTTCCGGTGTGGCCGCCGTGCCCGCTACCTCGAGAGTCACCCCCGGAAGAATCTCGGTGTTCTGGAACAGGTTGGTCGGAGCCACCCAGAGGGATCGAATGCGGAGACTGGTGCCGACAACATTGCTGACTGTGTTCGTGTCCGCCGCCGCCCCCCCGTCCGAGAGCCGGGCGTCGTCGGCCACGCCGGGCGGACCGGACGGCAGCCAGTTGGCTGGGGTGGCCCACAGCAAATCGGACCCGCTCGCGCCGGTCCATTCATACTGCGCCGCCTTGGCGCCATGGACGCCCATCCAGGCAAGCGCCCAGACCATTCCGAGGTGGAAACAATGACTTAGGTGACATTGGGGTGTCTTCATAAAAAGGGATTTGGTGTTGTGCTTTGCTGAAACGTTACACTGAGCCGGCCGCTGCTCGTTGTCAAGACTTCACTTTGGCGTTAAATGTCGCTCTCCAAGACGGGGACGCCGTGGCCGAATCATTCCTCCTCCCGCCGCCCCCCCCACACGCACGGGGCGGATGCTACTGATGCCCTCACCGCAGAATGGACGGCTCCGGGCGGTCCCCTTGACAATGCCCCGAGCCGGCTTAGGGTAACACTTGTTGAATGAGGCATTGGTTTCAAGCAGGTACAATCATGAATTTGGCGAAAAGTTTGGTGAGAACGGCGGCGCTGGCACTGGCAGTCGGCTTGTTTACAGCGGGTTGTGCCACGCAAGGATACAAAAAAGCGGACCGCACCGGGATCAACCTGCAGAACTTCCGCAAGGATGTGGTTGAGTTCAAGCAGGCCTTGGACGCTTCGCTGGCGCGGCTCAATGAGGTCAGTCAGGCCGCGGCCACGAATCCGCGCCCCGCTTTCGAGGCTTACACCAAATCCCTCACGCGGCTTGGAGCCGCCAGCCGCCGGACGGACAAACAGGCGCAGACCCTGCAGAAGCAAGGCGAAGCTTACTTCCAGCAATGGCAGCGCGACCTGGAGACCATTAACAACCCGGAAATCCGCCAGGTGGCCCAGGAACGAAAGGAGCAACAAAAGCAGCTCTTTGAACGGCTCGACCCATTGATGAAGCAACTCTGGAGCCATTACGACCCGCTCTTTTCAGACCTGCAAGACTTGCGCAAGCTCTTGAGCCAGGACTTGACCGAATCGGGCATCCGGGCCGCCGCCGGCTTGATCCGGAGGAACACCGACCTGGGCGCCAGTGTCCAGTCCCATTTGGACGAGGTGGCTCGGGAGGCGGGGATGATTTCGGACGGCTTGATGGCTGCCCGGACGCCAATCGCCCCCGATGCGAAAGCCGCACCCAAGTAGTCCTCCCCCCGCCCTCATCCCATCCCGCCACCGCTTCTGCCCATTCTGCCAGGAAGGAGCTTGTGTCACTCCAAGCCGCGCCTTTAGTCTTTGGCCCACAACTGAAAATGAAAATCACTCCTCACGGCGCGGCGGGCGGCGAAGTCACCGGCTCTGCTTACATCCTGGAGACCGCCCAGGCAAAGGTGCTGGTGGATTGCGGTTTGTTCCAAGGGGGCAAGAAAGCCGACACGCTCAACCGCGCGCCGGACAGCGACCTTTGCCGCCAATTGCAGGCGGTGGTGGTCACCCACGGCCACCTCGACCACACCGGCCGGCTGCCCCTGCTGGCCCGGGCGGGCTTCACGGGCTCGATTTATGCCACGCCCGCCACGATCGAAATGACGGGGCTGATCCTGCGCGACTCGGCCAAAATCCAGGCGCAGGATACCGAACGCCTCAACCGCAAACGGCAACGCGCCGGCGAGCCCCCGCTGGAACCGCTCTACAACGCCGAACAGGTCGAACACA
This sequence comes from Verrucomicrobiota bacterium, assembly GCA_029974925.1. Lineage (GTDB taxonomy): Bacteria > Verrucomicrobiota > Verrucomicrobiia > Limisphaerales > UBA8199 > JARKQH01. Next base: position 15,916 of record JARKQH010000420.1, read on the forward strand.
CCCTCCGGTTGTTCCAGCCGGTCCCGTACCACGAACCGGTGGAGGTTGCTCCGGGCGTCACCGCGACCTTTGTCGAAGCCGGCCACATGCTCGGGTCGGCCAGCATCCAGTTGCGCGTCCGCGAGAATGGCCGCGACCACAAGGTGGTTTTCTCGGGCGACCTCGGACCGCGGGGCGCGCCCATTCTCAAGGATTACGAGCCCTTTGAGGATGGCGAGGTGGTGGTGCTCGAGTCCACTTACGGCGACCACGACCACCGCCCGTTCGGTGAGACGGTTGAAGAGTTTCTGGAAATCGTCAAAACCGCCGTGGCCGAGGGCGGAAAGATTCTCGTGCCGACCTTCGCGGTGGGGCGGGCGCAGGTGCTGACGCTGCTGCTGGCGTGGGCGTTTCGCGAACGCAAAATCAAGCCGTTCCCGGTGTTTCTGGACAGCCCCATGGCCATCGAGGCGTGGAACATTTACCGTCACCACCAGGAGTTGTGGGACGAGGACATGACCCGGTTCGCACGGGAAGGCTCCATGGCGCAGGACCTGACGACGCTGCAGACCTCCATCACAGCCGAAGATTCCAAGAAGATCAACGATCTGGAAGGTCCCTGCCTGGTCATGGCCGGCGCGGGGATGTGCACCGGCGGGCGAATCCTGCATCACTTCAAGCAGCACCTTTGGAAACCTCACACTCACGTGGTCATCGTCGGCTACCAGGCCAGCGGTTCCCTCGGCCGCCTGCTGATCGAAGGGGTGGACGAGGTGAAGCTCTTCGGAGAAAAGATCGCGGTCCGGGCGAAGGTGCATACGTTGGGCGGTTTCAGCGCGCACGCCGGCCAGAAAGACTTGTTGAACTGGTTCGCCCCGCTGGCGCGGCGCAAACCCCGGCTGATCCTCACCCACGGCGAAGATGTCCCGCGCCAGACGCTGGCCGGCCTGATCCTCGAGCGCCACGGCATCCAGGCGCTGCTTCCGGACCTGGAGCAGGCCATCGAAATTGGCAGCCCGGTTTAATGACTCGCCGCGGCCTGAAGGGATTCCGCAGGGCGCTGCGCTCTCCCCCCCGCCCGGCCGCGACAGGGTCAACGGGGCGCTATTTCCGCGTGGTGAAACTGTAACTCACCGGATCGAGAGGAACCCCGCCGGCACTCTGGAAATTCTTGTGCGAGGGACTGTTCAACCCGAGGCGGTAGGTGTGGCCAGGCTCAAGCTGAACCGGCAGCGCGCAGGTTTTGCGGTCCTCAGACCAATAAGGCTTCCTGCCTTCGGGGATTTTCGGAAAATCGGGCCCGCCGCCCGTCCACGAAAAACCGCCGCCCATCGGCACGTTGAACGTGACGCGGATTTCCGTCAGTCCGGGGTCCACGTCCTGCGCGTTATTCCTGGGGTTGATGGCCACAATCCGGGGCTTGGACGCCCTGGCTTTCAGCTCGTCGCTGGCGCCCTGCGTGGTGAAGTAGATCGCCGAAGGCTGGGCGGGCACGCCGGCTGCGCTCTTGAAGTTTTGATAACTCGTCGAGTTGATGCCAACCCGGTAAAAACGCCCCCGCTCAAGCTTGACCGGCAACACGCACGTTCGTTTGTCCTTCCATTGGGGCTTCTTGCCCTCCGGAATTGGGGGATATTCCGGCCCCCCACCGGTCCAGGAGAAACCGCCGGCCATGTCCCGGTCGAAGGTCACACTGATTTCGCTTAACGCCGGATTCACGTCGGTGGCTCCCACCGGCGGTGAAGTCGCGACAATCCGCGGCGGCCCCTGGCCGTCCGCAGGCGCGGCCCCGCCCCGGCCCGCCGCCGAGGGCGTTTGGGCATCAGTCAGGGTGACCACGGCCAGAATGCCGAGCAGCGCTGCCCCCAGCAGGGGCCAGCTCCGGGTGGTGTTGTATTTGGCAATCATGCTAATCCTCTCTTTCATTTGGTTTTGGTTTTCGAGTATTCCCGCCAGGCCCGGCCCCACCGCCGGGCGGGCAAAGCTCTCCAGCAATTTGATCAGGGTCCTGCCATAAGACTGGGTTTCGCCGCCCGGCATGCGCGAAAGCGCCAAAGCGTCGCAGGCCAGTTCGCCATCCACGCGCATCCGGTGGCAGGCGTACCACACCAGGGGATTAAACCAGTGCAACAGCACGGGAACGGTCGCCAGCCAGTTCAAGGCGACGTCCCCGCGCCGGAGATGCCCCAGCTCATGCAGAAAAAGAAACCGCAATTCAGACAAAGAGAAATTCTGCAGCACACCCACGGGCAGCAGCAACCGGGGCCGCACAAAGCCCAGCAGAGCCGGGCTCCCCGCAGCCGGCGTCTCGACCAGCGTCAACGGAACGCTGACGCCCATCTCCTGTTTGCAGTCCTCCAGCACCTCCAACACACGCGTGTCGGTGACCGGCCGCTGGCGCCGAACCCTCCGCGCCAGCCGCCAGTTCGACAAAACCAGGTAACCGCCCAGCGTGACTACGCCCCCCAGCCAGCCCCACAGGACCCAGGGGGCCGCTGAGTGCCACCCGGAAGCGACCCGCGGTTGAAACCGCTCCGCCTCCCCCTCCTCACCCCCGGTGGCGGCCCCGCTCTCCGCGGCAGCAGCCTCCCCCGCGGACGGCAATGTTGGTCCAGCGCCAAGCGCCGGGAAGAGGTTGAACAAACTCACTTCGCTCCCCGGCGACCAGGGCAGCATCAGGCGGATCACCACCACCAGCCAAAGCGCATGCCGCCAACGCGGCGCCAGCCGCTTGCGAAGCGCCCGCTGCAGAATCAGCACCACCCCGATGGTGATGGAGGCCTGCCACGTCGCCTTCCACAGCCAGCCCGCCAGACCGGGCGCCGAAAACAGCGGCACTTCGATGTTCATTGACCCCCCTCCTCAAGGATTCTTTTCAACTCGGCGATTTCCTTCGCGGACAGCTTCCTGCGCTCGACAAAATGCGCCAGCATCGGTTTGAGCGATCCGCCGAACACTCGATCCAGAAAGCTCTCGCTGGCGGCATCCACACACTCCTGCTCGGTAAAAAGGGGACGATAGAGGTACGCGCGGCCGACCTTGGAATAGCCCAGCACCTTCTTGCTCACCAGGCGGTTCAGGAAAGTCTTGATGGTTTTGGGATGCCAATCCGGTCCGGTGCGGCCGAGGGCCTGGATGATGTCGCCGGCCGAACAGGGGGCCTGGGCCCAGATGATTTTCATGATCCGCCACTCATTCTCGGAGATTTTCGGCGCTCGTTTCATGTGCCGGCGTTATGGATTACAACTGTAATCAGAAGTAGATTACAATTGTAATCCATTTTGTCAACCGCTTTCCTCATGTTTGTTCATCCTGAAATTCAGACCGGTCCCGCCCCATATCCTCACGCGCCCGCCCCCCGGAGCAGCGCGCCAGGCGATGCTTCTCCCGCCGATGATTCCGACCTTCCGGCCTCCGCCATGCCGGGCGGCCCCTCGCACCGTGTGTGAGCCCTTCCGGGTGTTCCCACGCCGCCCGGGGCCGGGCGGTTTTTGTTTCCCCGACCGGGGCGCTCCCCGCACCGTCGTTCTGTGCCCTTGACTCCGCGCTGGACGGGTCCGAGGTTTTCTCGTAGGTTTCGACTTGTGCCTAACGCACCGAAAAACGCGGGGCAAAAAACTCCCGCCGAGCCGGGGGATTTGCCATTTGAAGAAGCTCTGAAGAAACTCGAGGCCATCGTGGAAGCGATGGAATCGGAGGATTTGCCTTTGGAGACACTCATCACCCGCTATGAGGAAGGCATGAAACTGGCACGGGTTTGCCAGCAAAAGCTGGCCCAGGC
>JARKQH010000453.1 GCA_029974925.1 Verrucomicrobiota bacterium
CTGGCCCAGCCGTCCCTGGCGGTGCTGAGCACCGACTACGTCATCCTGGGTGACGACTGCCCCTGCGGCAGGAGGACGGCCACCATGGAGATCGCGGGACGGGCGGGCGTTTCCAAGCACCAGGGGTGCGCCATCACCGCGGCGGAATTATTGAAGAAGTAACTCTATTTCGTCACATCTGAGACTCTTGCAAGACTCGGAAAAAACAACAACAGTCCCCTCCCCCCTTGCGGGGGAGGGTCAGGGTGGGGGGTATGTTTTCAAAATGTCAATACGTTGTAGCTTCACCCACCCCCTAGCCCCCTCTCGTCAAGGGTGGGGGGATTTTACGAAATGATACGTGTTGCAAGGTAGTAGTGCACAAAGAATAACTTCGGTTGCCGAGACCAGGATACATGGAGGTGTTCACATGCACGGTTACATTCTCGGGGAAATCCGCCAATCGCCGCAACCTCTTACCGTGGTGGAAGTGGAGGGCATCGTCGCCCGGGCGCATGCCATGAAAAGGGAGGTGGCGTCACTCCCCCAGGCGTACCTGCTGGACCTGCTGGACCGGGTCGGCCGGGCCTGGGGCGATCCCGGCTATCCGTATCGCAGGGAGGCCCTGTCGCGGCTTCCCGACCTCATCGGCTTCAGCCCCGCCATGATAGAGCAGGGAATCCTGGTGATGGCGGACCTGCTGCGGCGGGAGAACCTCCTGACCCGGCTCGCCTGCGACCTGGGCGACTCCCGCTTCCTGGACGACTGGGTGTTCGACAACCGTTTCCGCGGCCTGATCAAGGCCCAGCCCCTGGGCGTGGTGGCGCACGTATCCGCGGGCAACGTCTTCGTCGGCGGGGTGGACACCCTGATCCAGGGCATCGTCACCCGCAACGTCAACATCATGAAGATGTCCTCGGTGGATCCGGTGTTTCCGGTGCTTTTCGCCCAAAGCCTGCGGGACCACGACGGGCGGGGGATCGTTGCCCGCTCCCTGGCCCTGCTGTCGTGGAAGGGGGGCGACCGGGAGATCGAAGGAGTGCTGAAGCGGGAGTGCAACGCCATCGTGGTCTACGGCGGGGCCGAGGCGGTGCGCAGCTACCGGGAAGGGCTCGGCCTGCACACCCGGCTCGTGGAATACGGGCCCAAGTACAGCTTCGTGCTGGCGGCCGGGGATGAACTGGAGCGGCGCGGCCTGGACGCCTGCGCCCGTCTCATCGCCCGTGACGGGGTGATGTGGGAGCAATCCGCCTGCTCCTCGCCCCACGTGGTCTACGTGGAGGGAAGGGAAACCGCGCGCAGGCTCATGACCGCCCTGGGCGCGGCTTTCGAGCAGTGGGCCGCGGAGATCCCGCCCGGAGGCCTGAGCGACGACGAGGCGGTGGAAATCACCAAGGTGCGGGAGATGGCCAAGGTGGAAAAGGCCATGGGCGCCGGAGACCTGCTCCATGCCGCGGGAACCGGATGGACCCTGGTCCTGCGGGATGACCCACAGTTTGAAACCTCCTGCCTGAACCGCACCCTGATCATCAAGCCGGTGGAGAGCCTGGAAGCGGCGGTGAAATGCGTGGAGCCCATGGGCGAGTACATCCAGACCGTGGCGATCCTGGCGGACGAAGGGAGGTCGCGCAGTCTGGCCCGGGATCTGTCGGCCCTGGGCGCGGACCGCATGGTGGAGATCGGCCGCATGGCGGCGCGCACGCACGGCACGCCCCACGACGGCACCCGCGGCCTGGCGACCCTGGTGCGCTGGACATCCCTCTCCCGCAACGCGCAGGAGCACGGGGTGGATGCCGCACCCTGGCAGCGGGCCGACGATTCCGGCGACACCTTCGACTTCCTCCCGGACGAAGAACGCGACGCCCTCACCTTCCCCCGTATTGTAGAGACCGTGGCCTACTGCCGCGGCCGTTCGCCCCTGCTGGCCGAACGCTACGGCAGTCTGCCGGTTACCACCCGGGAAGAATTCCAACGCCTGCCGCTCATGACCGGCGACGATTACAAGAAATTCCTGCCGCCCCACGGCACGGGCCTCTTGACCGGAGAGGCCGCCGAAGGGTACGTCTTTTCCAGCGGCGGCACCACCGGCGCGCCCAAAGCCGTGTACCGCACCATCGAGGAGCAGCGCTACAACGCGGTGCGGCTCGGCAAGGGGCTGGCCCTGTCCGTGTTCGGACCGGGCGACGTGGTGGCCAACCTGCTGTTCGCGGGCAACATGTGGGCGTCGTTCGTCTCGTACTACCCGGCCCTGGAGAACTCCGGCTGCCGCATCCTCCCGGTTGCCGGCAACCTGCCCATGGAGCAGATCGCGGGATTCCTGGTCACGTTCGGAGCGAACGCGGCCATCACCATCCCCTCGGTGCTGCTGTCCCTGGCCGCCTACGTGGAGCACAACA
>JARKQH010000470.1 GCA_029974925.1 Verrucomicrobiota bacterium
CCAACGGCGCCCCCGCGCCGCTGCTGCGGGCGCTCCTGGACGACCTCGTCCAGCAGGAGGCCTGCCTCGAAATTCGCAACGCCACGAACCTCCCCGGCGAGCTGGTTCTGGCGGTCCGGCTGGCCGACGACCGCGCCGCCCGGTGGCGAACCAACCTGGCCACCGTGCTGCAATCGCTCACCGGCCTCGAACCCGCCGCTGACACCCATGGCGGCTGGACGCTCCGCAAACATGACACCCCCAACCGCCTGGACCTCGCCCGCGCCGGAGAATGGACCTTGGTCGGCCTGGCCAATGACACCAACACTCTCCTTGGCGAGATCGCCGCGCGGATCGCCCGGGCCGGCTCGCCCGTGCCCAACCCCGCCACCAACGCCTGGATCAGCGCCGACCTGAACCTGCCCCGCGCCGCCGCCGCCCTCGGCCTCAACTGGCGCCTCCCCAAAGACTGGCCCGCCCTCTCCCTCAACCTCGAGCCCAAAGGCGACGCCGTCCGCACCGCCGGCCACCTCAAATTCCCGCGCCCCCTCCCCTTCACCCTCGACCCGTGGAACGTCCCCACCAATCTCATCAGCGAGCCGCTGGTCAGTTTCACCGCGCTTCGCGGGGTTCAACCCTGGCTGTCCTCCCTCCCGTTGTGGCAGAAATTCCAGGCCGGCCCCTTCCCCAATCAGCTCTACTTTTGGGCTCGTGACGGAATGCCCTTCCTTACATACGCGGCAGCACCGTCGGCCGGTGCCAGCAACACCCTCAATAAAATCGCAGATTACCTGACTTCTGACGGCAACAACTGGCTGGCCAAAAACGCAACGGGCAAATTCGCCATATCCACCAACTTTCACGGGATTTTGTGGGCGGACATCATCATCATGTCTCCTCGCCTCGAGTCGGTTGCCACGGGGCACGGCGACTTCCTCTTTGCCGGCTTGGTGCCCAATATGGGAACCAAGCGGCCCATGCCGGCCGAGCTGCTCCAGCAGTTTGTCGGGCGCGATGACGTGGTCGCCTACGACTGGGAAATGACCGGTCCCCGGATTGAGCAGTGGCTTTACTTTGGTCAACTTACCCGCATGCTCCTCAACAAAGCCCAAGTCCCGGCTCCTGGCACCAGTGTCGCGTGGCTCCGCGCTCTGGAGAATGTCCTTGGCAACTGCGGCACCGTTGTCACGCGCACCGGCCCGGACCGCCTCGATTTCACCCGCAACTCGACCATTGGTCTGTCGGCGGTCGAACTGCACCTGTTGGTGGACTGGCTCGAGTCCCCCTTGTTCCCGAAAGGGCTGAACACCTTTCTGGGAGAGCCGACCCCTGTTCCCAAGCCGCGTCCCCCCAGGAACCCTGCGGCCCCCGCCACCAACTCTCCGGCCCCCGCCGCCCCCGGCCAACACTGACGGGGGAAGAGTGGAGACTATAGACCAGAGAGAAGGGGACTATCCGACTATCCGACTATCCGACTATCCGACGGGGGAGGAGCGGAGACCATAGACCATGGACCATAGACCATGGACCCAAGACGGAGGGACCATAGGACTATCCGACCATCCGACTATCGGACTATCCGACGGGGGAAGAGCGGAGACCATAGACCATAGACCATAGACCATGGACCCAAGACGGAGGGACCATAGGACTATCCGACCATCCGACCATCGGACTATCCGAGGGGAAGAGATCATGGACCAAAGGAGGGGGCTCAAACACTGAAGCACTGGCTTACTGAAGCACTGGCTTACTGAAACACTGGCTTACTGAAGCACTGAAGCACTGAAGCACTGGCTTACTGAAGCACTGGCTTACTGAAGCACTGAAGCACTGCAACACCTCCCCTTAAATACGCATTCCAACCGCAACCGGGTTGCGTTAATCTGGCCGCGCAATGGTTGCGTCAAACTTGACTCCTGTCTTTCGACGACACGCGGCCTGGCTCCTGGTCGGGCTGACCATCCTGTTCGTTCTCGTGGTTCGCGTCCGGCTGCGCGACATGCCGCTCGAGCGCGACGAAGGCGAATACGCCTACGCCGGCC
>JARKQH010000474.1 GCA_029974925.1 Verrucomicrobiota bacterium
CAAAAAGGGGCGTCTTAAGGCTCGGATTCAGGCTTTTGACCCGGGGCATGCGCCGCCCAGTTGTTGTTATGTCACAGCCTTGGTCACGTTCCCGGTTGTTGTCAGCCCTCTTGAAGCAGTGGGCGGCGGCGCCAGCCACCGGACGCCTGCTGCGACCGGGGGTTTAATCCGCGGCACCAACTGAAGGTCCTCACTGAGCCGGTGGCCCCGACCGGCCGTCGGTCGGGCTGCCGTCCCCTTTGGGCGGCAGCGCGGGCCAGTACAGCAAAGCCGCCTGCTCGGGCCCGAGGCTGATTTGCAGGCCGCGAGTTCCGGGCTGGATTGGCAGGCTCGAAACGAGCTCCTGCGGGCGGGCTGAGCCGAGGCTGCGGGCGGCTTCCACATCCAGGCTGATACAGGCCTCCTGGGGCCGCGAAGTCGGGTTGAAGAGAGTGAGATGGAACCGGCCTGGGAGGGGTGCACCGAAACGCTCGAGCCACAGGTTCGGATTGTCACTGGCCGCGAGAGTCACCGGCTCCCAGCCTGCCTGGGCAAGCCGTTGGAAGAGGGGAATATGTTTTTTGAAAAGGGGCCGGTCCCGCTCATAGTACTTGTTGGCGGAAACCCAGTAGGGGTCCTTGGAAGCAGCCTCCTGATCGAAGAAACCGGGCCAGATGCCGTAGAAGAGGCAGCGCTGAAAGTATCGTTCCACCAATGCCGGGGTGAATTTTTGGTAATCGGTGTTCAGGAGGAGGCAGTAAGGTTTTTGGCGGCACAGGGCCCGGCGGAAGTTCATGACGGTGTCCGGGTCCGGTTCATAAGCGCCGCCGCGCAACCAGTTGACCTCGGTGCCCAGCACATCCAGGAACGGGGCGGGAAAGGAATAGTTCCAGAGCACCGAGTTGGCGAAGGTCAGGTGGCCGCGACGGTGGAGTTCCCCGGCGGTTTCGCGGACGAATTCCAGGGTATTGAAGATCATCAACTGGCAGGGGCGGCCGTCGGCGTCAAACACCAGCGGAGTATCCGCCGCCTTGAAGTGCTCGCGCCGGTAATTCAGCTCGCCCGCCGACATCTCCAGCGAGTCGTAGTATAATCCGTCAAGGCCCGCGCCCGGGCGGGGCGCGTTGGCTGGCGGGCGGTGCTTTGCGAAGGCGGCCTCAATGGCGTCCCGCATCACTGACGCCTTGGTGAAGGGCTGGCTGGCATTCGTCGCAATCCCCGGGTCCGGATTCAGGGTGAAGACGCCGCCGTCACACCACGGGGCTTTGACGAGGTAGAGGGCGAACTGGCCGTCGTCGGTGTGGATGCCGCTGGTCAAGGTGGCGGCGGCCATGCGCTTTTTTTCCTCACCCCGCGCCCCGGTGAGGTCCTGGCGCAGGACGTCCAACGCACTCTCGTAAGTTCGCGGGACAGCAGCCGGCAGGGCGAGCCAGTAGCTCATTGGCTCCACATAGTAAAAGCTCGCGATGCCGTGCGCATCGTCAAAGGGCACATTCGGCGCGCCCTCCTGAAAGGCAAAACCAAAATCCTCGAAGGCCGGCACGCGCGCGATGTCCGTGAAAGGCATCCAGAGCCCCTCCCGTGTCACCCGCCGGGCAAAATGCGACGGGAAAATCGCGTAATAGCCGGCCAGCGCAGCCCGAAAGCCCGCCTTGGGCTCGAAACGGAAGATGACAAAGCGAAAGTCGGCCGCGCACGGAAACCGAGCTGTTTCCTGAACGAGGGCAAAATCAAAGGCGATGAAGAATTGCCGGGTACCGGGATGGCAAACGATGCTGTATTGCGCGGGGTGTTCCAAGTCCAACCCCAATCCCAGACCGGCGCCCTGTGTCCAGACGGCGCCCAACGGATACCGCGAAATCCGGCCCGCCGACCCGCAACGCACGGCGACCGTGTGGGCGAACTCCGAGTTGCCTTCGACCCGCCGCGCCCGCCGGACGTCGTCGCCCCATTGCCAACCGGTGGCATCCACCGGCAGGGCAAACAGAAGCGTCACTGCCCGGTCCACGCCCCGGTTGTCGGCAAGGCGGCCTTCGACCGCGAGGTGATTGGACGCCGCGGTAAACCGAGCCTCGAGACGCAGCCCAAGCTCCTCGCAAACACCGTGGTTGAAGGGGTAAAAGTCGGAGTTGGAACCGAAGTCCCGAGCCAGGAAGCCGGAAGGGGCGGGGGCGGCGAGCTCAAGCCCGTCCAGCCGCAAGGAGGTGACCTGTCCATCACGAAGACCAAGCTCAAGTCCATCCCCGGTGCGAAAGGTTTGGCTGGCGGCCACAGGGTCGGACCGGCTGGCGACAACGGGTTCCACCGGCGTGCCCTGCAATAGCACCGCCCCGGCCGGCGTGCTTATTTCCTCCAGCGAAACATCGTCGAACCAGACCTTTCCCGTGTGACCGCGGAAGAGGCAGTGGAGCGTGAGGCGCTGGACCGGCTTTTCGGGCAGGAGGACGAACTGGCGTTGCTCCCAATCATGCGTGCCGCAGCGGAAATTAACCGTGCGCCCCCAGAGGGGCGAGCCGTCTGCATAAATCAGGTCCACATACAGCGAGTACCCGCTGTCAGCGCTGCCGCTGACATTTTCAGCCTTGCTCCAGCCGCGGATGACCAGAGGCGCGACGTGGGTGCGGTTCAGCTCGAGGGTCTGGCTGGCGCCCCGCTCCCCGTCGGAGTGATCGCGCTCACAAATAATGGCGGCGGAACCCGCGCGGCCCTGCCCTGCACCGAGATCAAAGCCCTTTTGCCAGGGGCGCCAGCCGAGGGGCTGACCTTGAACCTGTTCCTCGAACCCCCCGTTCTTCAGCAAGGGGATTCCGGGCTGAGTGGTGCGCACGACCCGCAGGGCGGGGCCCCCGGCCATCGCCACCCCGGCCGTGAGAGCCAACGACGGCAACACCACCCCCCAAACGAAAGCGGCGACCAAGCGCGAACCGATTCCGCGGCAACCGGTTCGCAAGCGGCGGGGCCCAAACCAGCTTCTGTTTGCTTTCACCCCCGGCAGTGTGGGCCGCAGCCGGTGCTCCGCAAGCGCCAAATGCGGCCCCGATTTGAGCTTTCCATGGGCCGGCTCTTGCCGTAGATAATTACCTCCCGCAAATGCGGTTGCTGTTTTTATGAGACCCGAAGTCGAGATCTACGATACGACCCTGCGCGATGGCAGCCAGGGCGAAGGCGTGAACTTTTCCGTCATGGACAAGCTCCGCATTGCCGAGCGATTGGACGCTTTCGGGGTGCACTACATTGAAGGCGGCTGGCCGGGGTCCAACCCCAAGGATATCGAGTTTTTTGCCGAGGCCCGGCGCCGGAAGTTCCGGCGCGCCCGTCTGGCGGCGTTCGGTTCGACCCGTCGCAAAGGCGTGGCCGTGGAGGCCGACGAACAGGTGCGGCTGCTGCTGGAGGCCGAAACGCCGGTGGTGACGATTTACGGGAAAACCTGGCTGCTCCACGTCAAAGAAGTGCTCCGGGCCACGCCCGACGAGAACCTGGCGATGATCGCCGACACCGTCCGGTTCCTCAAAGACCATGGGCGGTTTGTGATTTACGACGCGGAGCATGGGATTGACGGGTTCAAGGACAATCCGGATTACGCGCTGGCCACGTGGCAGGCGGCGGAAAAGGCCGGGGCGGACATTGTGGTTCTGTGCGACACCAACGGCGGTTCGCTGCCGGGCGAGATCGTTCGCGCCACCACCGCGGCGCGCGGAAAGCTCACAACACGGATCGGCATCCATACTCACAACGACATCGGGCTCGGCCTGGCCAATGCCCTGGCCGCGGTCGAGGCGGGCGCCGACCATGTGCAAGGCACCATCAACGGCTACGGCGAACGCACCGGCAACTGCAACCTGACCAGCGCCATCCCGACTCTGGCGTTCAAAATGCGAAAGCGGACCGTGCCCGAAGCCTCGCTGCGCAAACTCAACGAGCTGTCCCAGTTCGTTGACGAAATCGCCAACATTCGCCATGACCCGCGCCAGCCGTGGGTGGGCGAGGCGGCCTTTGCGCACAAAGGCGGCACCCACGTCAACGCCGTCCAGAAGATTGTCCGCAGCTACGAGCACATTGACCCGGCCCGCGTCGGCAACAAGCGGCGGGTGTTGGTCAGCGACCTGGCCGGGCGCAGCAACATTGTGATGAAAGCCCAGGAACTGGGTTTCAAAATCAGCAATGACACCCCGGAGTTGAGAGAGATTCTCAACCGGATCAAGAAGCTCGAGCACGAGGGGTATGAATTCGAGGCTGCGGAAGGCTCGCTGGCCCTGGTCATCCGCAAGATTCTCAAGCACGAGGAGCCGCCCTTCAAAATCGAGGGTTTTCACGTGTCGAATCGCCGGGACCGGGCCATCTCGGTCTGCCAGGCGAGTGTCAAAGTCCAGGTGGGGGATGCCATCGAGCATACCATCGCGGAGGGCGACGGTCCCGTCAACGCGCTGGACCAGGCTCTTCGGGCCGCGCTGGTCAAGTTCTTCCCGCAACTCAAGAAGGTGCGCCTGGCCGATTACAAGGTCCGCATCCTCAACTCGACGGCCGGCACCGGCGCTCGAACGCGGGTTCTGATCGAATCCACCGACGGGAAGCAAGAGTGGGGAACGGTGGGAGTGCATGACAACATCATCGAGGCGAGCCTCCAAGCGCTTTCCGACAGCCTCGAGTACCGGCTCATGAAGCGTTGATGTATGCCTGACCTGCCCAAAGCCTACGAACCGCAGGCGGTCGAGGAGAAGTGGTACGCCTTCTGGCTGAAGGAGAACTGTTTCGTCGCCAATCCCGACTCGGCCAAACCTGCCTATTCGATTGTCATTCCTCCGCCCAATGTCACGGGCGTCCTGCACATGGGCCATGTGCTGAACAACACCATTCAGGACATTTTGGCCCGCAAAGCCCGCATGGATGGCAAAGAGGTCCTCTGGCTGCCCGGGACCGACCACGCCGGCATTGCGACCCAGGCGGTGGTCGAAAAAGCCCTGCGCAAACAGGGCGTGATGAAGCATCGCGACGAGCTGGGCCGCGAAAAGTTCCTCGAGCACGTCTGGGCCTGGAAAGACAAACACGGCGGCATCATCATCCAGCAACTCCAAAAGCTGGGCTGTTCGTGCGACTGGACGCGCCAGCGATTTACTCTCGACCCCGACTACTCGCGCTGTGTCCAGAAGGTCTTCGTCGAGCTGTATCGGAAGGGGCTCATTTATCGCGGCAAGCGCATGGTCAACTGGGACCCCGCGGCCCGCACGGCGCTCTCGGATGAAGAAGTGGAAATGACGGAGCAGAAAGGGCACCTGTGGCATCTGAAGTACCCGCTGCTGGACGGCGCCAACCGGCCCTGCGCGGGCGAGTTCGTGGTGGTGGCCACCACCCGGCCCGAGACGATGCTGGGGGACGAAGCGGTGGCGGTGAATCCCCAGGACCCCCGTTACACCGGGTTGATCGGGCGGCGCTGCCTGCTGCCGCTGCAAAACAAGCCCATCCCCATCATCGCGGACGACTTCGTGGACCCGAAGTTCGGCACCGGCTGCGTCAAGGTGACACCGGCCCACGACCCGAACGACTATCAAATGGCGTTGCGCCACAATCTGCCCTTGACGGTGGTGATCGGTCCCGACGGTCTCATGACCGCCGCGGCGGGGGAGGATTTTGACGGGATGGACCGCATGGAAGCGCGGGAGGCGGTGGTCGAGGAACTGAGCGAACAGGGCCTGCTGCTCAAAACGGAGGATTACGTCCACAATGTGGGGTACAGTCAGCGCAGCCATGTGCCGATTGAACCGTATTTGAGCGAACAGTGGTTCCTGAAGTATCCGGCGGTTGAAGCCTCGACGGCGGCGGTGGCGGAGGGACACATCCGGTTTCATCCGGAGCGCTGGACCAAAACCTATGCCCACTGGATGGGCAACTTGAAAGACTGGTGCATCAGCCGCCAGCTTTGGTGGGGCCATCGCATCCCCGTCTGGCGCCGCCGCTATGCCCGGGCCGAGTTGAAGCGCAGTCCCCGGCTCGTCGAGGCCTTCTGGGCGGGTGAACACGCTGTCTGGCTGGCACAGCATGCCGAATGGCGCTCCCCGGCCCTGGCCACGTCCGAGCTCTTCGAGCGGGAAGCCCCGTCATGCGACGGCGCGAAGTATTGGTGGCGCGTAGCCGCCGAGGATGCCGACTCGATCGAAATCGAGGCGGTGACCGACTCCGAGGCCGCGGCGGCGTTCCTCGAGCAGCAAGGCCTCGCGCAGGATCCCGACGTGCTGGATACCTGGTTCAGCTCGTGGCTCTGGCCCTTCGCCACCATGGGCTGGCCCCACCCCACCCCCACGCTCAAAAAGTTCTACCCGACCACCGACCTGGTCACGGGGCCGGACATCATCTTTTTCTGGGTGGCCCGCATGATCATGGCCGGGTACGAGTTCATGGGCGGGCTGCCCTTCCGCAACGTTTATTTTACCGGCATCATCCGCGACAAGCTGGGCCGCAAGATGAGCAAGAGCCTCGGCAACTCGCCCGACCCGCTCGAGCTCATTGGCCGATACGGCGCCGACGCCCTGCGCTTCGGCACCATGCGCAGTGCGCCGCTGGGCCAGGACGTCCTGTTCGACGAAAAAGACGTGGAGCTTGGCCGCAACTTCTGCAACAAGCTTTGGAACGCCTGCCGGTTCCGCCAGATGCAGGGGGGCACGGTTCAGGGCGAAATCCAGCCCGGGCTGCTCACCAGCGACGACAAGTGGATTCTGCTCAAGCTAGACCAGGCCATCCGCGAAATCACCGCGGCCTTTGCAGAATACCGTTTCAACGAGGCCACGCAGACGCTGTACCGGTTTTTCTGGAGCGAATACTGTGATTGGTACGTGGAAGCCAGCAAGGCCGTCTTGCACGGGACCGACGCCGCCCGCAAAGAGAATGTCCTGGCCGTGCTGGATTTCGTGCTCTCCCACACGTTGCGCTTGTTTCATCCTTTCCTCCCCTTCATCACCGAGGAACTGTGGCACGGCATGGGTTACCACGAGGACATGCCGGCCGGCCAGGGCGGCAAAACCATCATGCAGGCCCCCTGGCCCAAGCCGCTGGACCAGGACTTCCGCGACCATTACGGCCTGGACGATTATTCCCTGCAGTTTGTTGACACCAAGTACGAGCTGGTCTCCCTGGGAAGAAACCTGCGCCGCGAAGGCAACCTTCCCGCCAGCAAGAAGGTCACCTTCGTCCTGAAGCCGGCCGAACCGCTGGCGCCGCACGACACGGAGGTGCTGAAGATATTGCTGAATGCGGAATCCCTGAAGGTCCAGGCCGATTACCAGCCTTCCAAGGGCACGCCCGTCGTTCATTCCAAACTGGGCGAGTTGTATTTGCCCATGGAGGGGTTGGTGGACGTCGGGGCTGAACGCGCCCGGCTGAACCGCGAATTGCAGAAGATCGAAGCGGAGATTGCGAAAGCCGAACAGCGCCTGGCCAATCCCGCCTTCGCCCAAAAGGCGCCGCCGCACGTGCTTCAGGAACACCGGCAGCGGCTGGCGGAATGGCAGGCCAAACACGACCAGGTCAAAGCGGCACTGGACCGGCTGGGCTGAGACCCGGCCTCGGAGTCAACCCCGATTTGCCGGCAAGGGCACCCACGCTTGGGCCGGCTCAAACGTGAACCGCGCGGCCGGAAACGGCGAGCGCGGCTTCACGCAAGGCCTCTCCCAGCGTCGGATGCACATGGCAGGCGCGGGCGAGGTCCTCGCTGCTGGCCCCGAAAGCCATCGCCACCGCCGCTTCATTGATCAGGTCACCCGCATGGGGTCCCAGGATGTGGACCCCGAGAATCCGGTCCGTTTTGGCGTCGGCCAGCACCTTGGCCATGCCCTCGACCTGGCCCAGCGTCCGCGCCCGCCCATTGGCGCGGAAGGGGAAGACGCCCTTCCGATATTCGCGGCCGGCTTCGCTGAGTTGCTGTTCGGTCTTTCCGACCGACGCGATTTCCGGGTGGGTGTAAACCACTCCGGCAATCGTATCGTAATCCACATGGGCCCGCCGCCCGGCCAAGGCCTCGACGCAGGCCACGCCCTCCTCTTCGGCTTTGTGGGCGAGCATGGGCCCGCCGATGACATCGCCGATGGCATACACCCCCTCGGCCGTTGTCGCGAAGGCCGGGTTCACCGGAATGAAGCCTTTGGCGTCCAGTTTGATTCCGAGGTTCTCCAAACCCAAACCTTCTGTGTTTGGCTTCCGCCCCACCGCCACCAGCACCCGGTCGCATTGAATGGGAGGCTGCCCCTCGGTTTCGACCACACATTGACCGTCCTTGGCTCGCGCTCCCGTGACCTTGCATCCCAGCCGGAACTCCAACCCCTGCTTTTCGAAGAGTTTCTTTGCCTCGGCGGCGATCTCGTGATCCATCCCCGCCAGAATGCGATCCAGGAACTCCAGCACGGTCACCTTCGCGCCCAGCCGTCGCCAGACCGAACCCAACTCCAGCCCGATGTAACCCGCGCCGATGACCACCAGGTGTTTGGGCACCGTCGGGTAGCTCAGGGCCTCGGTACTCGTGCCGATTCGATCCCCGTCCGGTGTGATTCCGGGCAATGTCGCGGGTTGGCTTCCCGTCGCGATCAGAATCTTGCGGCCGCGCACCTCCGCCCCGGCCTTTCCGTCCTGGACATGGACGCGCCCCGGCCCCAAGAGGGTTGCCCGGCCCTGGTAACGCGTGATCTTGTTTTTTCTAAACAGCGCTTCGACTCCCTTGGTCAGGGTCGCCACCACCTGGTCCTTTCGCCTGAGCATCGCCGCCAGGTCGAGTTTCAGGTCGGAAAAGAGAATGCCCTGGGATGCCAAATGCTCGCGCGCCTCGGCGAATCGCTCGCTGGATTCCAGCAGCGCCTTGCTGGGAATGCAGCCCACGCGCAGACAGGTGCCGCCCAAGGCCGGGGCCTCCTCGATGCAGCCCACGTTGAACCCGAGCTGTGCCGCGCGAATCGCCGCCACGTAACCGCCGGGGCCGGCTCCAATCACCACCAGATCATGTTCCTGAACGTTCATGTGGACTTTGCCCGATCATCCGAATTACAGAGCCCTTCGGCCCGGCATTCAACCCGTTGAAAAGCAATTCAACGCCGCCTTTGGCGCGGCGCATGGGACCTGGCTTGGTGCCGTCTCGGCGAAGGATTTGCCTCAGCGACGCAGCATCCGGCCAAACACCCGGTAGGCGTACGACATCCACAGAACCGTCAGCAAGCTGATGATGACCACCTGGCTCACCACCGGGTAACTGTAAATCAGAAAAGCAATCCCTCCGCACGCCACGGTTGCCTTTATTAAATCGAACAGACTCATAACCGCACAACTTCAAGGCAGCACAATTCGCGCCACTTCCCTTGAACCGGATGCCCATCGGGCAACCCAGCCCGCAACGCGCCAGTGCTTCGCCACTCCTTACTTACGCCCGTTCGGCTCAAGTGCCAAGTCGGAAAAGACCCGATGAGCATCCCGGGCCCGGTTCAGGAGCTCAATTCCGCCCCGCCGCGGTCAATACTGCCGTGTGGATTCCTCCTCGGTAATGGGCGACTCGAACTGGTCGCTCGTCAACTCCACCTTCAGCCGGGCATCCGCGGCGCCCACGGCTTTGACGACCAGCCGCCACTTCGCCGTTGCCTTGGGGGCCAGCAGCGGCAGTGCGACAACGCGGACCGTCTGCCCCTCCGCTGCCACCGCGGTTTCGCCGCTGCCCGCGACAAACCTCTGGGTCGGGGGCAGCGTGGCAACCAGGCGCACCTGGGTGCCGGGGGCCGAACCTTGGTTGGTCACGCGAATCTCGTAAGTGACCTCCTGCCCGACCTCGACAGGGTCCTCGAGGTCCACGACTTCGATCAGAATGGCAGGGATGCCCACCACCTTCGTTCCGCAAGAGGATTGGGCGGATTGGCCACCCGCGCCCGCCGCAGTGGCCGTAAAGGACATTGTCTCCGGTGTGCTGCCTTCCAGGACCACGCACCGCCGGTAGGCCACGCCCGGAGCCAGTCCGGCAAGTTCCCAACTCATCCGGCCGGCTCGCAGCACGCCTCCGGCGCTCATCTGCTTGGGCGTCGCATTGGGCGGCAGCGACAGGGAAACGGTCGTTTTCGGCTCCGTCACATTCCCCATCTGCCGGACGGTGAGACACACTTCAATGGGCCGTCCCACCAGCACCTCCGCCGGGGCCGCGCAGTCAATCGCGAGCAGCGACTTGGGCTCCAGCCCGATGTCTTCGAGCAGAAAATTGCTACAGGCCTTGGGTGTCACGCAGCGGTATTGCCGGCCGTTGGAAACAAATTCAAAGACAAAAGCGGGCGCCGGCGCGTCACCCGCCCAGAGCACATTGCGCAGACAAACCGGCCTGCCGTCTTTCCGCGACGACATGAACGGCAGAGTGGTCCCCACGGGAATCTCGATTTCGCGAATCTCCGCAGTAGCGAGGGCGCGGAAGAAATCGTCCAGGTTCCCTTCCCACCCCCATTGACGCAGAATTGAGGCAATGTCCGGACGTAATTGAAGGTCCAGCAGACGGGCCCGCAGGTCCTCAGCCGTCTGCACCGGCGGCGCAAACCGCGTTGCCGGATTGCCCAGACGCGTCGCCCGATGCTGTTCGGCCAGAACGCGCGCGTTATCGAACCCACCGAGCAAGACCGCCACCCCCAAAAACGCAGACAGAGCTTTCATGGAAGCCAGCTTCCAGCCAGCACCGCAAAAAAGCGAGCAAATATTCGCCCCGGGGCGCCATCCGAGGGCCATATTGGGCTGGCCTTTCACGACCGTAATCTGCTAGAATTGAGCTATGTTGGCAGACCTGCCCCGCTTGAGCATCTGCAGTTCGCCCAACCGGGTCAGAGTCCCGGTGGGCAGGCCCTTCACTCGAACCGGCCGGCCGGCCCGGCGTCGAAGCCGCGTTGGAGGTGCCGCGTCCTGCCACAGGCTTTGTTGTTAACCTCTCATGTTCCCGTTTTGTCGTCCTTCAATTTGCCTGATGGTCTTGCTGGCCGTCTGGGGCGCGCCAGCGCGCGGGCAGGCCGAGACACGCCTGCTTCACCGTTACAGTTTCACGGCCGATGCCAGCGATTCCGTTGGGGGCCAGCACGGCGCGCTGCTAGGGGGCGCGGTCATCTCCAACGGTCAGGTCGTCCTGAATGGCACGGGTGCCTATGTGGACTTGCCCAACGGCATCCTGTCGGGGCTCGACAGTGTCACGCTGGAAGTCTGGTTGACCGATAACAATAGCGGCAATTGGTCGCGCATTTTCGATTTCGGCAACAGCTCCGGGGGGGAGGATGTCGCGGGAACCGGCACCCGGTACGTGTTCCTCTCGCCGCAAGCCGGCAACGGCAGCCTGCGGGGAGCCATCACCATCACCGGCGGCGGGGCGGGCGAGCAGGTACTGGAATGGAGCGGCGTTCGGCTGCCGGCCAATACGCTGAAGCATGTGGCATGGACGGCCGATGGCGCGACCCACACCGGCCGGCTTTACGTGGACGGGCTGCTGGTTGCCGAGAATTCCAATATGACCCTCCGTCCGTCCGATCTGGGGATCACCTCGAACAACTGGATCGGGCGGTCCCAGTTCAGCGCCGACGCCTATCTCAGAGCCAGCATCACGGAGTTCCGTATTTATGACGGGGCGCTCACAACCGCCGAAGTTCAGGAGAGTGCCGCCGAGGGACCCGATTCCAGTGGGTTCGCCGGGCCGGTGGCAATCAGCTCGCATCCGCAATCCCAAGCAGTCACCGAGCTGCTGCCGGTGACTTTCAGCGTGAGCGTTCGGGGAGCCCGCCCCATCCTCGCGCAATGGTTCCGCAACCAGACGCCGATCCCCAACGCCACCAACACCACGCTCACCCTCCCGTCCGCCACGCTGGCGGATAACGGCGCAAACTACCGCGTTGCCCTGACGAACACCGTGACCAACATGACGTTCTCGGTGGTATCAAGCAACGCCCTGCTGAGCGTTCGCGCCGACACCAATCCCCCGGCGCTCCTCCGCGCCGAGAGTCTCTATCCCACCGAAGTGCGCGTGAGTTTCTCCGAGGGCCTCCGCGCCGACACCGCCCTCAATGCCGCCAATTACGTCATCACCAGCTCTGCGGGGTCCCTGCCCGTGAGCGCCGCGCGCTTTGGGGAGACGGCGGCAACGGTGATTTTGACCACCGCCCCGCAATCCCTGGGCACGAATTACACGCTCACGGTCAACGGCGTTCGCGACCTGGCGGCGGCGGCCAACCCGATTGCGGCCAATTCCCAAACGCATTTCATTGCCACGCCGTTTGTCGCAACCGATATTGGCCACCCGGCCGCGGGGGGTGTGATGACCGTAGTGGGCAACGGTTTTGACCTCACGAGCTCGGGCGCGGCGCTCGGCGGAACCCAGGATGAATGTACTTTCGCCCATCAGCGCTACACCAACGATTTCGATGTTCAGGTGCGGGTCGCGACGCTGGGGTTTGCCAGCGCGTGGACCCGCGCGGGTTTGATGGCACGCGACGGACTGGTGACCAACGCCGTTTTTGCCGCGGCCGTGGCCACGCCAGGCCCCGCCGGCTGCCATTTCCTTTCCCGCGCAGCCACCGGCGCCAGCGCCACCTTCAGCGGTTTGTTCCCCGTCAATTACCCCGACACGTGGCTGCGGTTACGACGCAGCGGCAATGTGTTCAGCGGATTTGCCAGCCTCGACGGCCAAACCTGGGAGTTCCTGGGCTCGGCCACGCTTGCCGTGTCGGCAACGGTCGAGGTCGGCTTTGCGGCAAGCGCCGGCGCCCCGGGCGCCGCCACCAGTGTTCAATTCCGCGATTTCAATCCGGGCGCCGGGCTGGTCGTGACCAACCTCTCGCTGCCGTTTGAACCGCCGGGCCCGTGCAGCCGCCGCACGCCCTTGGTAATCACGGAAATCATGTACAACCCACCCGATGCGTGGGACGCGACCAACAACCTCGAATTTGTCGAGCTGTGGAATTCCGGTCTCGTCACCGAAGACCTGACCGGCCACCAGCTCACCGGCGAAATCAGTTACCGCTTCCCGGACCACACGCGGCTCGCGCCCGGCCAGTTTCTGGTCGTCGCCAAGGACCCTGCGGCCGCCCAGCGGTTCTATGGCGTGACCTGCCTGGGCCCCTACACCAACAAACTGTCCAACAGTGGCGGCGTCCTGCGGCTGTTGAACGAGTTGGGCGGACGTCTGCTGGAAATCGAATATGACAACCGGCCGCCCTGGCCCGCGGCGCCGGACGGCGCCGGCCACTCGCTGGTGCTCTCGCGCCCCAGTTTCGGGGAGAAGGACCCCCGCGCCTGGTCCGCCAGCCCGGCCATTGGCGGGTCGCCCGGCGCGTTTGACCATTATCAATCCGAGCCGGCCAACCAGGTGGTGATCAACGAGTTCCTGGCGCATACCGACGAACCGCAGGAGGATTACATCGAACTGTTCAATACCGGCATTCAGGCCGTGAATGTATCGGGAATGTGGCTCAGCGACACGGCCGCCACGAACAAGTTCCGCATCCCCGACGGCACCACCATCCCGGCCCGCGGTTTCCTGGCTTTCACCCAAACGCAGCTCGGCTTTTCCCTCTCCGCGGACGGCGAAAAAATCCTGCTCGTTAATTCCAACCGGACCCGCGTGATTGACGCGGTGGCGTTTGACGGTCAAGCCAACGGCGTCAGTGCCGGCCGCCACCCGGACGGCGCGCCGGGCTTTCAACCGCTCGCTTCCGTGACGCCGGGCACGGCCAACCAACGCCCCCGAGTGCCCGACGTGGTGATCAACGAGATCATGTACCACCCCATTTCAGAGTCCGACGACGACGAGTATGTCGAAATTTACAACCGCAGTGACCAGGCGGTCAGTCTGGCCAACTGGCGGCTGCAGGGCGGCGTGAGCTTCACCTTTCCCCCCCATGCGGTGATTCCGGCGGACGGCTATGTCGTGGTGGGCAAAAACCTTGCCCGGTTGCTTGAGCACTATGCCCAGCTCAATCTCACCAACGCATGGGGCAACTACAGCGGCTCCCTCCGGAACCGCGGCGAACGCATCGCCCTGGCCCGGCCGGAGGACCTGGTCAGCACCAATTCCCAGGGCGTGGTCACCACAAACCTCTATTTCATCGTCGAAGACGAGGTCGCCTACCGTGATGGCGGGCGCTGGGGCAAATGGAGCGATGGCGGCGGCAGCTCGCTGGAGCTGAAAGACCCGGACGCGGACAACCGGCTGGCCGCCAACTGGGCCGACAGCGACGAATCCAACAAGGCGCCCTGGACCCCGATTGACGTCACCCGCGTCATGGAAAACGGCATGGTCTATAACGACGAATCCCGATCCGCCACCACGTTGGGAACCGCCAACCGGTTTGAAGTGTTCCTCCAGGGCCCCGGCGAGACGCTCTTGGACAACGTCGAATTCCACAGCAACGGCGGAGCCAACCTCCTTGCCAACGGCACGTTCGACGCCGGCGCCACGGGCTGGACCCTGGGAGGCGTGCTGCGCGGCAGTTTTGTGGAGGCGGGCGTGGGTCTCGGTGGCACCCCTGCCCTGCACCTGGCCGCGACTGCCCGCGGCGACACCGGCCCAAACAAGATTGCCGCCGCGCTGACCGCCACCGCCGCCACCGGCGCGCCGAATACCGGCCGGATTGTCGCCTGGGCCCGGTGGCTTCGAGGCTCGCCCCATATCCTGTTGCGCATTCGCGGCAACTGGATGGAAGTGTCGCAACGCCTGAATCTCCCCGCCAACCTTGGGACCCCGGGCCTGCCCAACTCGCGGCGGGTAGGCAATGCCGGGCCGGCACTGGTGGAGGTCACTCACACGCCGGTCCTGCCGGCAGTCGGTCAGCCCGTGCGGGTATCCGCGCGCGCCATTGACCCCGATGGGATTGGTTCGGTCACCTTGCGTTATCGCCTGGACCCCGGCACCACCTTCACCCCGCTCGCCATGCTTGATAATGGCACGGGCGGCGATGCCGTCGCGGGCGACGGGGTTTATTCCGCAACCCTGCCGGGACTGGGGAGCGGCGCGCTGGTGGCGTTTCAAGTCCACGCCACCGACAGCCTCGGCGCTACGGCCCGGTTTCCGGAGCCCGAGCCCGGCCACGAATGCCTGGTGCGTTGGGGTGAATCGCCGGTGGCGGGCACCCTTGGCAGTTACCGCTTGTGGCTGACTTCCTCGAACGTCACGTTCTGGACCAACCGCGAAAAGAACGCCAACGACCCCGTGGATGCCACCTTCGTTTACGGCAACTTTCGCGCCTTTTACAACGTGGACACGCTTTACAGCGGGAGCCCCTTTCACGTCCCCAACTACAATGGCCCCGTTGGCAGCATGGCTTGCGATTACGAGGTCAATTTCGCCCCCGACGAGCCTTTCCTCGGGTCCCAGCCGTTCGTCTTGACGGCTTACGACGTCGTGTCGGGCAACTTCTTTTTCAACGACGACAGCGGCCAGGTGGACCTCACCGGCACGTGGATTGGGCGCCAGCTCGGCCAGCCGTACAATTACCGCCGGCATGTTCACGTTTTCGTCAACGGCTTGCGCCGCGGCACCATTTACGACGACGCCCAGCAACCCAACCGCGAGATGCTCGACGAGTATTTCCCCGAGGATGAGCGCGGCCAGTTGCGCAAGATCGAAAGCTGGTTCGAGTTTGCCGACGACGCGCTAACCCAGGCCAGCACCTACGCCACCCTTACGCGGGTCAACCGCAGCTCCGGAGAAATTGACACCGGCCGCTATCGCTGGAACTGGCGCCCCCGCGCCACCGCCAATCCCGACGACTGGTCTGCGCTCACCAACCTGATTGCGGTGGTTAATGACACGCTGGCCCCCGACTATGAAGGCCGGGTGCGAACCTGGATGGATGTGGCCAATTTCCTGCGGCCGGTGGCCGTTCACCACATCTGCGGCAGTTGGGACAGTTACGCCTACGACCGCGGCAAGAACATGTATGCTTACAAACCCGACACGGAACCCTGGCGCCTGCTGATGTGGGACATCGAGCTCGCCCTCGGGGCCGGCGGCAACGCCCCCTCGGACAGCATCTACCGGATGTTCGATCAGACGCTCCTGCGGATGATTACCAACACTCCCAGCTTCCACCGCGAATACCTCCGGGCGTTCCAGGAAGCGCTCGACTCCCCGCTTCAGCCCGGCGCGGCTGACCCGCTGCTGGACGAGCGTTACGCCAGTTTCCTCCAAAACAACGTGCCGATGGTCTCTCCCCAGTTCATCAAGAATTTTATCGCGGCCCGGCGCAATTATCTCCTCACCGTCATTCCCTCCGCGACGTTCTCGGTCAACAACCCCGCGTACCAGGCGGTTTCGGGCACCAATCTGCTCACCCTGACCGGCAGCGCGCCGCTTTCAGTGGAACACATTTTCGTCAACGGCATCCCGTACCCCGTGACCTGGACCGGCACCACCACCTGGCGCGTGCTGGCGCCGTTGGCCGCCGGCACCAATTTCCTCACGGTCACCGCCACGGACCGAAAGGGGAATCCCATCCCGAATGCGAGTTTCAACCTCACCGCGAACTACACCGGCGCCGCCGTCGCGCCCGAAGGCCACGTGGTCTTCAGCGAGATTCTCCCCCAGCCCGTTGCCGGTGGCGCCCAGTTCGTCGAGCTGTTCAATACTCACTCGAATTTCGCGTTCGACCTCTCGGGCTGGAGCATCAACGGCCTGGCCTATGTTTTTCCGCCCGGGTCCACGATTCCTCCCCGCGGCTTCCGGGTCCTCTGCAGCGATCCGTTCGCCTTCAGCCAGACTTATGGGCTGACCAACGTTCCGTTTGGCGCCTTTGACGGCAGGCTGGACGAGGACGGCGAAACGCTGACTTTGCTCCGGCCTGGCGCCGGCACCAATCAAATCGTGGTTGACCGGGTTCGTTACGAAGCGGCCACGCCCTGGCCCGCCGCCACCAACGGCATCTCGCTCCAGCTCGTGGACCCCAGCCAGGACAACAGCCGCGTGGCCAACTGGGCCGTGCGCCTTCCGACCAATCTCCCGGCCGCAAGCCCCCAATGGGTTTATGCGAGCACCACCGCCACGCTCGCCAGTTCCGCATCGCGCCTGTATCTGTATCTCGGTTCGGCCGGCGAGATTTATCTTGATGATGTTGCCCTGGTTTCAGGCAGCATTCCGGGCAGCGGGCCCAATCTCATTACCAACGGCGGATTCGAGACTGCGCTCGGCGGCTCCTGGTCGCTCTCCGCGGATTTTGCCAGTTCCACTCTCAGTACGACGGTGAAACACTCGGGCAATTCCAGCCTCCGGATGGTGGCCACCGCCCCCGGCTCGGGTGGGAACGACTCGGTTTACCAGACGCTGGGCGCCACCCTGCCCGCCGGCGGTGTTTATTCCCTGAGCTTTTGGTACCTGCAAAACACCAACGGCACGCCGTTCATCGCCCGCCTGCAAAACTCCACCTCGACCAGCGGCCTGTACGTTTCCCTGGACCCCCGGCTGCCCATTGGCGGGCCGACTTTCATTCCCGGCGCCACCCCCGGCCAGCCCAACAATGTCGCCACGAACCTGCCGCCTTTCCCGCCGCTTTGGCTCAATGAGGTCCAAACCTGGAATCTAAACGGTCCGCTCGACAATTTCGGCCAGCGCGAGCCGTGGGCCGAGCTCCGGCACACCGGCGCCACCGACCTGGGCCTTGGCGGTTATTACCTGACGGATTCCTATGAGCAACTGACCAAGTGGCCGTTCCCCACCAATGCCCTCATCCCGTCAAACGGGTTCCTCGTCGTCTGGTGCGATGGCGCTCCGGAACAAACCGCAAGCAACGCTCTGCACACCAGCTTTCGCCTGAGTGCGGATGCCGGCTGCCTTGTCCTCACCCGCGCCCTCGGCAGCGGGGTCCAAATCGTTGATTACCTGAACTACCCCGCCCTGCCCGCCAACTGGAGCTACGGGGACCTTCCGGATGCCCAGCCGTTTTATCGCAAGTCCATGTTCTTTGCCACTCCGGGAGCCACCAACAATGGCGCGCCGGCGCCGCTTGCAGTGGTGATCAATGAATGGCTTGCCGACAACAGCCGAACCCTCGCCGATCCCGCCGATGGCAATTTCGAGGACTGGTTCGAGCTTTACAACCCCGGCACCAATGCGGCCAATCTGGGCGGCTGTTACCTCACCGACAACCTGACCAACCGGTTCCAGTTCCGAATTCCTGACAACGGCCATTACGTCATTCCGCCCGGCGGCTACCTGTTGGTTTGGGCCGACAACGAGGACAATCAAAACTCCACCAACCGGTCCGACCTCCATGTCTCCTTCGCGCTGAGCAAGGGTGGCGAAGCCATTGGCCTCTTTGCGTCGGATGGTACTCCGATTGATGCCGTCACGTTCGGCCCTCAAACCACCGATGTCAGCGAGGGCCGCTTCCCTGACGGCGCCGCGGCCATCCACCCGATGCCCACCCCCACCCCGCGCGCGCCCAACCTGCTTCCGAACTCACCGCCCAGCCTGGCGCCCATTCCTGACCGATTTGTCACCCTGGGCCAGACGGTCGCATTCACCGTGAGCGCCATGGACGCCGATGTTCCGCCGCAAATGGTGCTGTTCAGTCTCGCCAACCCTGTGCCGGGCGCACACATCGGCCCCTCCAGCGGGTTGTTTACCTGGACGCCGGTCCTCGCGCCGGCCACCAACAGTTTTACGGTGGTCGTTACCGACAGCGGCCTGCCGCCGCTCACTGCGAGCCAGACCTTCACCGTCATTGTCGTTCCTCCGCCGGCGCTGAGTTACAGTTTCGCCGGGCCGAACCTCGTTTTCCAATGGAATTCCGTCCCCGGCCAGCTCTACCAGGTGGACTACAAAAACGACCTGAATGAGCTTGAGTGGCATGCGGCCAGCGCCGTGATGACCGGTACTGGCGGCGTCCTCTCGTTCAGCGCCTCGTGGGAATCAGCCGGGCAACGGTTCTTCCGCCTCCGGCTCCTTCCATAGAATTGGAGTGTCGGGTCCATCACCCGGGAGAGCGGCCGGCCCATTCCATCTCGAGCGCTGGAGGAGAACCGCGGCAGCCGTGGCCCCGGCGCTGCGGCCGGTTCAACCCGCCCGGAAGGGTCTGCGTCTATCCGTTCAAATACGCGCCCCGGCGTCTGAGCTCGGCCCGCAGCACGGCCACGTCAATTTCCCCCGGCCCAATCTCCTCACGCACGGCGAGGGCGGCGGCCCGGCCCGCGGCCTCGCCCAAAGCCATGCACGTGCTCATCACGCGGATGGCGGCCATGGCCTCGTGCGTCGTCGAAATGCAACGTCCGGCCACGAGCAGGTGGCTCACGCGCTGGGGCACGAGCGCCCGATAGGGCAGGTCATAGCTGTCGCCGCAATACTCCAGGGTGCAGTCACTGTCATGGGGCCGGTGCAAATCCACCGGGTAACTCCCCACCGCGATGGCGTCCTCGAATCGCCGGCAACCCAGGATGTCCTCGCGGGTCAACACGTAGCGCCCGACAATTCTCCGCGTCTCGCGGATGCCGAGGAACGGAGCCGTGCGCGTGAACTGCGAGTTTTCAAAGCCGGGCACGTACTGGACGAGGAATTTCACCAGGGTTTCAATCTGCCTCCGTGCCTCGATTTCGCCGTGCGTCAGACTCCGCGGGTCCGTCCCATCCACGCCCTTCACGCGGGTCATGTTCACCCAGACTTCACCCGGCCGGAGGCCGGTGATGACAATCACGCGCTCGGTGGGGAGGTGCAGGCCCTGGTCCCGGGCCTGGGCAATGAGTCTTCTGAGCCCGACGACGATATACTGGCGGTTGCGTCCGAAATACTCCGGCGGAATGATATCGGCGACGTAGTTTTTTGGCTCGCGGCTCAGGCTCAGCCGCAGCTTTTCGGTGTCCACGCCGTTCATCGCAAACATGAGTGTGGGGGGTTGCAGGCCGCCCCGGGCGTCGCCTTTCTCGCACGGCACCCCCGCGCGATACGCCACATCCGCATCCCCCGTGCAATCCACCACCACCCGTGCCCGGATTGCCTCCCGGCCGGCTTTGCTCTCGGTGAGGATTCCGCACACCCGTTCCCCGTCCAGGATCGGGCTGGCGAAAAACGTGTGGAG
This sequence comes from Verrucomicrobiota bacterium, assembly GCA_029974925.1. Classification (GTDB taxonomy): domain Bacteria; phylum Verrucomicrobiota; class Verrucomicrobiia; order Limisphaerales; family UBA8199; genus JARKQH01. The sequence goes on from JARKQH010000474.1 coordinate 20,013, forward strand.
GTGGATATCCACGCCTTTCTCGAGCAACAGCTCCAGCGCAACGGCCTTCACGGCCTCCGCATCCACCAAGGTGAGGCTGATATGCAACGGACAGGGCCGGTGCTCGCTGGCCGCCCCGCGGCGTCTCAAGCGGTCCATGAATTGTTGCGGGAGGCCGGCGATGATGGGCCGCCCGCGCTGATCGAGGAAGCCCAGAACCGGCAGGCCAATCGTCAGGTTCCCGCCCAGAAACCCCCGGCTCTCGACAAGCGAAACCGAGAGTCCGCTTTCCGCGGCGGCCCGGGCCGCCATGATGCCGGCGGGGCCGCCGCCGACGACCAGCACATCCGCCTGTTTAACCACTGGAACGCTCCGGGCCGGTTCCTGGATGAAGTCCGTTTGAAGAGTCTGCATGGTGATCAAGTCCATGGGGTCAGGGTGGAAAAGCGACTTTGGCTGCGATGAAGTAATGGTCGCTTGGATAACGCCCCTGGCGCGAGTCACGCACCATTCTCCAAGCCAGGGTCGAAACCGGGCCGCGCGCGAGAATGAAATCAATCGCTCCTCGCCGGCGGGCGGCTGCGGTTTTGGGTTGGTATTCCTCGCCCAGAAAACCGTGAAAGGTCGGGGCGTCGGCGCGCGGCTCCGGCGCGGCCTGCCGGGTGTTGATCCAGCCCGCGTCCAAGGCCAGTTTCAAAACCGGGTTGGTGGCGTCCACATTGAAGTCGCCCGCCAGCAATTGAGGAAAGTCCTTCGGGTAAAGGGCGGCCTCCGCCAAAATCATTTTCAACTGCTCCTCTCTCGCGCGCTGGCTGACGTGGTCGAGGTGCGTGTTGAGGACCCGAAACTGCCGTTGAGAGCCCCTGTCCCTCAGCCGCACCCAGTTGACGTGCCGGGCGCGCGCGGATTCCCAGGAGAGCGAGCCGGGCAGATGAGGCGTTTCCGAGAGCCAGAATCCACCTGCGGACACGAGGTCATAGCGGTTTCGGGAGAATAGAATCGGGTTTTTGGCGATACCCTGATAACCTTCGGGCCGGGCGTCCATTTCCGGCCCCTCGAAACCGAAGCTGCCAAAATCGGGAAAGGCGCGTTCCAAGTCCGTCATCTGTTCACGGACCACCTCCTGCAGGCAGACCAGGTCCGGCACCTGCTTGCGAATCACCTCGATGCACAGGTCGCGGCGGGCGCGCCATCCGTTGCCAGTGGCCTCATCCTCCGGCAGGGCTACGCGGATGTTGCAGGATAGAATGATATGGCCGCCCTCCGCCGTCCGCGGCGCAGCCAACGCCGCGGTCGCCGCGGGGCCCAGCCAGGGGAGCGCAGCAGTGAACCCCAGTCTTTGAATAAACGTTCTTCGTTTCATCTCAAGCTGCGGACGGGCTGCACGACGAATTCATTCGGTTCTTTGGCCGCTCGGGCCGCACCACGGTCCACAACAGCACCGCGGCAAGCGGGTGGAGACAGGCCATCACGCCAAATATCTGCGACGAACCCAGCGTTTCCATCACCTGCCCGACGTAAGTGTTGAACAGAATCGCGCCCGCGGCCCCGAATCCGGCGGCGATTCCCATCACGCTGCCGACGTTGCCCACCGGAAACGTCTCCGCGATGACGACGCTGAGAGTAAAAAGCCAGCTCAGGCATACCGCGCCCACGATGCCAAACAGCGCCAGCGTCACCGCCGGATGCGGCAGATGCGGCGTCAGGACGCAGACCGGCGCGCACAGCGCCGTCGCCGTCAGCATCACCTTGCGCGCCCGCAGAGGCGCCAGCCCGCGCTTCACCAGCCAGTCCGACCAGGCGGAACTGCCGACCCCGCCCAAGTCCGCCGCCAGGAAGGGAATCCAGCCCACCATCCCGATCTGCGCCAGCGTCAATCCCGACTTTTCCTGCAAGTAACCTGGCAGCCAGAACAGGCAGAAATACCAAACCGGATCGCTAATAAACCGGATGCACAAAATACCCCATAAACTCCGGGTGCGCCACAATTCCGGCCAGGTGAACCTGCCGTCCGCTTCCCTGCCGTTGGATCTCCGCATCTCTGCCGCCATCTCCGCCGGCGGATCACGATAAATCCACCACCATAGCACGGCCAGGCCGAGCCCCAAGGCGCCCGGAACCAGAAAGGCCGCATGCCAGTTAAATGTCAACGTCAGCCACGCCACCAGCGGCGGAGCGATGATCGCGCCGATCGAACTCCCCGCCACACTCAAGCTGTTTGCCGTGGCCCGGAGCGTGCCCGGAAACCACGTCGCAACCACACGCAACTGCGACGGAAAAGCCAGCGGCTCCGCCGCGCCGAGCATCCCTCGAAAAAAGGCAAACAATCCAAAGGCCCGCGTGAGCCCCGCGCCCAGGCAGGCCGTGGACCAGGTGACAATTCCCGCCAGCATGATCAGCCGGGCGCCAAACCGATCCACCAGCCAGCCGGCCACGGGATACATCCCCGCATAGCACACCGCAAAGATGTTCACCAGGAGCGCATACCCCGGATCGTTGAGCCCAAACTCGCCTTTCAACGTGGGCTTAAGCACCGAAACGATTTGCCGATCGAAATAATTCAACACGATCGCGCAAAAAATCAGCCCGATGATCACCCAGCGCCGCCGGTTCGGAGTCAGAAATCGCATCTGCTCCGCCCATGCTAGGGGGAACCGTCAACCGCACGTCAAGCGGCAATCCAGGCGCCATCGGTCTCCCCCACCCTGCCCCGCCATCTGGCCGGCCGGCCCGCGCCCACCAAAGCCATTGCGCCGTTCCGCCGCTCCACTACCCTGTGCGCCAATGAAGCGATGGCTTTTGTGGTGCGCCGTGTGGATGGCGGGGCTGAATTTAGCCGCCTGGACCTCCCATGCCGAGGGACAGTACGCCGTCTTGATCTCCCAGCACACTTACGGATCACCCGAATGGCGGGAGGTGGCCGAGGCTTTGCGAACCAAGCATCACGCCACGATTTTGACTTATTCCAATCAGGTCAGTTCGTTGCTTCCTGAACTGCGGCGGCTCTTCCCTCGATACGCCTGCCTCGTGGCCACGCCGCGTGAGGTCTCCCGACAGTTTGTCGCCGAGGTCCACCGCCTCATGCGCCGCCTCGACGATGACCCCTACCCCGACCTGTTTTGGGGCATTCTGACGGGTTACGACGCGACGAATGCCCTGCGAATTGCCCGACTGCGGGAACCGCTGACCATCCGGAAAGTCGCCGCCGGCACGGCGTTCGCCACCGAAAGGGTTGAGGAAGGAGTCTGGTATTGCGAACTCCAACCCGGACGCAGAGTGCGCAAGGAGCCGAACGGCGTCGCGCACGAATTCGAAGGCCCGGCGGATACCACCGAGGCTTTGGTCCGAACTTTGACGGATTACCAGGCCGACCTGTTCATCACCTCCGGCCATGCGACCGAGCGCGAATGGCAGATCGGTTACCGGTACCAGAACGGCTTCTTCCGCTGCGAGCACGGAAGGCTTTACGGCATTGACACCGCGGGCCGCCGCCTGCCCATCCAGTCCCCCAACCCGAAGGTGTATTTGCCCGTTGGCAATTGCCTGATGGGCCACATTGACGGGCCGGACGCCATGGCGCTGGCGTTTCTGAACAGCGGAGGCGTTTGCCAGATGATCGGCTACACCGTGCCCACCTGGTATGGTTACGCCGGCTGGGGCGTGCTCGATTATTTCCTCGAGCAGCCCGGTCGCTACACTCTCACCGAAGCGGTGTTTGCCAACCACGTGGCGCTGATTCATCGCCTGGCAGAGTTTTTTCCGGAGCTGGCCGCCCGCGAACCGGAACCGGGGCGCGTCTCCCGCAACACTCTCGCGCCGGGAGACAAGGCCGCCGCGGCCGGCCTCAAGGCGCAGGATGGCGCCGGGCTTCTGCACGACCGCGACGTGCTGGCCTTCTACGGGGACCCCGCCTGGGAGGCGCGCCTGGCCCCCCAACCCTGCGGCTTTGACCAGCAACTCACCGTCCTCGAAGACCTGTTCACATTCGAGGTCACACCACGACGCGGCGCCCACAGCTTCGACCTGGCGGATCGAAACGGCTCTCAGCGCGGCGGCCGGCCCGTGGTGCAATTCCTGCCGTGCCGGATTGGCCCGGCGGAAGTGGTCGAGGGCGCCCAGCTTCAACCGGTCATCGCGGGCAACTTCGTTCTCGTGCCCCGGCCGCAGGTTTCCGACAACACACCGCTTCGCGTCGTGTTTCGCGCCCGGCGTCTCGCAACCCAAGAGTAGAAACGGCGGCGGCGGGGCGCTGCAACCCGGCCTACCGCTGGGAAGCCTTCAACGCCTGATCAATGTCGGCCTTGATGTCCTCGACCGCCTCCAGCCCGATGGACAACCGCACATAATCGGGCCGCACGCCCGTTTCGGCCTGTTCCTCGGCGGTCAACTGCTGATGCGTTGTGGAGGCCGGATGAATGACCAGGCTCTTGGCGTCCCCGATATTGGCCAGGTGCGAAAAGAGTTTCACCGAGTTGATGAACTTCTTGCCCGCCTCGAGCCCGCCCTTGATGCCAAAGCCGACAATGCCCCCAAAGCCTTTCTTCAGATACTTTGACGCCAGGGGGTGATTCGGGTCGTCAGGCAGCCCCGGGTAGGTCACCCAGGTCACCAGGGGGTGCTGCTTGAGAAACGCAGCCACAGCCAGCGCGTTTTCCGAGTGCTGCCGCTGCCGCAAGGTCAGGGTTTCCAACCCTTGCAGAAACAACCAGGCGTTGAAGGGGCTCATGGCCGCCCCAATGTCCCGGAGCAACTGAACCCGCAACCTGATGATGAAAGCCACATTCCCCAGCCCCGGGAAATTGCCAAACACGTCCCAAAACTTCAGCCCATGGTAACTCGGGTCGGGCTCGGTGAACTCGGGGAACTTCCCGTTGTTCCACTGGAACTTCCCCCCATCCACCACCACGCCGCCAATCGAGGTGCCGTGCCCGCCGATGTACTTGGTCGCCGAGGCCACCACAATGTCCGCCCCGTACTCAATCGGCCGGACCAGGCCGACCCCGATGGTATTATCCACAATCAGCGGCACGCCGGCTTCGTGGGCGATTTTGGCCAGCGCCTCGAAATCCGGAACGTCCAGCTTTGGATTGCCAATCGTTTCGGCAAAAATCGCCCGCGTTTTCGGGGTTATGGCCTCCTTGAAAGCATTCGGATTTCGCGAATCCACAAACTTCACCGTCCGCCCCAACTTGGGCAGTGTGTAATGGAAAAGCTGGTAGGTGCCGCCATACAGATTATTGGCCGAGACGATTTCCTCCCCCACCTGGGTCACCCCCAGCACGGCAAAGGTGCTCGCCGCCTGGCCCGACGCCAGCGCCAGCGCGCCGGTGCCCCCCTCGATTGCCGCCACGCGCTGCTCAAGAACGTCCGTCGTCGGATTCATGATGCGCGTGTAAATGTTTCCGAATTCCTTCAGGGCAAAAAGGTTCGCCGCATGGTCCGTGTCCTTGAACACGAACGAGGTGGTCTGGTACAACGGCACCGCCCGGGCCCCCGTCGTGGGGTCGGGCGCCTGCCCGGCGTGCAGCGAAATCGTGCTGAGATGATTCGATTTATTATTCATAGGCGTTAAAGATGCTCATTTGCCGCCTTTTCGCAAGCCGGAGCCGTTCGAGCACCCGACCCGCAAGGCCGCCCCCCGCCGTCCATTGTCCGCGTGACAACCGCCTTCGCCTCCGGTCTAATCACCGGTGAAGGCGATTGTGAGCGAACCCTTGGCAGAGCGTCCGGACGTTGAAGAGCCGCGAGCCACACTCGAGGCGTCCCCGTTTGCCGACCTGTACCGCGAACACAGCCGCGCCATCTACTATCTCGCGCTCCGCTATCTTGGCGATCCGGAGCGCGCCGAGGACGCCACGCAGGATGTGTTTCTCAAGGCGTTCCGGAAAATGGGCCAGTTCCGCGGCGAATCGTCCTGGCGCACGTGGCTCTACCGCATCACCATCAACCACTGCCGCAACCTCCTCCAATCCTGGCATGACCGCCATGTGGTCAGCGGCGTGGACGACGCCCTCTGGGAAACCACCCCCTCCGCCTCCGACTCGCCCCTGCGGGTGCTGGAAACCCGCGAACTGGGCGAACGCATCCAAAAAGCCCTCGATGGACTCTCCCCCGAATACCGCCTGCTGCTTCTCCTGGTCGCCGACGAAGAGCTCACGTACGAGGAAGTCGGGGCGCTGACCGGCCAATCGCCGGATGCCGTGCGCGGCAAATTGCACCGCGCCAGAAAAGCTTTCACCGCCCTGTTCCGCAAAACCGGTGATGAAGTGCCATGAAACGCCAGACGAAAAACCAAACCGCGAGTGAGACCCGGCAAACGCCCGCCCTCCGGCAGGAAACTCAGCCGGCTGTCCTGGAATTCAACTCGGTCGAGGAATTGCTCCGACACGACGCCATTCACACCCCCGTGCCCCCAGCCATTGAACATCGGCTCGCCCGCGCGCTCCCGGCCCCGCCGCCCCAACCCGCCGGCCCCTGGTGGCGCCGCTGGTTCCGCGGCAAACGCTCTTGAACTTCGCCCGCCCCAAGCTGACTCCCATGAATTTCCAACTCGAACTCGAAACCCTCATCCGGGCCCGTTACCCCGTTCTCTACATCGTCACCAGCGAGGAAACCCGCGTCCAGGAAACCGTCCTCGAAATCGCCGCCCGCCGCCAGAAGAAGGTCTTCGAGTGGAGCTGCACCATCGGCATTGTCCCGGCCGGCGCTTCCATCCAATCCCAGAAATCCCGCAACCCGGGCACCAAAGACCCCCTCGCCGCACTGGACCACGTCATCGAGCAGGTCGAACCGGCCCTCTACCTTTTCAAGGATTTCCATCCTTTCCTCTCCAAAGCCCACCCCGCCGTTATCCGCAAACTCAAGGAAATCGCCCTGCACCTCAAAAACAGCTTCAAAACCATCATTCTCGTCTCCCCGGTGATGGAAATCCCCACCGAGCTGGAGAAGGAAATCACCGTCCTGAATTTTCCTCTCCCCTCCCGCGACGACCTCGCCGGCCTGTTGGACCGAATCGTCGCGGAAGTCAGCGCGCGCAAGGACGTCCGCATTGACCTCGATGAAGCCGCCCGCGACCGCCTCCTTCAGGCTGCTCTGGGCCTCACGCTCGGCGAGGCCGAAAATGTCTTTGCCCGCATCATCGTCAAACACGGCCGGCTCAGCGGCGAGGACCTCCCGGAGGTCTTCGCCGAAAAACAGCAGATCATCCGCAAAAGCGGCCTCCTCGAGTACTTCGCCGCCCGCGAGGATTTCGACCGCATCGGGGGTCTCGAGCTGCTCAAGCAATGGCTCCTGAAACGCGGGCGCGCCTTCTGCCTGGAGGCCCGCCAATTCGGCCTGCCCGCCCCCCGCGGCATCCTCCTCCTCGGCGTCCAGGGCTGCGGCAAAAGCCTCTGCGCCAAGGCCGTCTCGAACCAATGGCAGCTCCCGCTCCTCCGCTTCGACATGGGGCGCATGTTCAACAGCTTCGTCGGCTCCTCCGAGGAAAACGTCCGCCGCGCCATCCAGGTCGCCGAATCCGTCGCCCCCGCCGTCTTGTGGGTGGATGAAATTGACAAAGCCTTCGCCGGCACCCAGGCCTCCGGCGCCACCGATGGCGGCACCACCGCCCGCGTCTTCGGCACCTTCCTCACCTGGCTGTCGGAAAAAACCGCCCCCGTCTTTGTCGTCGCCACGGCCAACGACATCCAGCACCTCCCCCCCGAACTCCTCCGCAAAGGCCGCCTCGACGAAATCTTCTTCGTGGACCTCCCCACCCGCGACGAGCGCGCCGACATCTTCCGCATCCACCTCGCCTGTCGCGGACGCGACCCCGGCCGCTTCGACCTGGACCAACTGGCTGACGCCACGCACGGCTTTAGCGGCGCCGAAATTGAAGAGGCCATCATCAGCGCCCTCTATGACGCCTTTTACGCCGGAACCGAGCTGGACACCCCCACCGTGCTCGCCGCCCTCAAACAGTCCGTCCCCCTCGCCCGCACCATGGACGAACAAATCCAGGCCCTCCGCTCCTGGGCCGAAGGCCGCGCCCGTCACGCCAGCCACCCGCGCGCCTGACCGAGCGCAGCGATTCTTGCCCCCACTCGGAACGACCATTTCAACGAATCCGCCAATGTGGGCCAGGTCTCGGACCTGCCCGTAACGGCGTCCTCCGAAGGCGGGCCGATCCTGACGATGTCCCGAAGAGGCGGCTGAAGGGAGGGCGAGGTGGAAAGGTGGGAAGGGAAGAAAGTAGGAAGGTGCGAAAGTAGGAAGGTGGGAAGGTGCGAAGGTGGGAAAGTAAGAAGGTTTCGCGTGAGGAGGTCACTGGTCCGTCGCTGGGTCGGGTGGTTGAGCGGTCTTGGAATCGTGTCCTGCCCTTTGCGTCTTCACCTCGCGTCTATTGGCCTCACGCCAGGGACGCAAAGCGCACCGGGAAACTTCTGCGTCTGTCTGCGTGGTCTGCGGGCCCCCGCCGTTGCACCGCCGGGCTATTCTCGGTTGTCGCTCCGAGACAGGGAGGGGCGCGCAGAGCCCAAGAAGGATGCCCTACGCGTGACCAAGCAAAGAAGGGACCGCGGATTTCACGGATGAGGGAGACGCCGCACAGGGCTCCCGGTGGCGGGGCAAAGTCGCTCGTCCGGGAGGGCGCCATCCTTGCCGCCATTCTCTCCCGCTCTTTCTTATCCGTGCCAACCGCGTCGTCCGTGGTCATATCCACTGAATGGAAACGGCTGCGGGTTGAGGCGCAGGCCGGGCCCGCCCGGTTCTGCGTCCGTCTGCGTGGTCTGCGGCCCCCCGCCGTTGCACCGCCGGGACGCAAAGGAACGCAGAGCTCCGGCATCACACGCCAGGCCATTACTGCCGCCACTCCTCCAGCCCGGCAACGGCAGGCGCGATGCCCCGGCTTCCGACGCGGTGTCAATCCCTCCTGCGGCGCCTTGCTTGATTGATTCAAGGTGTTACCCTCTCCGCATGACGATTGCTGACATGCGGGTCGCTCCCCGCCCGGAGGCCCGGTGGAGAGGTTTCGGCTTGATGCCGCGGCTGCTTCTGCTGGTTTTTGTGGCCTGCCTTTCCCTCGAGGTTTGCCCGGCGCAGCCGGTTGCCGAACGTGCCGCCGAGCTGGAACTGCGCGGGCAATTCAAAGAAGCCGCCGCCCTCCTCCAAGCCGCCCTAGCCGACCCTTCCCTCGAGGCCTCAAACCGCCACGTGCTCCGTTTCGAACTGGACCGCCTTGATCGCATCCGAAAAGACTTCCCCTACACCGCCGAGGAGTTGTTCGACGCCCTCAAAAAAAGCGTCAAAGACCTTACCCGCGAGGAATACGACCGTTGGGTGGCGGAGGGGCGGTTCGACAGCCGCGTGATTGACGGTGAACGACGGTTCATGACTTCCAGTGTGAGCAACCTGTTCTGGCGGTATCCCGAGCTCAACCCGCGCCGCATGCCCCCCAAAGACACCCGGGCCCTGGAAAAGGCCCGGTGGGAACACTGCGTGGCCATCCGGCAGGCCGCGGTGGCGGAGAAGAAACCTTATGTCCTGCCCAAACGCTTCCGGATGACGATGAAGGTGACCGCCAAACCCGGCGCCGCCCCCGCCGGCGAGATGGTCCGCGCGTGGCTCCCCATCCCGCGCGAATACCCGTTTCAAACCGACTTCACGCTCATCACCTCCACGCCACGCGCCATCCAGGTTGCGCCGGCCGACAGTCCGATTCGGTCCGTGTTTCTCGAACAACCGGCTCGAAAGAACCAACCCACCGTCTTCGAGGTGGTTTACGATTACACCACCTACGGCGTGTGGTTCCAAGTGGACCCCGCCCTGGTCAAGCCCTGCGAGCGGCAGGACCCCGTGTTCGAGACCTACACCCGCGAGGCGCCGCACGTCGTCTTTACGCCCGAAATCCGGGCCCTGTCGGAAACCATCGCCGGTTCCGAAACCAATGGTTTTCTGAAGGCCAAAATGTTCCACGATTGGATCGCCGAGAACATCCAATACAGCTACGCCATCGAGTACTCCACCATTCGCAACATCAGCGATTACTGCCGCGCCCGCCGCTACGGCGATTGCGGCCAGGAGGCTCTCCTGTTCATCACCCTCTGCCGCCTCAACGGCATCCCGGCCCGCTGGCAATCCGGCTGGAACACGTTCCCCGGCGCCAAGTCCATTCACGATTGGGCCGAGATTTATCTCCCGCCTTACGGCTGGATGCCGGTGGACCCGTATATGGGCATTTTCGCCATGCGATACGCCACCAGCCTCTCCCCGGACCAACGGCGCGACATTCGCGACTTCTATTTCGGCGGCCTGGACGCCTATCGCATGGCCGCCAACTCCGACCACAACCAGGACCTCACGCCGCCCAAACGCTCGCTGCGCTCGGATAACGTGGATTTTCAGCGCGGCGAACTCGAATGGGGCGACCAAAACATCTATTTCGACCAATACTCCTACAGCCTCACGGTGAAGGAAGTGCCGCTGAAAAACCCGGCCCGATTGCGCCCGGCACCCTGAGCCCAGCGAGGCCAACAAATCAAAAACCTCCCGACCTCTATCACTTATGGACTCCCTGCCCACTGTCCTGCTCAAGCCGGGGGAGGCGGACCGCATCGTCGCGGGCCACCCCTGGGTCTATGGCACTTCGATCCTGCGTCTGAGCCGTCCCGCCGCCGATGGCGAGCTGGTGCAGGTCAAAGACCATCGTCAGCGCCTGCTGGGAAGCGGGTTCTTCAATTCCCATTCAAAAATCCACGTGCGGCTGCTCTCGCCCGACCGCATTCAACCGGACCAGGCCTTTTTCGAGGAGCGCATCCGCCTGGCCCTCGAAGTTCGCCGCCGGCACCTCCCTGGCGCCTCTTCGTTCCGCGTGGTGAATGCCGAAAGCGACTTTCTCAGCGGCTTGATCGTGGACAAATACGAAGACGTGCTCGTGGTGCAGATCAGCTCGCTGGGGATGGACCAGCGCAAGTCTCTGATTGTCGAGGCGCTCCAACGCGTCTTTTCGCCCCGCGCCATACTCGAGCGGGGGGACATGGCTTCGCGCAAATTTGAAGGCCTTCCGGACGCGGGCGGCCTGCTCCAGGGCCAACTGGAGGGTCCCCTCACCGTCAACCTCAATGGCCTGAAGTTCGAGACCGACCTGGCGGCCGGCCACAAAACCGGCCTTTACCTGGATCAGCAAACCAACTATCAGCGCGTCGCCGGCCTGGCGGACCGGGGCCAGGTGCTCGATGCGTTCAGCTTCCTGGGCGGCTTTGGCCTGCATGCGGCGCGCGCCGGCGCTGAGCACGTGCATTTTCTGGACCAAAGCCCGGAGGCGATCGCCGCCGCCCGGCGCAATGCGTCCCTGAATGGACTGACCGACAAATGTTCCTTCGAGAGTGTCAACGTGTTTGACTGGCTCAAGGCCCAGACCGCCACCCGGCCGCATGAGAAGCTCATTCCGCGCTGGGATGCCATCATCCTCGATCCGCCTTCCTTCACCCGCAATCGCGCGGCGGTGCCCGACGCCCTGCGCGGCTACAAGGAAATTCACCTGCGCTCTCTAAAGCTGTTGAAACCCGGCGGCACACTCGCCACGTTTTGCTGTTCGCACCATGTCCCGGCCAATCTCTTTCGAGACACCGTGTTGTCCGCCGCTTACGATGCCCGGCGCATCCTGCGCCAAGTGGCCACCTTTTCCCAAGGGCCGGACCATCCCATCATCCCGATGATTCCGGAAACCGAGTACCTGAAGGGCTTCGCTTTCGAGCTGGTGCGGTAACGCCCGCGCCCCTTGCCTTATTTCCGCCGACGACTACCTTACGGGCCGATGAACCGACTGAGTCTCACCGCAAAACTGACGGCATGGGTTGTCCTGTTCGGGGTGCATGAAACCGCCACCGCAGCCGCGCCGACCGCTCAAGAAGCGCGCCAATCACCCGCCTTGGTTTGGACCGATATCCGCCAGTTGGGTGTTGAAGGCCGCGGCTGGACCGATACGAAAGACTATTACGATCGGCTGCCCGCCAAAGCCGAAACCACGGTCCGGCCGCCGGTGTGGAACCTGGCGCGCAACTCCGCCGGCCTGCTTGTCCGCTTTCGCTCCGATGCGAGCGCGATCCATGCGCGCTGGGCTCTCACATCTCCCAACCTCGCCATGCCCCACATGCCCGCCACCGGCGTCAGCGGCCTGGACCTTTACGTCAAGATGCCGGGCGGCTCATGGCACTGGCTGGCGGTCGGCCAGCCGAAGGCCCAAACCAATGAGGTCGAACTCGTCAGCGGTCTTCCCGAGGGCGAGCGCGAGTACTTGTTGTACCTGCCCCTCTACAATGGCACGCGGTTCGTCGAACTCGGCGTGCCGGCCGGGTCGCGGCTCCAGCCAGCCGGCCCGTGGGGTCCCGGCCGGCGCAAGCCAATTGTTTTCTATGGCACATCCATTCTCCAGGGTGGCTGCGCCTCCCGGCCGGGCATGTGCCACAGCGCCATCGTCGGCCGCCGCTTGAACTGGCCCACGCTCAACCTGGGTTTTTCGGGCAACGGCAAAATGGAACCCGAGCTGGCGGACCTGCTGGCGGAACTGGACCCCGCCGTTTATGTGCTGGATTGCCTGCCCAACATGCTCGGTCGCGAGGTGGCCGAGCGGGTCGTTCCCTTTGTCCGCCGGCTTCGCGCCGCTCACCCGGAGACCCCGATTGTGCTGGTGGAGGACCGCACCTATGCCAATGCCTTTTTGCTTCCGGAAAAGCAAGCCCGGCACGACCAGAGTCGCCGCGCCCTCCGGGAGGCCTGGCGCCAGCTCAGGAAGGAAGGCGTCAAACACCTCTATTATATGCCCGGCGACTCGTTAATCGGCGGAGATGGCGAAGGCACCGTGGACGGCTCGCATCCAACCGACCTGGGTTTTATGCGCCAGGCCGATGCCTTCATCAAGACCCTCCGTCCCCTCCTCAAAGCAAAATGAAGCAAGCTGCGCCTGACTCCAAGTCCTCCCCCGCGAAGAAAAGCCCCGCGGCTGCGCCTTCCCTGCCGCCCGGCCTGCGCCGCTTTTTCTATTTCACCGCGGCCGTGACCGGGGCGGCAATCATGATCGTCGAGATTCTCGGCGCCAAAATGCTCTCGCCTTACATCGGCACGTCTCACTTTGTCTGGACCGCGCAAATCGCCGTCACTCTCGTGGCCTTGGCGGGGGGGTACTATGCCGGCGGGCGCCTGGCCGACCGGTCACAACAGCCGCATTGGCTCTACGGCGCCATCCTTGGCGCCGCCGTTTATCTTGCGCTGACCGTCTTGGTCGTCGAGCATATCGCTTACTGGTGCCTGGATTTCAACCTCGCCGTGGGTTCCTTGCTGGCTTCCGCGCTGCTCTATTTCGTCCCCCTCAGCCTTTTGGCCATGACCGGCCCCTTCCTGGTTCGCGTCATCACCTCTTCGGTGGCGGGGGTGGGCGGCAACGTCGGCCGCCTGACCTCGATCAGCACCCTCGGGAGTTTCGGCGGAACCCTGCTGATCGGTTACGTCCTCATCCCGTTCCTTCCCAACTCGGTGACCATGTATGTCACCTCGCTGGCGTTGATGCTGCTGAGCCTGGTTTACTTCGTGGGATTCCGTCGCCGCGCCACAGCGCCTGTCATGATCGCCCTGCTGACGCTCGCAGCCGTCGGCGTTCCCTTGCGCCGATCCTTCAACCACAACTACCGGCTGGTCATCGAACGGTTTCGCGCCAATTCACACTTCGGCCAGATTCAAATCCTTGACCATCGCCAGAAGCCGATTCGCTATTTCCTCAACGATAACCTGATTCAACCTAAATTCCGCAGTTGGAGGGTAAGTTTTCATGCGGTGGGGGCTCCGATTTGAGTTGGGAGGGGCACGTCGAACATCTGGCCTTTCAACTGCGGCGCAGTTGCGGCCAACCACGCGCAAACCCGCTGGTAGCCGGCCC
>JARKQH010000478.1 GCA_029974925.1 Verrucomicrobiota bacterium
CGTTTTTCGGGGACGACGTCCACGACGGCGGGGATGACTTCCCCGGCTTTTTCGATGCGGACCAGGTCCCCGATGCGGATGTCTTTTTGCTGGATGTAGTCCTCGTTGTGCAGCGTGGCCCGGCTGATGGTGCTGCCGGCCAGGAAGACGGGCTCGAGCTCCGCCACGGGGGTCAGCGCGCCGGTGCGGCCGACTTGAACGTTGATGCCTTTGATCCGTGTGACAGCCTGTTCCGGCGCGTATTTGAAGGCTATGGCCCACCGCGGAGCTTTGGAGGTGAACCCGGCCCGCGCGCGTTGGGCATGGGAATCGAGTTTGATGACCGCGCCGTCGGTTTCATAAGGGAAATCGCGCCGGACCGTGTTTAATTCCTCAATGGCGGCGATCAGTTCGTCGGCGGTCCGGCAGCGCCAGAAGCGTTCGGGGGTTTTGAAGCCGAGCTGTTGGAGCCAGGCCAGCGCCTGGGAATGGGTGGGGGGAACGGCCGCCCCTTCGACCTTGCCCAGGCCGTAAAGCACGATGTCCAGGGGCCGTTTGGCGACGATGCGGGGGTCGAGCTGTTTGAGCGAGCCGGCAGCGGCGTTGCGGGGGTTGGCGAACGGCTCCTCGCCGGCGGCCTGGCGCTGGGCGTTGAGTTTCTCGAAGCCGGCTTTGGTCAGATAGACTTCGCCGCGCACTTCGAGGAGCTGGGGCGGCGTCGCGGAGCCCTCGAGGCGCATCGGGATGCTCCGGATCGTCTTGAGATTCGCCGTGATGTCGTCGCCGGTGGTGCCGTCGCCGCGGGTGGCGCCGCAGACGAACCGGCCCTTTTCGTAACGCAGGTTGATGGCCACGCCGTCAATTTTGGGCTCGACCACCCATTCGAGTTTTTCGCCCGGCAGCAGCCGCTGGACCCGGGCGACGAACTCGCGCACCTCGCCCTGCGAATAGGTGTTGTCCAGGCTGAACATGGGTTCGAGGTGGCGGACGGGCAGGAACTCCTTGAGCGGCTGGCCGCCAACCCGCTGGGTGGGGGAATCCGGGGTGACCAGCGCCGGGAAGCGGGCTTCCAGCTCGACCAGTTGGCGGTAAAGCCGGTCGTATTCG
>JARKQH010000200.1 GCA_029974925.1 Verrucomicrobiota bacterium
GTGGTCCACCTGCGCGTGCGCGCGTTTGCCACCAATGGTTTTATTGTCACCCGCCAAGGGGGCACCAACGGTTTCTGGGTGCCATCCGTGGCTGGCAAGGCCGAGGAGTTCATCCCGGTGCCGAACACCGCGGTGTTCGCCAGTTCCCTGGACCCCGCGCAGATCGCATGCTATTTCGTGAGCAACGCGGTGCCCGCGTTTGTCGAGTTGGAACTGGGGATTCTCGAACCGCAAGTGCTCCAGCGTTACCGCGCCCTCGGCAGCCCCGAAGCCCAGCGCAATTTCCTCTCGAACCGCGTGGCGCAGGTCCACCTGTTCCGCCAGCGGATTCCCATTCGTAATGTGGATTTCAAGGTTTACCAATGAAATTGAGTTTTCGACATCGCAGGGTGGAGCGCGGCGTGGCGCTGGTGATCACGCTGGTGCTGCTGTCGGTGATCACCTTCATGGCCATTGCCTTCCTGGTGCTCAGCCGGGCCGAACGCGGCGCGGTGACAACCGCGACCGACCAGGCCATGGCGAAGCTGGCCGCCGATGCCGGGCTGGAGCGCGCCAAGGCGGAGCTGCTGGCGCCCATGATGGCCTTCAGGAATCCTTTCACTTACGACCTGTTGGTTTCAACGAATTACATCAATCCCCGGGGGTTTGTTTCCACGGGCAACCCGCTGCAGGACGGCAGCTACACCAATGTGAGTTGGATTTACCCCAATGGCAACCCGCTCAACCCGGATGACTCGTTGCAGAACCTGGCCAACCTGTTTTACAGCCCGCGGGTGCCGGTCTATGTCAACGTCCTGAGCAACGGCGTGCGCGTGCCTGAGTTCCGCTACTACCTGGATTTGAACCGGAACGGCCGGTTTGAGACCAACGGTCTGCAGCCCGTCATCAGCCCGATCGGCGGCTATTACGACACGAACGGTTATCCCCTGCCGCTGGGCGCCGCCCCGAATAACGTCCTCAGCAACTGGTTCACCGGCGACCCGGAATGGGTCGGAGGCTTGGAGTTTCCCGAACGCCCGCATTCGCCCACCAACCGGTTCTTGTACCGCTACGCCTACCTGGTGGTGCCGGCGGGAAACACTTTGGATATCAACGCCATTCACAACTATGCCAAGCAGTTCAGGCCGGGGACGCCCCCGGGGTCCATGTTGTTGACCACCGGCGACGGTTTCCTGCGGAACCAAGGCGTTGGGCCGTGGGAGATCAACCTGGCCAGCTTCCTGGTGGACCTGAACACCAACCTGTGGCAGACCAACGCCGCGCCGTATCAGTATCTCTGGCGCTCGACGCCTCCGGACTATACCCAGCCCAACCGCGGGGTGGCCTTTGATGACGCCCTCTGGCTGCTGCGTTACCGCTATGGCGGGAGCTGGGGCAACGGCCTGGCCAGCGTGCGCGCGCTGTTTGGCAATCCCGGTGTCCTGGCTTTTGAAAACGACCTGGTTGACGGCTACAGCCGCGGTCCGGTCATGACCAACGCCTGGAGTTGGTTCGACAACGACCGCATTGGCGCCGCCGTCAACTCGGGCTGGTCCGGCGCTGACAACCCGGCGCACGTCTTTACCACGCAGGATTTGTTCAACAAGTTCAAGCTCACCCTCGACCAGCCCGTGGTGCCGGGAGTTGAGACCTTCTCCGACCGGTTGCAGCGCGCCGGTTACGCTCCGGATTCGTACAATCGCTACACTTTTTACCGGCTGCTTTCGCAACTGGGGACCGATTCGGCGCCCGAGCCGCCCGACAAGATGAATTTGAACTACGACAACCTCGTGTACCGCAACCCGCTGGGTGTGGCCAGCGCCACCAACTTCGTGAACTGGCGGCCGGTTGACTTTTTCACCAACGCCGCAAACCGGTTGCTCAAGAACGCCGGATACGAATTCACGATCGGCCAGGACTTTCAGATCTATCCGACCAACTTCTACACTCCCAGCGTTCACCAACTGCTCCAGTTGGCGGCCAACATGTACGATGGCACCACCCTGCGACCGGGTAATGCCCCGAGCGTGTTCCGGCCCATCTTTGGCAAGCGGCCCGGTTCCTCGGGTGAGGACATCATTTACATTGCCGGTTATCAGGAGGAGGTGGATGCGCGTCTTGCCATTCCCACGGCCGCTCCGCCCGCCCGGGACCTGAGATACCCGGCCGATCGGAGTGCCCTGGCCCCGGGTGACCTCGTTTACGGAGTGCCGCTGGTGATTGGGAGCAAGAAGGGCTTTCCGAATTTCAACGAGTTTTCGATGCAGACCCACGTTTTGGTCACCCGGTTGCTCGAATTCCGCCGGCAGCCGGGGCAGGTCGCCGGGCCGGTGGTCGAGACCAACCAGATGTACGTCATTGGCATCTCGAATGTGTTCGGCATGGAAGCGTGGAATTCTTACAGCAACGCCTATCCCCGCCAGTTGGAATTGATTGCCGTTGCCGACATGACCTCGTTCATGACCAATGAGCTGGGGATGATGCTGCACAGCAATCGTGTAGCCCGTGGTGCAACTGTGGTAACGAGCATTCCCGGGGGCGCCCGGCCTTGGCGCGGGTGGACCAACACGAGTGATGTGGGCCTGTCGTTCGTGATACCTTTCCATCCTTCCACAAACTCTTTCCCGTTCCTGTCCACGAGCACTTACCGCCAGAGTCCGCCATCGCTGGTGGCGCAGACCCACATCTTCGAACGCCAATCGGGCTTCCCCGTGCCCCGCTGGTGGCTGACGGTCCAGACCAAGGTCCGCTTTATTTTGGTGGACCGTGGTCTGAATCGGATTGTGGACTATGTGAACCTGAGCAGCGACGGCGACACCATAGACCTTTTGGCCAAGCTTGCCGAGGACGGTAACTGCAACACCATCAGTCAGGAAACCTACAGCAACCCGGGAAGCCAGTGGTGCACGAATCGCCTGGGCCGGTCCACGGACATCCGGGTGCCCACTTACGGGGTATTGAACCAGATTGGCGTCAGCCTTTACGGCGCCACGGACATGAAGAGTTTCAGCCTCGACCCCTCGGCGGGCTTCGATGCGGAATCGGCCGTTGACGGTTTTCGTTACAACCTGAAGGACTGGGGGCCGAAATATGCCCGGAACATTGGCAAAGTTTTTTACAAGTCCAACGTTTTCTACGCCCCGCTGATTCCTTACCGCCCGATTTACCTGCACACGACCTGGCAGGCCAACGACCCGCTGGTGCATTACACCATTGGGGATTTGCGCGACCTGCACATGACCAATAACGTGAACTTCACCAGCGAAAGTCCGCCGCTGAACAACATCGGCCAGATCAATGCGCGCTATTCGCCGTGGGGCGGCCGGCCGGGCGGCTCGAGCAACCCGAGCATTGGCGACTACGAGCTGGCGGCCAAGGACCCGCTGGTGCGGCGGCCGGATGACTGGGAGTTTCCGACCAACAAGCTGCCGAATGTGGGGTGGCTTGGGCGCGTTCACCGGGGCACTCCGTGGCAGACGGTGTATTTGAAACCGGAACCGGTGAAGCTGGACCGGTGGCTGAGGTGGACGGGCAACGGCCAGTTGGTGCGGAACGTAGGGCAGATCAATACCAATATCGTCGCGCTGAATGCCTGGACCAACGACGCCGCGTTCACGCATCCCGAGCGCGACCGGCGCATCCTGGACCTGTTTACCACCGCGTTCAACGACAACGCCTCCCGGGGACGGATGTCCATCAACCAGACCAACCTGGCCGCGTGGTCCGCCATCCTGGCGGGGGTGAACATCGTGCCCGATGCGACCACCAACTGGGTGATTGAACCCGCCGGGGTTTACGACCCCGCGGTTCCCCCTCCCCTCGTCCGCTTTGTGAGCGCCTTGAACGACGTGCGCCGCACCAACTTCAACGGCAGCTTCCGGCGGCTGGGCGACATTCTGGCGGTGCCGGAGCTGACGGTGAAATCCCCCTGGCTGGTCGGCAACACCAATTTCATGAGCGACGCGGCCATCGAGCGCATCCCGCAGCAGGTGCTGGGGTTGCTGCATTGCGAAGCGGATCCGCGGTTTGTTGTCTATTCGTACGGCCAAGCCCTCAAACCGGCCCCGCAATCCATCCAAACCGGTGGCCGTTTCATGGGACTGGTCACCAATTACCAGGTCACCGCCGAGACCGTCACCCGGGCCGTGGTGCGGGTGGACGGCTTGCCGAACCAGCCGCGGGTGTCGGTGGAGTCGTACAATCAGTTGGCGCCGGATTAGGCGGGGGCGAGGGTTATATTA
>JARKQH010000001.1 GCA_029974925.1 Verrucomicrobiota bacterium
CCGGCGCGTTTTCCGCGACCGCCCGCTTCGGAAATCTCACCCTGTCCTCCCTCGGGGGGTCCGACTTCTTCGTCGCCCTCTACGACGCCGCCGGCCAGTTGGTCACTCTCCGCCGCGGTGGGGGTGTCGGCGGTGACGCGGGCCAAGCCATCGCCACCGACGGCAAAGGCGGCGTCGTTGTGGCCGGATATTATGGCGCCGATGCCACGTTCGGGGGTGACTTGCTGGCCAGTTTCGGCAACCGGGACGCGTTTCTCACCCGCCTGCAGCTCTTCGCCTCCAATGCGCCCCCCACGATCACCACCGCCCCGGCCACCCAAACCTCGTTCTTCGGCTCCAACGCGGTTTTCATGGCCGGCGCCAGCAGCGGCGCCCCCGCCACGTTCCAATGGCTGTTCAACGGCGCTCGCCTCCCCATCGCCACCAATTCCTTCCTCCGCGTCACCAACGTGCAATACGCCAATATGGGCGATTACAGCGTCGTGGTCTCAAACACCTTCGGCGCCGTCACCAGCCTCACCGCCCGGCTGACCGCGGACCTGTTTCCCGAGTTTGCCTGGCTCCGCAGCGCCGGCGGCGCTCAGGACGACGCTGCGCAGGCGGTTGCCACCGACAGCCAGGGCAACCTCCTAGTCGCCGGATATGTCAAAACAAATTCCTGGTTCGGCTCCCAATCCGTCTCCAACGCGGGGCTCGAAGATGTTTTCCTGGCCAAATTCAGCCCCGACGGCGCGCTGTTGTGGGTCAGCACCGCCGGCGGCGCCTCCGGCGACTTCGCCCTGGCGCTTGCCGTGGACGCTGGCGACAACGCCATCGTGGCCGGCACGTTTTCCTCCCCCCGCGCGACCTTCGGGGCTCACACGCTTACCAACGCCGGCTCGCAGGACATCTTCCTCGCCAAGTTCGATGCTCAAGGCGCCCCCCTTTGGGCCAAGCAAGCCGGCTACGCTTATGCCGACCAGGCCAACGCCGTGGCCCTGGATTCAACCGGCAACATTTACCTCACCGGCTTTGGCGGCCTCATCACCCACCTCGACGACCTCTGGCTCACCAATAGTCCCGGAACGAATTTTCTAATCGCCAAATTCGACCCCGACGGCCACGCCCTCTGGGCCAGGACTGCCATCGGCACCAACACCTGTCTCGGCACCGGCATCACCGTCAGCCACGACACCAACATTCTCATCACCGGCGCCTTGCTGGGGCGAGCCGACTTCGGCGCCGGCCCCCTCCTGAACACCAACAGCAGCTTCTACGGCGGCACCGTTTTCCTGGCGAACTATGCCCCCGACGGGAGCCTGCGGTGGGTCACCAAGGGTATTGGGGGCAGTTCCGGCGCCGCCCAGAGCATCAAAGCCGACGCGGCCGGGAACATCTTTGCCACCGCCTACCTGCGAGGCTACGGCAACTCGCCAGTCCTTACCAAATACGATGCCGCCGGCCGGCGCCTTTGGTCCCAGTTCTCCTCCATCTCCTGCTGCACCGGCGATTACCTCTCTGCCGACGGCCTGGCGCTGGATGCGGATGGCAACCCCTGGATTTGCGGAACCGTCACCGGCTCGGCATCCCTCGGCTCCTACTCTTTCAATCGGCAGGGCTACGTCGCCAGGTTTCGCGGCAGTGATGGCGCCCTGTTTTGGGCTCAGCGACTCGGGCTCGCGGGCCACGGCATCGCTCTGGATGCCGCCAGCCAGGCCTGCCTGGTCGGACGTTTCACCTCGCCGGGCTATTTCGGCCCCTCCAACACCCTCGCCAGCGCCGGCCTCAACGACGCCTTTATCGCGAAACTTGGCGTCATCCCGCCCACGATCTCCGCCGATCCCATCAGCCAGACGGTGACCCCTGGCTCAAACGTCGTGCTAAGCGTGACGGCCACCGGCACCGGCCCGCTCGCCTACCAGTGGCTGTTCAATGGCGTCCCCATTGCTGGCGCCACCAACCGCTCCCTGGCCCTCAACAGTTTCCTTCCCGGCAACGCCGGACTCTATTCCGTCCTGGTGCGGAACACCGCCGGCTCCGTCCTCAGCGCCCCCGCCACCCTCACCCTCTTTCCCATCCTCCAGGTTGGCCGGGCGGGCGACGCCGTGGTGCTGTCCTGGCTCGGCACGTTCACCCTGCAGACAGCCACCAACGCGCTGGGACCCTACTTCGATCTCCCGGCCGGCAGCAGCCCCTACACCAACGACCTGGCTGAACCCCAACAGTTCTTCCGCCTCCGCTCCCCCACGGTCCCATAAGCCGTCCGCCGGCTTCCGTGGAGATTCAACCGCCGGGTAAACGTTGCGCCGCCGCTGCCAGTGCCCCGCATGCCACATCAACCCGGCACCCGGTTGGGCTTCCTACACATCCGCGAAACCCGCGAAATCCGTGGTC
>JARKQH010000002.1 GCA_029974925.1 Verrucomicrobiota bacterium
GGTTTTTCCCTCGGCCCGCCCCCGGAGGGAATGACACCGGAGGGGAAACCTGCCCTGGCCGAACTGGCCGAAGCGGGAGCGCTGTTCGTGCGCACTGGCGCTCGAACCAACGGTTGGAGCCGGGAAGTCATCGAAGCGGAAAGCGCATACCTGGATGCGGCCGCCCGGCATGGGATGTTCTGCTGGCCTTACTTGCGCGAGCTCGCCAGCATTGGCCCGACCCACCCAACCCGGGAGGAACTGCTCAGAAAAATCGTCACTCGTTTTCGACACCATCCCGGCCTGCTGGCTTGGAAAGGGGCGGATGAACCGGAATGGGGCAAACTGCCGCTCCCACCCCTTTTGCGGGCCCGCGAAATCCTGCGGGAGCTGGACCCGCATCATCCCATGGTCACCATCCATGCCCCTCGCGGCACGGTGGAGTCGCTGCGGCCCTACAATGCTACCGCCGATATCCTCGGCGCGGATATTTACCCGGTCAGCTACCCGCCGGGGATCCACTCCTTGTCCACCAACAAAACCCTCGGCTTGGTGGGCGAGCATACCCGTCTCATCCGGGAAGTGGCCGATGGCCGGCTCCCCGTTTGGATGGTGCTGCAAATCTCCTGGAGCGGCGTGCTCAAACCGGGAAAAACCCTGCGTTTCCCGACGTTCCCGGAGGAGCGTTTCATGACCTACCAGGCGATTATCAACGGCGCCCGCGGCTTGGTCTATTTCGGCGGCCACAACGTGCAGGCCATGGGCCCGCAGGACGCCCGCCTGGGTTGGAATTGGACCTTTTGGCGCCGGGTCTTGCGCCCGATCATCGAGGAAATCGGCGTGCATAGCCCGCTGGCCCCCGCCGTGGTCGCTCCCGGTTCCAGCCTGCCTCTGCGCGCGACGGGTGCAATCGGCCTCGAATTCTGCGCCCGCGAAGTGGGCGCCGATCTTTTCGTGCTGGCCTGCAAGGACGGGGGCGAAACGGCCCGGATCGAATTCTCGGGGCTGCCCCCCGGCGCGACCATGGGCGAGGTCCTCTACGAATCTCCGCGCACAGTCGAAGTCAAATCGGGCCGGTTCAGCGACTGGTTCGCTCCGTACGAAGTGCACGTTTATCGTTTCCGGCTGCCCGCCCCGCTTGCGCAGTAGCCCGGCTTGGGAGGGCCGGGAGCGCCTGCGTCACCCGCCGTTTATTGCTGCGGGTGAGGCAAAACCGGCTGCGTCGCTGTCGCCAAGCCAGTATTTGTTTGCCCCCCTCCCCGGCGGTCGTTAACACTCTGGCCGTTCCGCGTGCGACGCTTTAACACAAACAAAAAAACAACGACTGCAATCACAGCCGCTTTATGCCCCGACGCAACGATATCAAGAAGGTTCTCATCATTGGCTCCGGCCCCATCGTAATTGGTCAGGCCTGCGAATTCGATTATTCCGGCACCCAGGCGTGCAAGGCCTTGCGCAGCCTCGGTTACCAAATCGTTTTGGTGAACTCCAATCCGGCTACGATCATGACCGATCCCGGGATGGCCGACGTGACTTACATCGAACCGCTCACGGTGGCGGCTCTGACTGAAATCATCGAAAAAGAGCGGCCGGACGCCCTGCTGCCCAACCTCGGCGGTCAGACCGGTCTGAATCTTTCAGCTCAGCTCGCCAAATCCGGCGTTCTTGCCCGGTACGGTGTGCGGATCATCGGCGTTGAGGCCGAGGCGATCGAAAAAGGCGAAGATCGCATCATTTTCAAGGAAACGATGAAGAAGCTGGGCATCGAGATGCCCCGCAGCGCCCCCGCTTTCAGTGTCGAGGAGGCCGAAAAAGTGGCCGCGGAAATCGGTTATCCGGTGGTCATCCGCCCGGCTTACACCCTGGGTGGAACCGGCGGCGGTCATGTCTATAACGTCGAGGAACTCCGCACCGTGGCCAGCCGCGGACTCGCGGCCAGCATGGTGGGTCAAATCCTGATCGAAGAATCGGTCATCGGCTGGGAGGAACTCGAGTTGGAAGTGGTGCGGGATGCCAAAAATCAGATGATCACCGTCTGTTTCATTGAAAACGTGGATGCCATGGGGGTGCATACGGGCGACTCCTATTGCGTGGCCCCCATGCTCACCATTGATCCCAAGCTGCAGGCCCGCCTGCAGGATTACTCCTACCGTGTCGTCGAGTCCATCGGCGTCATCGGCGGCACCAACATCCAGTTCGCCCACGACCCCAAAACCGGCCGCGTGGTCATCATCGAAATCAACCCCCGCACTTCCCGCTCCTCGGCCCTGGCGTCCAAGGCCACCGGCTTCCCCATCGCCCTCATCTCCGCCAAGCTGGCCGCCGGCTTGACGCTGGATGAAATTCCCTACTGGCGGGACGGCACCCTCGAGAAGTACACCCCGTCGGGCGATTACGTGGTCGTAAAATTCTCCCGCTGGGCGTTCGAGAAGTTCAAACAGGCCCAGGACAAGCTGGGCACCCAAATGCGCGCCGTGGGCGAGGTCATGAGCATCGGCAAGACTTACAAGGAAGCGTTTCAGAAGGCCATCCGCTCCCTCGAGAACGGCCGCTACGGTCTCGGCTTCGCCAAAAACTTCAACGAAAAATCGCTCGACGAGCTCATGCTGCTGCTCAACGAACCCAGCAGCGAGCGGCAGTGGATCATGTACGAGGCGCTGCGCAAAGGCGCCGCCGTGGAGGATTTGTATCGCAAAACCCACATCAAACCCTGGTTTATCCAGCAAATGAAGGAGCTGGTCGAGCTCGAAGAGCAAATCCTCCAATACAAGGGCCGCTCGCTCCCGGATGCCCTGCTGGTTCAGGCCAAGAAGGATGGCTTCGCCGATCGCTACCTGGCCAAGCTTCTGGGCGTGTCCGAAACCGCCATCCGCCAGCAGCGCACCGCCCTGGGCGTGGTGGAAGGCTGGGACGCGCTGCCCGTCAGCGGGACCGAAAATGCCGCCTATTACTATTCAACCTACAATCGGCCGGACAAGGTCTCCACCAGCACGCGCAAGAAAGTCATGGTCTTGGGCGGCGGTCCCAACCGCATCGGTCAAGGCATCGAGTTTGACTATTGTTGCGTCCATGCCGCGTTCGCGCTGCGCGATGCCGGCTACGAAACCATCATGGTGAACTGCAATCCGGAGACCGTCTCCACCGACTACGACACCTCGGACAAACTGTACTTCGAGCCGCTGACCGTCGAGGACGTGCTGGCCATCTACCAGAAGGAAAAACCCGAGGGCGTGGTGGTGCAGTTCGGCGGCCAGACACCGCTTAACATTGCCAACGAACTCGCGGCGGCGGGCGTCAAAATCCTCGGCACGTCCCCCGACACCATTGACCTGGCTGAGGACCGCGACCGCTTCCGCAAAATGATGGAGCACATGGGGCTGCCCATGCCCGAATCCGGCATGGCCAGCAGCTTTGAAGAGGCCCGGCAGGTCGCCAACCGCATCGGGTACCCCCTCATGGTCCGTCCCTCCTTCGTCTTGGGCGGCCGGGGCATGGACATCGTCCACGACGAGGAAATGCTGCGGCAGTATGTCGCCGCCGCGGTGGATGTGACTCCCGAGCGCCCCATCCTCATTGACCGGTTCCTGGACAACGCCATCGAGGCGGAAGCCGATGCGCTGGCGGATGGCACCGACGCGTTCGTTCCGGCCGTCATGGAGCACATCGAGCTGGCCGGCATTCACTCCGGCGATAGTGCGTGCGCCATTCCGCCCGTGACCCTCCCGGAGAAACACATCCGGACCATCGAGGACTATACCCTCCGCATCAGCCGCGAGCTCAAGGTTTGCGGGGTGATGAACATCCAGTATGCCATCTGTCAGGACAAGGTCTTTGTCCTGGAGGCCAACCCCCGCGCCTCCCGGACCGTCCCCCTGGTGTCCAAGGTCTGCGCGATTCCCATGGCTCGCCTGGCCACGCGCCTCATGCTGGGCGAAAGCCTCAAAAGCCTCGGCCTCAAACGGCGCCACATCCCCCATTTCGGTGTCAAGGAAGTGGTCTTGCCCTTCAATATGTTTCCCGAGGTGGACCCCGTGCTGGGACCCGAAATGCGTTCCACCGGCGAAGTGCTCGGCTTGGCGCCCAACTTCGAACTGGCTTATTTCCGTTCGCAGGAAGCCGCCGGCAGCCCCCTCCCCTTGCAGGGCACCGTCTTTCTCTCCGTGAACGACAAGGAGAAGCCGCGGCTGCTCGAAACCGCCCGCAAATTCGCCGAGCTCGGCTTCCGCATCAAGGCCACCAATGGCACCTGGAAATTCCTCCGCGAACACGGCGTTCCTTGCGAGCGCAGCTTCAAAATCCACGAGCATCAACGCCCCGACATCGTGGACGAAATCAAGAGCCGCGCCATTGACCTCATCATCAACACGCCCCTGGGCAAGACCAGCGCCGTGGATGACGGTTACATCCGCAAGGCCGCGATCAAATACAAGGTTCCTTATTTGACCACCACCGCGGCCGCCCGGGCCGCCGTGCTGGGCATTGCCGCCGCCCGCTCGGGCAAAGCCGCGGTCAAATCGCTCCAGGAGTATCACCGGCAGATTCAGTAGCGTGAAGGTGCTGGGCCTCCAACTGGACATTGCCTGGGAAAACCCGCCGGCGAACTTCACCACGGTT
This sequence comes from Verrucomicrobiota bacterium, assembly GCA_029974925.1. Taxonomy (GTDB): domain Bacteria; phylum Verrucomicrobiota; class Verrucomicrobiia; order Limisphaerales; family UBA8199; genus JARKQH01. Next base: position 4,594 of record JARKQH010000002.1, read on the forward strand.
CGCCGGCTGCTGGCGGCGGCGGCGCCCGCGCCGGGCACCTTGGTCGCCCTGCCGGAAATGTTCGCGACCGGATTCAGCATGAACGCGGCCGCCATCGCCGACCCTCCCGACGGACCGGCTTGCCAGTTCCTGTCCACCACCGCCCGGGCATTCGGCATCACCCTCTTGGCCGGATTGGCCACCCTCGGCCCGGACGGCCGGCCCCGGAATCAGGCCTTGGTCTTCTCTCCCGAGGGCCACCTTGTCGCGTCCTACTCGAAGATCAAACTCTTCACCCCCGGCGGCGAGCCCTCGCATTACACGCCCGGGACTGTGCCGGTGGCATTCACCCTGGCCGATTGGACCATTGCACCCTTGATCTGTTACGACCTCCGTTTTCCCGAACTTTTCCGCCAGACGGCCGCCCGCCAGCGCCCGGAATTGTTCGTGGTCGTGGCCAACTGGCCCGAAAAGCGGCTTCATCATTGGGTCCGCCTGCTCCAGGCTCGCGCCATCGAAAACCAAGCCTTCGTCCTCGCCGTCAACCGTACCGGCCGCGATCCCTACTATGCTTATGCGGGTCGTTCCCTCGTGGTGGATCCGCAGGGCGAAATCCTCGCGGACGCCGGCAGCGCTGAAGGCTGGGTTGCCGCCGAGCTGGACCTCGAGACCCTGCGGCAATACCGTCGGGGTCTGCCTTTCCTCGACGATCTCGACCGGCTCTAACCCACCGCCTCCTGGCTGCGCGTCCCGCCGCTCGCCACTCTGGCAGCCTATTGGAGGCTTCTCAAAAACCTTTCGTATTCCGATACAATCGCTTCCTCGGACAAACCGCGGGTAATCCACAGCCGCGCCCGGGCGCGCGCGGTCTCGCCCGGCTTCAAATTACGTCCCAGCAAGGACAGATACAGTGAGTAGTGGCTCTCCCGCTCGTGCGGGGTCATGACCGCAAAGCATTCCTCTGGCGCGGACATCAGCACCGCAGTGATTCCATGACTGGGAGCGTGCCGAATGCCCAAGGGCTTCCCCAGGACCGGACGCTCGACCCAATCCACGGGGCTCGGCGGAAGGCTCCACCGGCCGTCCCGAACAAGCTGCATGGCCGCGCCGTCCCGCGGGAACACCTGCCACGTGCCGGCTTCCGCTGTGGCCGCGAGAAACCCCGGCTTCCCCACCCCGGGGACTGCCGCCACGTAAACCCTGGAGTTGGTGAATGCCTCATTAAAATAGCAGGCCAGAAACGACTCAAAACCCGCCAGGTTTGTCACGGCCCGAACGGTGGTGACCACCTCAAGGGCGTCTGGCGCCGCCCAGGCATAGGTCGCGCACAACTCGAAAGGCCGGTCAGGTTGCGCCGGCCACCGCACCTCCACCCGGCCATCGGTTGTCAGCCTGGCGTCGCTGGCCCAGTCCCACGCCGCAGTGCCATGGCGCCGGCCAGCGGTAAACACCCGGTAATGCCCGGCCAAACCCATGCTCTTGTCCAACACCACGCCCGTCGGAACATGCACTACGCGGCTGAGCCCCTTCGACTTGCCCCCGGCGCGCAGTTCTCCCCGCAGCACCCCCGTGTCAAAGACAAAGCCCTCTTGCGCCGGGTGGAATGCCAAATCGCCGCCGGCTGAAAAAAACGGTGCTGCCAGACCCACGATCATGCCAAACCGCAGAGCCACAATGAGCGGGTTCATCGTCCCCAAGCGTAAAGAACCTCCCGCCCTTTGCGCCAGTCCAATTCCTGGCGAGGCCGGCCCCCGGCTCTTGCGGAAAATCAAAAGTGTTGCAGCAGCACCGCCCGCTCGACCTTCGTCAGGTCCGCCGGCACCACTTTTTGGATTTTCGCCCGTAATTGGGGGTCGAGTTCCTCAAGCAACTGGTGATTGATTTCGCGGCTGGCAGCCAGGAACCACCGCTCCGCGGGCTGGGTTCGGGCCAGTGCGTTCAGCCGCTGTGCCAACTGCCGGACCAGGCGTTTTCGCGTCTCCAACTCGATGTTGTGCCGTTCGCCGTCCGACATGGTGCCATTGGTGCGCGTGCCCGTCCCCCGCGGGAATCGGCCGGACAAGTCCGTCACCTTGTCCACCAACCGGCTGTGGGCTTCTGTCAACTGGCCTTCTTCCACAAGCTCCAAACGAGGTGTAGGCCCCAGATGGTTTCCGTCTATTCTGTAGGCCTTGTAACATCCCAGATCGGCAACTACCACCAGTGTGTTCTTCATACAAGCGCTTGTTGTTGCTCCGGCAGGGCTCCCGCGCGGTCCCGCCGCGCGGGTCAGCCACCCGCCGTAACTGTACCATAAACCGCCCCGGCGGAAATTGCCAGTTTCAGTAAGCCGGCGCCCTTGCGTTTGCCTGGTCCCCCCCCGCTTTTTTTCCCGTTTTTTAACGCTTTTTGCCGGTTGACAATCCCCGGGCCAACCTTAGGCTATTGGGCCTGACTGAAGAAGGAGCGCCGGCCCGCTGGGCCTGCGGATTCCAAGTCGCTGGAGAGGATGTGAACGTGTTTTGACCGAGATAAAATTGAAGAAAGGCGAGTCCGTGGAAAAGGCCTTGCGGCGGCTCAAGAAGAAGCTCGACCGCGAGGGGACTTTGCGCACGGTGCGAAGCCATCGGCACTTTGAAAAGCCGAGCGAGAAACGGCGGCGGAAAGAGAAAGCCGCCCGTTTTTCGGCGATGCTGAGCGCTCGCTACGCGGACATGTAATTGGCGGTTCAGGCCGGGCCGGCGCATGGCGCGGCCCGGCCTGCCATTACCTGGGCGGGAGTCTGCGGTTCTCCCACCCGTGTCACTGGACGCCCGCGCGGCTCGCCCGGCAAAAGGCAGGGGGGCGGAGAATGAAAAGCGGGCATTTTTTTGTGCTTATGTATTCCTTTTCCACGTGCTGGAATTCCCATCGCCACACCGACGGACGGGCCATGTTGCGGGAGATTCGCGACTTGGGCTTCGAATACGCGGAGTTGAGCCACGGGACACGGATCAGCCTGCTGCCCGGGATCCTTGAGGCCGTGGACGCGGGCGAAATCCGCATTTCAAGCCTCCATAATTTCTGCCCCCTTCCCATGGGGGTCAACCACTCCGCCCCCAATCTTTACCAGTTTTCCTCCGAACGCGCCCGGGAGCGCGAGCTGGCGCTGCGCTACACGCTCAAAACCCTCGAACTGGCCAGCCGCGTCGGAGCCTCCGTCGTGGTTCTCCATCTCGGCAGCATCGAAATGAAGAATCACACTGACAAGCTTCTGGAAATGCTCGCCCGGGGACAAAAGGATCATTTGAAGTATGACCGGCTTTGCGCCGAGATCGAGGAAAAGCGTCAGGCACGCAAAGGGCCGTTCTTCGAGCGAACCTGCGAGGCGCTCAAACAGATTCTCCCGGAGGCGGAATCCCGCGGGGTCCGCTTGGGGATAGAGAACCGGCAGAGCCTCGAGGAACTGCCTCTGGACAGCGATTTCGAGACGCTGTTCAAGGACCTCGCCAGCCCCAACCTGGTTTACTGGCATGACACCGGCCACGGCCAGATCAAGGAAAACCTCGGATTCACTCCGCACGCGAGACATGTGGAATCCCTCCAGCATCACTTGGGCGGTTTTCACATTCACGACGTGCAATTTCCCGGTCGCGACCATTGCGCCCCCGGCGAAGGCTCGATTGATTTCCCGGCTTTGAAGCCTTTTCTAAAGCCAGATCACATTAAGGTGTTCGAGCTTGGGCCCAGCGTCTCTCCGGAAGCCGTCCGGCGGGGTGTCGAGCACATCAAGACCCTCTGGGGCAATTCCGATTAGGGAGGCTGCGCCCACCCATGGGCAGGCCCGCGAAGCGTTAAATCGCCGCTTCCTCCGGGTTAGACAGCCCCCTCAGGCTCGGGAGCCGGCGCCGGGGCTGGCGTTGCACCGGAGTTGCGCCGGGAATAGGCCATGAAGTAAAGGACTGGCACCGCCATCCGGCTGATCAGCAAGGACGCAATCTCCCCGGCCATCAGGGCGATGGCGAGCCCCTGGAAGATGGGGTCGGCCAGAATGACGCTCGCGCCAACGACCACGGCCAGCGCCGTCAACAGCATCGGCCGGAAGCGGACCGCACCGGCATCCACCACGGCTTCGGCCAGCGGCATCCCTTCCGCCAGCCGCTGCTCGATGAAATCCACCAGAATGATGGAATTCCGGACGACAATGCCCGCGCCGGCCATGAAGCCGATCATTGAAGTCGCGGTGAAGAACGCCCCCATCAGCCCGTGGGCCGGGAGAATGCCCACCAGCGAAAATGGAATTGCGGCCATGACGATGAGCGGCGTGAGGAACGACCGGAACCAGCCGACCATCAGGATGAAAATCAGCACCAGGACTGCCGCAAAGGCGCTGCCCAAGTCCCGAAACACTTCAATGGTGATATGCCATTCGCCGTCCCACTTGATTGCCGGCTCGTGGTCCGTGAACGGCTGCACCGCGTTAAACACTTTGACGGTCGCCCCTGAGCCGCCGAATTTGCGCATGTCCAGCTCGCGCAGCGCCTGGTTCATCTTGAGAATGGCATACACCGGGCTCTCCACCTCGCCGGCGACATCGCCAATCACATAGGTCACCGGCATGAGGTTCTTGTGATAAATGCTCTTGTCCACGGTGGCCGGTTCAATCCTCACCAGCTCGCGCAGCGGGACCAGCGGCGCGGCCGGGTCCGCCGTCGAACGAACCCGCAGCGCCAGGAGTTCCTCGGGATGCGACCGATTGGCGAGCGGGAGTTGAACCACGATGTTGACGTCCTCTTTCTCGACGGGCGCGTGCAAGAGGTCCACAACCGTTCCGCCGACCGCGGTGGCGAGGGTCCGGGAGATGACGTCGGCGGAAACGCCATGGAGGGCGGCTTTTTCCTTGTCAATAACGAACCTCGCCTTGGGCTGATCGGCTTCGATGTACCAGTCGGTGTCCACGACGCCCGGCGTGTTGGTGAAAATCCGGATGACCTCGTGCGCGAGCGCCAGCCGGCTGGTTTCGTCAGGACCGTAAATTTCGGCCACCAGCGTCTGCAGCACGGGCGGGCCGGGGGGCACTTCGGCAACCGCCACCCGCGCCCCGTATTGGGCGGCGATGGCGGCCACGCGCGGCCGCACGCGTTTGGCGATGTCGTGGCTTTGCGCCTTGCGCTCGTGCTTGGGCACCAGGTTGATCTGCAGGTCGGCCACGTGCGGCCCGCGCCGCATGAAGTAATGCCGCACCAGCCCGTTGAAGTTGAACGGCGCGGCCACGCCCGCATAGATCTGGTAGTCGGTGACCTCCGGTTCGTGGCGGATCGCGGCGGCGATTTCGCGGGCGACCTGGGCGGTCTGCTCCAGGGCGCTGCCCTCGGGCATGTTGAGGATGACTTGAAACTCGCTCTTGTTGTCGAACGGCAGCATTTTCACCTTCACCCAGCCAATGCCCATGAGCGCCATCGCGCCCAGCAGCAACACCACAATTCCTCCCAGGAAAACGTAACGCCAGCCACGGTGGCCGATCAGCGGCGCCATCATCCGCCGATACAACCGGGTGAAGAAATCCTCGGGATGTTCGGCGTGGGAATGAACCGCTCCCGGCGCCTCGGGTTTGCCTTCGGTGAGCGAGGCGTATTTCCGGCCCCAACGCAACACGCGAATGGAGGCCCAGGGCGTGACGATGAACGCAATCGCCAGCGAAAAGAACATGGCGGCGCTCGACCCAATCGGGATCGGCCGCATGTACGGCCCCATCAGGCCGCCCACAAAAGCCATCGGCAGCACCGCGGCGATGACCGCGAACGTCGCCAGAATCGTGGGATTGCCCACCTCACTGACGGCCTCGACCGCAATGGCCGACCAGCTCCGGCCTTTGTTGTGAGGCAAATGAAAATGGCGGACGATGTTCTCGACCACCACAATCGCGTCGTCCACCAGGATGCCGATCGAGAAGATCAGCGCGAAGAGCGTGATGCGATTCAACGTGTAGCCATAGAGATAAAAGACCAGCAGCGTCAACGCCAGCGTCGAGGGAATCGCCACCGCGACGATGACCGATTCCCGCCAGCCCAAGGTGAGCAGAATCAGCAGCGAAACCCCGATGACCGCAATGCCCATGTGCAGCAGCAGCTCATTGGATTTCTCCGCCGCGGTCTCGCCGTAATTGCGCGTGATCGAGATGCGAACATCCGCGGGGATGATGCGGCCCTTGAGCGTCTCGACTTTCTTGAGCACCGCGTGGCCGACCGATATGGCATTGGCGCCCGGGCGCTTGGCAATCGTCAGCGTGACGGCCGGTTCCTCGGCCGCAATGACGGTCGGCGCCCGGCTTTCGCCGGCCCGCCCCTGTCCGAAGAAAACATATTGCGAAGGTTCTTCGGCGCCATCGAGGATTTCCGCCACGTCGCGGAGATACACGGGTCTTCCGTCGAACACTCCCACCACGATGCTGCCGGCATGCCGGGCGTCCGCCAGGAAGCCGCCGGTCTCCACGATGACCTCCCGGTTGTTGCCGGTGAGGCCGCCGGCGATGACCTGGCGATTGGCCTGGACCAGCCGCGGCGGGATTTCCGCCAGGCTCAGGTTGCGGGCGGCCAGCCGCGCGGGGTCCAACAGCACCCGCAACTGCCGCCGGGCGCCGCCAATGATCATGGTTTCCGCCACGCGCGGCACCTGCTTCACGGCATCGTCTACCTGCGCCACCAGCCGGCGCAGGGTCAGGTGGTCGTGCGTGTCGCTGTGGAACGTCAGCGCCAGGATGGGGACATCGTCAATGGAGCGTGGCTTGATCAGCGGATAGGAAACGCCGTGCGGGATGCGGTCAAAGTTCGACTGCAGCTTTTGGTTCAGTTTGACCAGGCTTTTCTCCACGTCTTCGCCCACCTTGAACCGGACGATGGCCAGGCTCTCGCCCGGGCGGGAGGTCGAGTAGATGTACTCGACGCCGGGAATCTCCCACAGCAGCTTCTCCATCGGGCGGGTGGCGCGTTCCTCGACCTCCTTGGCGCTGAAGCCGGGCATGGCCACCAGGACGTCAATCATCGGCACCTTGATCTGGGGCTCTTCCTCGCGCGGGAGCAGCACCACCGCCGCCGCGCCCAGCAGCACCGAGGTGATCACCACCAAGGGGGTGAGCTTCGAATCAATGAAGGCGCGGGCAATCCGGCCCGCGACACCGATGTGGCCGTTGGTCTCTTGACGATTGGGTTGGCTCATCGCAGCAGATTCTCGAGGGTTCAGGCGAAAGCTTGCGGGCCGCCGCCGGTCACTTCACCACGACGGGCTGTCCGTCCACCAGGCGTTCCGCCCCGTCCACCACCACGGTGTCGCCGGAATTCAGGCCGGACAGGATTTCGATTTCGTCCCCGACGCGGTTCCCGGTCTTCACCAGGTGCAAGACCGCGCGCTGATCCGCCACGACAAACGCAATCTCCAACTGACCGCGCCGGACAATCGCCGAGGCGGGTGTGCGCAGGGACTGCACCTCGCCCACCGGCAGGAGCAAGCGGCAGAACTGGCCGGCCATCAGGCCCGGAGTCGCGGGAACATCCAGTTTCACCCGGAAGCTGCGGCTGGCGGGGTCGCCGGCCGGCGCGATTTCAGCGACCGTGCCGCGAACCTCGTGGTTCAGGGCATCCACGCGGATTGAAAGCGAGGCACCGGCCTGAACCCGCGCCAGGATGGCCTCCGGCACGTCGGCCTCCACCTGCAAGGCGGCGGGGTTCTCCAGGTCAACCAACGGCTTTCCTGGCTGGGCCAGGTCGCCTGCTTCAGCCCACTTCCGAGTGATCAGTCCCTCAAACGGCGCGACCACCTCCGCGTGGGCGAGCGTCGCGCGCGCTTCGGCCACCGCAGCGGCCGCCATCCGCCGCCGCGCGTCGGTTGCATCATACTCGGCGCGGGTGGTGGCCTGCTGCTCGAACAACGCCGCGATCCGCTTCCAATCCCGCTCGGCCTGCTCGAGGGCGGCTTCGGCCTGCTCCAGCCGGGCCTTGATCTCGGCTGCGTCCAGCCGGGCGATCAGGTCGCCCGCCATGACTCGTTGGCCCAGCACCACCGGCATGTCCTGAATGCGTCCGCTGAGCTTCGCCGCGACGGTCGAGCGCACTTTGGCCCGAACGGTGCCCACCACCTCCTCGGTGTGGGGTCGGGACTTTGACTCGACCTTCTGGACCTGGACCGGGGCAGCCGGCAGGTCCCCGCGCTCGGCGGCGGGGGGGTGCGCCGGCTTTCCGCAACCGGCCAGCAGCGCTGCGGCCAGAATGCCCGTGGCGGGCAATCCCGGCCACAGCGCGGATGACAAAACGGTCTGACTTTGCATGGATTTCTTCATGATAGGATCAGCAGTTCCTGAGGCGAATCGGATCATGGCCGGACAATTCCTGTGGGTTTGGGGTCCAACTGGGGAAGGCCAAGCGCCTTTCTCAGGGCGGCCGTGGCAATCCGCTGGTCGGCCTCGGCCTCAGCCCGCCGCACTTTCGCAGCCAGCAGGGCGGTCTCCGCGTCAATGAGCTGCGTGGCCAGCGCCAGGCCTTGATCAAAGCGCGCGCGTGTCAGGCTCGCGCTTTCCGCCGCCTGCGCCACGGCGGCCTCGCTCACCCGCAGCCGTTCGGCCGCGGTTTGGAGATCCAGCCGCGCTTGTTCGGCCTCGAACCCCAGCGCGAGCCGGATTTTGCGCCGCTCCTCGCGAGCCATCTCGAGATGGGCGGCGGCTTCGCGAACCTTGCCGCGAGTGAGGTGGCCATCCCATAAGTCCCATTGCACCAGCGCGCCGGCGGTATAGCTCCCCGCCCCGCTGTCGGTCCGCCACCCGTGGTCATAGTCGAGACTGCCAAACGCGCTGACCCGTGGCAGGTAACCCGCCCGGGCGGCGCGCATTTGTTCCTCCGCCGCGCGCTCCCGCTGCCGCGCGGCTTCGAGTTCGGGCCGGAGGGAAACATCATCGGTCCGGGGCGCACTGATCGGAGGAGCCGTGTCGGCAACTTCGAAGGCGCCCCCCTCGATGCCCAGGAGGTTCTGGAGCGCCCGGCCGGCCAGGATGTTTGCGTTCCGGGCGCGGACCAACTCCTCGCGCGCCTGAGCCAGCCGCACCTCGATATCCAGCAGCTCGCTCTTGAGCAACTCCCCGCCTTCCAACCGTTTCCGGGCCGTGGCCAAAGCCGACTCGAACGAGACGACCGAAGCCTCCGCCGCGCGCACAAAGTCCCGTGTCTTCAACACCGTGTAAAAGGCCCGCGCCACTTCAAATCCCAGCGCATTGCGCACCGCATCGCTCTCGAACCAGGCCGCCTCGCTCTGCGCGCGCGCCGCCTCACGACCCGCCCGGATTTTGCCCCCCGTGTACAGCGGCACGGTGGCCAGCCCCTTCACATTCACGTTGTCCATGTCCGGCACGTCGTTGAAATCCAGCGCCGGACTGTAGGCTTGCTGGTTCAAAATGCTGCCAAAGACCTGCATCGGATTATCCGTCCGCAGGTAGCTGGATTGAAACTGCAGCCGGGGCCACACCGCCGAGTTGGCTTGGTCCAGGCCAGCCCGGGCGGCCGCCATTCGGGCTCGCGCCAATTGCGCGTCGGGGCTGTTCGTCAGCGCATATTCCAAGGCCCGCTCGAGCGTCCAAGGCTCGGCAGCCAGAACCGGCAGCGCAGCGGCCAGCCACACCCCCAGGCAAATCCCCAAGGCTCTCATGACGCGCAACAGGAGCCGCCGGACTTGCCGGCCGCCGAAGAACCCTGGCCCACCCCGAGTTTCCGCAGGACGATCTCCAGCGGGCAAAATCGCGTGAACGAGGACTGGAGCAAGTTGAAACCCACGAAGGCCGTGAACCAGAGCCAGTAGGGACTGTGGTAATGAGCCAGCAGGAGGCTCAGCAATATAAACGTCCCGGCAAACCTGCGAATGATCATCTCCATAAGCCTGTTGATTCCTTTCGGTTGACTGTTCAGTTGAGACTGCTTGCAACCAAACCACCCAGTGCCATCCCGTAAAGTGTGCTGATAACCGGATTGCTCGTCAACGGACAAGCCCCGCTCGAACAACCCACCAACTTGTAATAAGCGAAGCCGAGCGCTCCGCCCACCACCACACCAATCAGGATTCTCAGCACCATAAAGTTCTTGGTTGCGTTTCAATGTCTGCACCCTCTGAGCCGCAGCGGGACAAAAAGTTACAATAAACGGCGAACCCTGCCCTCCCATCCCAAGGTCGGCATTTACGGAATCAATTGATTCAGAAGGTCTTGCGCAAATAGTTGCCACAAGCCTGGGTCCCCATTCAGCCATCGCTGACCGGGAGGCGTCCTACCGTCTGCCCGGCTCGGGCCAAGACTCGATGGGGCATCTCCCAGCCAACCCTCTTCCACCTTGGGCTGAGCGGCGCTGCAAAACGGCAGATATTCCAGTTGAAGTCAGTGGCGGGGTGCTGGCAGTCTTGGACAATATTAACTTTGTTATGAAATTACTGTCCGCTCTCCCATTCGGCCTGGTGGTGTTGACCGCCAGCTCCAGCCTGCTGGCTGAATCACTCGATTCCAGCCCGGTTGCCGCCAAGGTGAAACCCGCCGCCCCACCCCGGGCCAAACCGTTTCCCTTGAAAAACGTGCGGCTGCTGGAGGGGCCGTTCAAGGAGGGGCAGGACATTGCGGTCAAGTATTTGCTGAGCTTGGAGCCGGACCGCTTCCTGGCCAATTTCCGAAAGGAAGCCGGCCTTGAGCCCAAGGCCAAACACTACGGGGGCTGGGAATCCCAAGGCGTTTCGGGCCACTCGGGCGGGCATTATCTCAGCGCCTGTGCCCTGGCCTACGCGGCCACGGGGGACAAGCGGTTTCTCGAGCGCGTCAATTACATGGTCGCCGAGCTGGCCGAGTGCCAAAAAGCCAACGGCAACGGCTATGTCGCGGCGATTCCCAACGGCAAGAAAGTTTATGCCGAGGTGGCGGCGGGCAACATCCGGTCCTCAGGTTTTGATCTGAACGGCTGCTGGGTGCCGAATTACACCTTGCACAAGCTGTTTGCCGGCTTGCGGGACGCTTACCGGCTGTGCGGCAACGAGCAGGCGCTGGCGGTGGCCAGGGGGCTGGCGGACTGGCTGGAAACCACGCACGCGAACCTCAACGAAGACCAAATGCAGAGAATCCTCGCCGCCGAGCACGGCGGAATGAACGAGACCCTCGCCGATTTGTACGCCGACACCGGCGAAAAGCGTTACCTCGCGCTCTCGCGACGGTTTCACCACAAGGCGATCCTCGAGCCGCTCGCGCGGGGCGAGGACATTCTCCCCGGCAAACATGCCAACACCCAGATTCCCAAACTCATCGGTTTGGGCACGCGTTATGAGCTGGACGGCGACCCGGCGGATCGCGCGGCCGCCAATTTTTTCTGGGACCGCGTGGTGCACCATCATTCCTATGTGACCGGCGGTCACTGTGACCACGAACATTTTGGCCAACCGGACAAACTCAACGACCGGCTTAGTCCCATGACCACCGAAACCTGCAACGTTTACAACATGCTCAAGCTTACCCGTCACGTCTTCGGCTGGAACCCGGATGCGGACGTGGCTGACTTTTACGAGCGCGCCCTCCTGAACCACATTCGCGCCACCCAGCACCCCGATGGGCGCGTCATCTACAACCTGTCGTTGCAGCCGGGGCACCACAAGGAGTACCAATCCCCGTACGACGGCTTCACTTGCTGCGTCGGCACCGGCATGGAGAACCACGTCCGGTATGGCGAGGCGATTTATTTCCACGACGAGGAAGGCCTCTGGGTCAATCTGTTTCTGCCCTCCGAGCTGACCTGGAACGCGCGGGGTTTGAAGCTGCGCCAGGAAACGCGCTGGCCCTTCGGCGACTCCTCCCTCCTCCGCCTCACCCTGGACAAACCGCAGGAGCTGGCGCTGCGCGTCCGGCACCCCCACTGGGTGAAAGCTGGATTCAAAATCCTGGTCAATGGCCAGGAACAGCCATTGGATTCAAAACCCTCCAGCTTCGCCGTCGTCCGCCGCACCTGGCGCGACGGTGACCGGGTTGAAATCCGGCTGCCGATGTCGTTGCGGACCGAGTCCATGCCGGACAACCCCCGGCGAATCGCGGTTTTTTACGGTCCCACCCTGCTGGCGGCCAATCTGGGGCCCGTGCAGGATGAAGCCGCCACCCGTCCCTTCTACGTGCCCGTCCTGCTGACTGGCGGCCGGCCGGTGACGGAGTGGGTGAGGCCGGTTGCGTTGTCCGAGGCCACGTTCCGGACCGACGGCGTGGGCCGGCCGCGCGACGTGGACCTCGTCCCCTTTCACCAACTGCATGACCGCCGTTACACGGTTTACCTGGACGTGTTCACCGAGGACGAGTGGGCGAAGCGCGAGGCGGAGGTCCGTGCGGAACAGGAGCGCGAACGGCTGCTGGCCGCGCGCACGCTGGACATCCTCCGCATCGGCGAGATGCAGCCCGAACGCGACCATGCGGTTAAAGGCGAGCGCACCAGCGCCGGGGAGGCCATGGGACGGAAATGGCGGCATGCCACCGACGGCGGATGGTTCTCGTTTGAGATGAAGGTGGCGCCCGACCAGCCCACCGATCTGCTATGCACCTACTGGGGGGGCGAAACCGGCCGCCGCACCTTCGACATCCTGGTGGAAGGGACGAAGATTGCCACGCAAACGCTGCTCAATAACAAGCCCGGCCAGTTCTTTGACGTCACCTATCCCATTCCCGCCGAACTGACCTCGGGCAAACAGAAGGTCACAATCAAGTTCCAGGCGCATCCCGAGCACTGGGCGGGGGGACTGTTCGGCGCGCGAACGGTTCGCCGCCAGGCGCAATAACCTGCCGCGCGCAGACGCGACCTGGTGCGGGGCCCAACCGCCTCGACAGTCTTGCTCCGGCCAGCGCCGCAACTCCCGGTTGCGGCCGGTGGGCTGGCTGTGTGGCCGGACAGTTCACGCGGCGCGGTGGGGGCGAAACCGCATGGTTGAGGGGGCAGCCGTGACGACCTGCCTTCATCTGCGCAGCGCCCTGTAAATGCGCGCACAAGATAGCAATCGCTTGTCCGGAGTTGGCAGAAGGCGCGGGCAAGACGATTGCCTGCCTTCCTTGGCCGTATCAAGCACTGCTTTTGCTCAGGCTCGGCTGGCCGTGGCGTGTAGCCGCAGCCCAAGTGCCTGAATCACTTTCAGGATCGTGTCAAAGCCCGGGCTTCGCTCACCAGTCAACGCCTTGTAAAGGCTCTCACGAGACAGCCCCGCATCGCGTGCCACCTGCGCCATGCCCTTGGCGCGAGCAATGTCGCCGAGCGCTTTGGCAATGAAAGTGGCATCCCCGCCCGCCTCCTCGAGGCACGCCTCCAAATATGCCGCCATCTCGACCGGCGTCCTGAGATGTTCCGCCACATCGTAGCGAGTAGTAACTGTCTTTTTCATGGCAACTAATCCGAAAGATTACGCGCGAGACGCAAGGCGGTCTGAATGTCTTTGGCCTGAGTCCGTTTGTCGCCTCCGGCCAAGAGGACGATAACCTCGCGACCCCGCTGCTTGAAATATACCCGGTAACCGGGGCCGTCATTTATGCGCAACTCCGAAACGCCTTCGCCCACCGGCTCGACGTCCCCCGCGTTTCCCCCCGCCAGCGCCGCAACTCCCGGTTGCGGCCGGGGGCTGAGGCGGCGCGGGATTCCCTTTAATAGGTGATCAGGTCCAGCAACCGTTCGCCTTGGGCGGTTAGTTGCCAGTGAGTCCCCTTTTTGGTCACGAGCCGCCGTCCGGGGTTCTTTTGGTACTCCGCGGGGTCAACCCACAACAATTGAAACTTGGCCTTGCTTTTGATTTCCGACGCTGCGCGAGGGGTCAGTTCAAAAGGGATGCCGTTGAAATTGAGGGCCATTTCGTAGCCGGCCACGCCTTCGGCGGCCGCTACGGGGTTGGGACGCACGAGAGCGGCATAGCGCTCCAGCCAGGGGAACCGGGTCTTGCGCACCAGCACGCGGCAGAGGGGGCGTTGTCCGCGGATGAAATCCACCAGGCTGAACTTGCCGTTGGCCTGATGGCTGCGCAAGAGCACCTCGGCGGCGTCAAAGGCCAGCAGATTCTGCCCGTTCCAGATGCCATGATCATTCCGCTGTTTTGGAAAGTGGCTTTGGAACCAGCTATTGAACCGTTCATTGACAAACAGGTTGAACTCGAAGTGCAAGTGGGCCCGCTCTTTGCTGATGCCCTGGCTGGTATTGGCCGTCCGGCCGAGAATGCCAAGCGTCTCCCCGCCGCGGACGGTTTGGCCGGGCTTGAGATCGGCCCGGATTTCCCGCAGGTGGCCATACAACGAGTAAACCTCCAACCCCTCGAACCGGTGTTGGAGGATCAGATAGAGGCCGTAGTTCGAGAGGCCCGCCCGGCGGTTAACGTAGGCAACCGTGCCGTCCGCGCAGGCCATCACCGGGTCGGTGGCTTCGCCCCGGCGGTCGCGCTGGAGCGCCCGGATGTCAATCCCCTCATGCACCTGCCAGCCATCGCTGCGCACACATCCAAACGTTCCGCTCGTCCAGGGCTTGCCCACCGTTCCCACAAAGAACCGCTCCCCCCCGCCGCCATGAAGCAATGCCCGGTTTTCGGTCGGAAAACGAATCTCCTGGCCGGCCAGGCTTCCGGCAAAACAGGCAGGCAGCAGCCCCAGCAGCAAACCCCAACCCCACTGCCGGCTGCCGCCCGCCACTTTCGTCAACGCGCAACAACTCATTCCCCAAAAATAGCAGGACCCGATGACCCCGCGTCCACACTATTCGACCGGCAGCCTGCCTGAATCGTCGCAGGCTCCCGGCCTGTCTTGCCGCCGAAAAGACGCCTGCCAACAGGAATTGACCCCGCCACGTGCTGCGTTCATACTTTTTCAGGCCCTTAAACATCAGGAGCGTGATTATGAAGATTACCTATTACGGACATGCCTGTTTTTCCGTCCAGGTGGGCAGTCGCCACCTGTTGTTCGATCCATTCATCACCCCAAATGAACTGGCGCGGCAAATCAACGTGAACGCCATCCCCGCCAATTACATTTTGGTCTCGCATGGCCACGCCGATCATCTGCTGGATGCCGCGGCCATTGCCAAACGGACCGGCGCCACGGTGATTTCAAACTTCGAAATCACGGTATGGTTTGGCAAACAAGGCGTCTCCAAAACCCATCCGCTCAACCACGGCGGCGCCTGCCGCTTCGACTTCGGCCGGGTCAAATATGTGAACGCCATTCACTCCAGCAGTCTCCCGGACGGCTCCTATGGCGGCAACCCGGGCGGATTCGTCGTCGAAACGGCCGAGGGCAACTTTTACTATTCCGGCGACACCGCCCTGACGCTGGACATGAAACTCATCGGCGAGTCCACGCGGCTGAACTTTGCCGCGCTGCCGATTGGCGACAACTTCACCATGGGGGTTGCCGACGCCATCAAGGCGGCCGAGTGGGTCGGCTGCGACCAGGTGTTGGGGCTGCACTATGACACCTTCCCGCCGATCAAGATTGATCGCGCCGCGGCGGTTCAACAGTTCAGCCAGGCGGGGAAGACGCTGCATCTGCCGGCCATTGGCGCCTCGATCAACCTTTAGCGCGCCAACCGCCCCGGCTCGCGGTTTCCGCCGCTCGAATGGCCATTACCCTTGAGGACATCCAGGCTGCCGCGCGGCGCATTGCCGGACAGGTGGTTGAAACCCCCTGCCCGGCCTCCATTCCCCTGTCCGAAATCACGGGGATGCAAATCCACCGCAAGCTCGAGTATTTGCAGCGGACCGGCAGCTTCAAAGAATGCGGAGCCTGCTCATGATCACCAACAGCGCGGAGTATCTGGCGCTGCAATTTCCCTGTCGCCAGGACGCCCCGGACATTTCCTGCCACGTCCAGAGTTCTACGAACTTGACGGACTGGCAC
Organism: Verrucomicrobiota bacterium; assembly: GCA_029974925.1. Classification (GTDB taxonomy): domain Bacteria; phylum Verrucomicrobiota; class Verrucomicrobiia; order Limisphaerales; family UBA8199; genus JARKQH01. The sequence goes on from JARKQH010000002.1 coordinate 20,432, forward strand.
ACGGCCGCGGTCTATTCGGGCACAAACCGTTTCGTGAACACCAACGAGGTGATCGAAGTCTCTCGAGAGGGCGCCGGCTGGCAGCAAATTCTGGTGCGGGATGCGTCCCCGGTGGGCGCCGCTCCACAACGATTCCTGCGCTTCCAAATTTCTCAGCCTTGAATCAACCCTTTACGGCGCTTGATAAACCACCCGCCCATCCACAACCGTCATTAACACCTGGCATTGGTCAATTTCAACCGGATCAATCCGGTAAATGTCCCGGTCGAGCATCACCAGGTCGGCCAGTTTTCCCGGCGTCAGACTCCCCTTCACCCGCTCGGCAAACTCCGCGTAAGCCGAGCCGAGGGTGTAGGCCCGGACCGCCTCATCCACCGAAATCTTCTCCTCGGGAATCCAGCCGTGGGGATGCCGTCCGTCGAGGGTCTGGCGCGTCACGGCGGCCTTGATGCCTTTCAACGGCTCCAACGGCGCCACCGTCCAATCCGATCCAAACGCCAGAACCGCTCCCGCGTTCAGCAACGAGCGGAAGGCGTAGGTCGTGCGCGAGCGCTCCGCCCCGATTCGCTTGTCGCACCAGCGCCCGTCATCCGCGGCATGATAGGGCTGCATGGACGCAATGACCTGTTGGGCGCCAAAGCGGGGGATTTCCGACGGCCGCAGGTGCTGGGCGTGTTCAATTCGGAATCGCCGGTCCCGCGGGCCGTTGCGCGCCGCCACCTCCCGGTAGATTTCAAGAATTTGGTAATTCGCCTCGTCGCCGATGGCGTGAATCATCACCTGCAAGCCCTGCCGGTCGGCCGCCTCGACTCGGCGCAGCATGATTCCGGGCGGCAGCATTTCATCGAACAGGAGGCCCCGCGTGTCGGGTTTGTCGCGGTAAGGCTCGAAGAACAACGCGGTGGTGGACCCGAGACTGCCGTCGCAAAAGCCCTTCAGGCCGCCGATCCGGAGCCAGTCGCTGCCGAAAGCCGCCCGCACCCCCGCCTGCCCGAGCGTTTCCCAGGAAACAATCGAGCGGGCCGCGTAAATCCGCGTCTTGAGCTCGCCCCGCTCGAGCAACTGCTGGTAAATCCCCACGTCCGCATCCGCGGACATGTCGGTTACACTGGTGACTCCGCAGCGCGCGGCATGATCCGTCGCGGCGCGGGCCGCCTGCAGTTTTTCCGCGGCCGTTTTGGGCGGGATGACCTTTTGCACCAGGTTCTCGGCGGCATCCTTGAGAATCCCGGTGGGGTTGCCCGACGCATCGCGAACAATCTCGCCCCCGGCCGGGTCTTGGGTCTCGCGCGTAATCCCCGCCAGTTTCAGAGCCAGGCTGTTGGCCAGCACCATGTGCCCGTCCAACCGCCGCACCAGCACGGGGTGGTCCGCCGTTACCCCGTCAATCATTTGGCGCGTGGGCAGCGGCGCCCCCGGCCAGTTTTCATGATCCCAATCCCCGCCGAGAATCCACGAACCCTTGGGCTGCCGCCGGGCGTACTCGCCAAGCCGCCGCGCCATTTCCTCGGGGGTTTGCGCGCTGCGCAAGTCCACATTCGTCACCGCAAATCCCCCGGCGAGGAAATGGACATGCGCATCATTGAAGCCCGGGAGGACCAGACGACCACTGCCGTCCACTCTCTGCGTTTTCGGCCCCGCCATGGCGGCAATTTCCCGCGAGGTTCCCACCGCCAGAAGCCGGTTCCCCAGGAGGGCAACCGCCTCGGCTGTGGGCCGCGCTTCATCCAAGGTGCGCACCATCGCATTGGTGATGATGAGGTCCGCGAAGCCGGCGGACGCGCCGGCCATGACAGGAGAGGTCAGCATAAGGAAAAAACCGATTCGGCTAACAATCCAACGCGACTGGTACAGGCAGTCAATCATGCAACTGGCCTCATTCTGCGACCGCCCGCTCCCCTTGTCACGCCACAAGAAACCGTGCCTCCTTGGAAAAACAACTTATCAGATCACTCCGGTTCAAAAGGAAGTAAATTAGCACATGATAACCCATTGACAGGACTCACGCGAAACGTTATTATTACGGCTATGAATACTGAGAGGCTGGCATGCGGTGTTCTTTCTATGGCTAACAAGCTGAAGATTATCCACTTCAGCCAATTTTGGAGCTAGTGCAAGGTTATAAACGATGCCAAGCAAGGATTCAACCAGCAGGCAGGTGCCTCCCGATTTCGCAAAGCGGATTCTGGAGGTCCGTGGGAAGCTCGGGCTGACTCAGATGGGTTTCGCGGAGCGCCTCGGTGTTTCGCATATTTCGGTCTGTCGGTGGGAGAAGGAGAAGGCCAAGCCGGGATTCTCGGTGTGGAAGCAGGTTTTGAAGCTCGAGGAGGAAGCCTTTGGCGGTTCCGGCCCAAGCAACCAAGAGTCGTTCCCGGCGCTGCGCCAAGAGGTCGTCGCGGGGGGAGTGCTGAACTTTGGCTGCCGGCCGGACGTGGTAGCGTCGGTGGTCGAGGCCGAGCGGCTGGGGTTCGGCCACCTGGCCAACCCTGGGTTTGCGGCAGAGCTTTCGCTGATTGACCCACTACCCCACCAGCGGATTGCCGTCTATGACGTGATGCTGAAGCAGCCCCGGCTGCGGTTCCTGCTGGCGGACGATGCCGGCGCGGGCAAAACGATCATGGCGGGGCTTTACATCCGGGAAATGCTGTCGCGGCGACTGATCCGGCGGGTGCTGGTGGTGTCGCCGGCGGGACTGGTCGGGAACTGGCTCCGGGAAATGCGGCGGCTGTTCAACCTGCCGTTCCGGGTGGTGATGGGGGCGGATGTGCGAACCGGGAATCCGTTCGTGGGAGAGGAGGGGGACCTGGTGATCGTGAGCGTGGACACGCTGACCGGGGAAAAGATGCTGTCGCGGATCGGCGCGCCGGAAGTGGCGCCGTATGACCTGGTGATTTTCGACGAGGCGCACAAGCTGGCGGCACGGCGCAACCCGGACGGCACCATCACGAAAACGGACCGCTATCGCCTGGCTGAGGCGCTATGCGGGACGGGGAGCGATGATTCCCTGGCGCTGCCGTGGCAAGCGCAGCATGTGCTGCTGCTGACAGCCACGCCGCACATGGGGGTGGACTACCCGTATTTCGCACTGTGGCGCTTGCTGGAGCCGAACGTCCTGGCGACGCCCGAGGCGTTCGAGGGCTACCCGGATGACGCCAAGCGGGGGCATTTCATCCGGCGGACCAAGGAAGAGATGGTCACCTTCGAAGGGAAGCCGCTGTATCCGGTGCGTGAATCGCACACCTGGACCTTTGATTTGAACCCAAAGGAAGAGGAGGTGTACAAGGCCACCACGCAGTATATGCGGGCCGTGTACAACAAGGCGCGGATTTTGAACCGGTCGGCGGCGCGGCTGGCGATGAGTGTGTTTCAGCGGCGGCTGGCAAGCTCCTCCTATGCGCTGATGCGGTCGTTTGAGCGCCGGGTGCAGAAGCTGGACGAACTCATTCGGCAAATCGAGTCCGGGGAACTCTCGGCGGAAGAGCTGGCTAATCAGCAACGGAAGCTGGAGTCGAGCCGTGGTTTCCGGGACGTGTTTGAATCGGAGACGGCGGACGAAGAAGAAGCGGAAAATGGCGTCGAGGAGAACGAGCGCGGCGAAGACACGTTGCTTGCGGGAGTGGTGGCCACGTCGCTGGCGGAACTGGAAGAAGAGCGCAGGCAAGTCGAGGACCTGCGCCGGGCGGCGAGCGAGCTTTATGAATCCGGCGAGGAATCGAAGTTCAACCGGATGCTGGAGGCGTTCCGGGACCCGCAGTTCGCGCAGGAGAAATTCCTGATCTTCACGGAGCATCGGGACACGCTGGAATACATCGTCACCCGGCTGAAGGGGCTGGGCTACCAAGACCAGGTGGCGAGCATTCACGGGGGGATGGACTACCGGGAGCGGGAACAGCAGGTGGAGTTCTTCCGCCGGAAGACGGCCGAAGGCGGGGCGCGCTACATGGTTTGCACGGATGCGGCCGGGGAAGGACTGAACATGCAGTTCTGCCGGCTGATGATCAATTATGACATCCCGTGGAACCCGGCGCGCATCGAGCAGCGGTTCGGGCGGATTCACCGGTATGGGCAGAAGGCGGACCGGGTGCTGCTGTTCAACCTGGTGGCGAGCAAGACGCGCGAAGGGAAGGTGCTGAAGCGCCTGCTGGAAAAGCTGGAAACGATTCGGAAGGCGCTGACCTCGGACAAGGTGTTTGACGTGATTGGGGCCCAGTTCGAGGGGATGTCCCTGCGGGACCTGATGATCCGGGCGGTGGTGGAAGACAACGCCGATGAGCTGGCGGAGCAGATTGAGCGGGGCCTAACCAAAGAGAAGGCGCGGGAGACCCTCCGGGCGGTGGAACGGCGGTATCCGCGGACGGGTGATGTGGCCGGGCACCTGGTGGAGCAACGGCTGCAACTGGAGAAAGAAGACCTGCGGCGGCTACTGCCGGGCTACGTGCGCCGGTTCCTGGAAAAGGCGTGCCCGCTGATGGGACTGCGGCTGGACGGCGACCTGGACGGGATGTTCCAGATCACGGCGGCGCAGCGCGGGGCGGCCGACTGGCTGCTGCCGCTGCTTGAAACCTACCCGGAAGAAGCGCGTGGACAATTCACCGTGCTGAAACCGGAAGAGGGCGAGGCGGCGGTGTTCCTGCATCCGGGCGAGCGGGTGTTTGACCGGCTGTGCGCGCTGATCGAGACGCGCTATCAGCAAGCGGCCCTGGCGGGGAGTGTGTTCTGCGATCCGTGGGCGGATGCGCCCTACTTCGTGCATGTGGCGCGGGTGCAAGTGGTGCGGGCCATGTTCGGGGGCGAACCGGGGAAAGCGGACCGGCGGGAACCGCTGGACTGCCGGCTGGTGGCGGTGAGGCAAACCTTGAGTGGAGAATGCCGGGAGATGGCCCTGGAACAACTGCTGTTGCTGCGCGGCGTGGAGTCCGGGCCGGGAGCGTTCGAGTTTGCCCGACAGCAGGGGGCGATGGCAGTGGAACGGGCGGCGAAGTGGCTGAGGGCGGAGCTGCTGGAACCGCAAGTGGAGGCGCGCCGAAAGGAACTGAAGGCTACACTGCCGCAACGACTGGAGTTCCTGCAACGGGGGTTCGCCTATCACGAGGCGGAACTGGCCATGGAACGTTCGCGCCGGGCGGAGAAGGCCCGCGAGGGTGATCCGCGGGCCAAGCAGTTGCTGGAGCGCGTGAAGGAACGGCAGCGGAACCTGTCCGCGCAGCGGGAGCGGGCCTGCGCGGAACTGCTGATGGAGCCGGACCTGGTGCGGGCGGAAGACCCGGTGTTCATCGCCCACGCGCTGGTGGTGCCCTCCACGGACCCGGAAGAGCGCAAGCGGCATGACCGGGAAGTGGAAAAGATCGCCATGCTCAAGGCGATTGGGTTCGAGGAAGAGCAGGGGCGGTTGGTGGTGGATGTGTCCGCGCCGGAAAAGGCGGTGATGCAAGGGCTGGAAGCGTGGCCGGGGTTCGACCTGCTGTCGCGCAATGGCAGCGGCGCCCCAAGGGCCATCGAGGTGAAGGGGCGGGCCGGGGTGGGCGACATCGAGGTGTCGGACAATGAGTGGGCGAAGGCGTGCAACCTGCGGGAGCGGTATTGGCTGTATGTGGTGTACAACTGCGCGGGGGCGCACCCGGAGTTGCATCGCATCCAGGATCCGTTTGGGAAACTGATTGCGCGGGCCAGGGGTGGCGTGGTGCTGGACGCGGCGAGTGTCTTGCAGGCGGCAGAGAGGCAATAGGCCCGCGAAACACGCGAATAGACGCGAATGAAAAGCCCGCAGAACACGCAAGAAAAGCAGAAGGGATGCCCGCGAAGAACGCGAAGCACACAACCATCTGAGATGCAAACCACAGCGAATGAAGGCGTTGGAAGCGGGGCGCAAATTGCATGGTTGACGAACCGGGCCGGGATGGTGTTTATTATCTCCACATCTCTCCTGTCCGTTTCGACGGCAGGACGCGGGGCAGCTTCCTCGGAAGCTGCCCTTGCATTTTTTAGGGGCTTCTGCGGACGAGGGGAGGCCGCCGCGTGAAGACCATGCTCTACATTGACGGTTTCAACCTCTACCACATCGCCGTCAAGGACACCCCCCTGCGCTGGCTGAACCCCGTGGCGTTGGTGACACGGGCCTTTCCTCGAAACAACATCATTGGCACGAAATACTTCACGGCGCGGGTCCGCGCCCTTCCCCATAATGCCGGACAGCCGCAACGGCAGATGGTTTTCTGGCGCGCGTTGAAAACATTGCCCAACCTCAGCATCATCGAGGGAGATTTCCGCACGCGCAAGGTGCGGGCGGCGGTCGTATCACCGCCGCCCAATACCATCGAGGTCTATAAGACCGACGAGAAGGGGTCGGACGTGAACCTTGCGGCGCATCTGCTCATGGACGGTTTTCTCAACCGTTACGATTGTGCCATCGTCATGTCGGGTGATTCCGACCTGGTGACCCCCATCCGCATGGTGAGGGAGGAGTTGAAAGAGCCGGTGGGAGTTCTCAATCCGCAACGCCTTTCCGGGCCGAACCGCCGTCCGCCCCGCAAGAACGCAGGGTTGCAGCAAGCGGCCTCCTTCTATCAGAATGGGGTGACCTGGGCGCAATTGGTGGCGGCGCAATTTCCGGCCACGCTGACGGATGCAAACGGGACATTTCACAAGCCCCCAAGCTGGGGAGCACCATGAGCTGCCCGCGAAACACGCGAATGACACGAAAATGAATGGCCCGCAGAAAACGCAGAAGACGCGGAAAAAGCCCGCGAATGACACCAATGAAGACGAATATCGAGACCGGGTTGCTCTGCTTTATGCAGACACCCTCGGCACAATTCCCAGGAATGCCAACTCACTCCTTTTCATTCGCGTCTATTCGCGTGATTGGCGGGAGATAACTTTATGACTGACAAACCGAGATTGATTGAGGTGGCGTTTCCGCTGAAGCAGGCGTCGCTGGATTCGGTGCATGAGAAGAACGTGCGCCATGGACACATTTCGACGCTGCA